>CAZSTR010000050.1:0-4330 GCA_964609975.1 uncultured Ruminococcus sp. | reverse complement strand
CGTTTCCACCGATTAGACCACCGCCGACCCGCTCTTTCTTCCGCCGCTGACGCCGGAGGATGTGATGGCGATTGTGGACTTCGAGCGGCCGGAGGGCGTCATCGCCTCTCTCGGCGGCCAGACGGCCATCAACCTGGCACAGCCGCTGATGGAGCGGGGAGTGCGCATCATCGGCACCGACTGCGCCGCCATCGAGCGGGCGGAAAACCGGGACAGCTTCGAAAAGATTTTGAAGGAGCTGGGAATTCCCCAGCCCCAGGGCCGTGCGGTCACCAACATCGCGGACGGCGTGGCCGCCGCCAGTGAAATCGGGTATCCGGTGCTGGTGCGTCCCAGCTTCGTGCTGGGCGGCCGCGCAATGCAGATTGTGGCGGATGAGGAGCAACTGCGCCATTATCTGAAAACCGCCGTGGAAATCGACGCGGACAAGCCGGTGCTGGTGGACAAATACATCCAGGGAAAGGAGGTCGAGGTGGACGCCATCTGCGACGGTCGGGATGTGTTCGTGCCGGGTATCATGGAGCTGGTGGAGCGCACCGGCATCCATTCCGGTGACTCCATCAGCGTATATCCTGCCTTCAGTATTTCCAACCGGGTGAAGGGCATCATTTTGCAATATGCCAAAAAGCTGGGGCTGGGCATCGGCATTGTGGGTTTGTATAATATCCAGTTCATCGTAGACGAAAACGACCAGGTGTATATCATCGAGGTGAACCCCCGTTCCTCTCGGACGGTTCCCTTCCTGTCGAAATCCACCGGCTATAGTCTGGCGGACATCGCCACCGAGGTCATTCTCGGAAAGAGCCTCAAGGAGCAGGGGATTTTCGATATCTATCCGGAGGAGAAACAGCGGTATTATGTGAAGGTTCCGGTATTCTCCTTCAACAAAATCAAGGGACTGGACGCCTATCTGTCTCCCGAAATGAAATCCACCGGCGAAGCCATTGGCTATGACGACAAGCTCAACCGGGCGCTGTATAAGGCGTTGCAGGCCGCGGGCACCCGTTTGCAGAACTATGGCTCGGTTTTCGCCACCGTCGCCGACAAGGACAAGGAGGAAGCTCTTCCGCTGATTCGCCGGTTCTATAATCTGGGCTTCAACATTCTGGCCACCCAGGGCACGGCCAAATTCCTGAAGGAAAACGGAATTCGCACCCATGTGCTGGAGAAAATCAGCGGCGGAAGCGAGGAAATCCCCGATGCCATCCGGCAGGGACATATCGCCTATGTCATCAACACGCGGGACATCGGCGCTTCGGTGCAGGAGAGCGACGGTCAGCAGATTCGCCGCCTGGCGACGGAAAACAATGTGACCATTTTCACCTCTCTGGATACGGTGCGGGTGCTGTTGGATGTGCTGGAGGAGACCACGCTGACCATATCGACGATCGACGCATAAGCCGGAGGGGCTTGCGTAAAGGGGAAGGACATGAAACAGAGCTTTTTCGAAATCGAGGAAAATCGCCCGCTGACCGAGAATGTGTATCGGCTACGGCTGGCGGGAGATGTGTCGGCTATCACGGCACCGGGGCAGTTTATCAACATCCGGCTGGATGGGCTGTTTTTGCGCCGCCCGATTTCCGTGTGCGACCGGGATGACCGGTCGGTGACGGTGATTTATAAGGTGGTCGGCAAGGGAACGGAGCAGCTTTCCCGGATGCAGATGGGGGAACCGCTGGATGTGCTCACCGGGCTGGGCAACGGCTATGATTTGACCCCGGCCGGGGAGCGGCCGCTGCTGTTGGGCGGCGGCGTGGGTGTGCCGCCGCTGTATATGCTGGCGAAGGAGCTTCGCCGGCAGGGTCGGGAGGTGACGGTCGTTCTCGGCTTCAACCGGGCGGCTGAGGTGTTCTATGAGGAGGAGTTCCGGGCACTGGGCTGTGATGTGACCGTTGCCACCGCCGATGGAAGCCATGGAAAAAAAGGCTTCGTCACTGACGCCCTCCCGGCGGAATATACCTATTTTTACACCTGTGGCCCGGAGCCTATGCTGCGGGCGGTGTATCGTGCCACGACCACTGAGGGACAGCTGAGCTTTGAGGAGCGAATGGGCTGTGGCTTCGGAGCGTGTATGGGCTGCTCCTGCAAAACCGTCACCGGCTATAAACGGATTTGCAAGGATGGCCCGGTGCTGCGAAAGGAGGAGATTCTGTGGGAGAAATGAGTGTGGAGCTGTGCGGCCTGCGGTTGGATAACCCGGTGATTCCCGCCTCTGGCACCTTTGGCTTTGGATATGAATTCGCCGAATATTATGACATCAACTGTCTGGGCACCTTTTCCTTCAAGGGGACCACCAGAGAGCCGCGCTTCGGCAATCCCACGCCCCGTATCGCCGAATGTACCGCTGGGATGATCAACGCGGTGGGACTGCAAAATCCGGGAGTGGAGCGGGTTGTCCGCGAGGAGCTGCCCCGGCTCAAAAAATGCTTCTATAAGCCGGTGATGGCGAATGTCAGTGGCTTTTCGCTGGAGGAATATGCTGAAACCTGTCAGCGGCTGGACAAGGAGGAGCAGGTGGGCTGGCTGGAGGTTAATGTGAGCTGTCCCAATGTGCATGGCGGGGGCATGAGCTTTGGCACTGACCCCAAGGCGGCGGCACAGGTGGTGGAAGCGGTGAAGCGGGTTACGAAAAAGCCCGTTATCGTCAAGCTTTCCCCCAATGTGACGGACATTGTCGCCATCGCCAAGGCCTGCGAAGCGGCGGGGGCGGATGGCATCAGCCTCATCAACACTATGCTGGGGATGCGTATTGATTTGAAAACCCGGCGGCCGGTGATTGCCAACAAAATGGGCGGCTTTTCCGGCCCAGCGATATTCCCGGTGGCTGTGCGGATGGTGTATCAGGTGTCTGCCGCCGTGAACATTCCGGTGGTGGGCATGGGCGGCGTTTCCTCGGCGGAGGATGTGCTGGAGATGATGCTGGCTGGCGCCACGGCGGTGGAAATTGGGGCGGCCAACCTGGTGAACCCCTTCACCTGCCGGGATATTGTGGCGGATTTGCCGCGAGTGATGGAAAAATACGGAATCGATAAGTTGTCGGATTGTATAGGAGGAGCGCATCATGGGTAAGGACGTTATTGTGGCCTGCGATTTTCCCGGAAAGGCGGAAACGCTGGCGTTTTTGGATAAGTTTCAGGGGGAAAAGCCCTTTGTGAAAATCGGAATGGAGCTGTTTTATGCGGAAGGCCCTGCGATTGTGCGGGAAATCAAGGCGCGCGGCCATAAAATTTTTCTGGATTTGAAGCTGCACGACATTCCCAACACGGTGAAAAAGGCCATGGCGGTGCTGTCTCGTCTAGATGTGGATATTTGCAACCTTCATGCCGGCGGCACGGTGGCGATGATGGAGGCGGCGCTGGAGGGGCTGACGCGGCCGGACGGAAGCCGTCCCCTGCTCATCGCCGTCACCCAGCTCACCTCCACCAACCAGGAGGCCATGGAGGCGGATTTGCTCATTCATGAGCCCATTGACCGGGTGGTAATGCACTATGCGGAAAATGCCAAGCGGGCGGGGCTGGACGGCGTGGTTTGCTCGCCGCTGGAGGCGGAAAAGGTACATTCCCTTTGCGGCCGCGATTTTCTGACAGTGACGCCGGGGGTGCGGTTCGCCGACGGCGAGCTGGGCGACCAGAAGCGTGTGATGACGCCGGCGCAGGCGAAGGAAATCGGCTCGGATTATATCGTGGTGGGACGCCCCATCACCGCCGCCGCGGACCCGGTGGCCGCCTATGAGCGCTGTGTGCGCGAGTTTGTGGATTGAGAGAGGAAAAGAAAATGGAACAGTATAAGAGAGAGTTTATCGCCTTTTTGGAGAGTGCCGGGGTACTGAAGTTTGGCGATTTTACCGCCAAGAGTGGCCGGAAAATCCCCTATTTCATCAACGCCGGAGAAATCAAGACCGGCGACCAGATTTCCCGCTTGGGCGAGTTTTATGCCAAGGCCTATCTGGAGAAGGTGGGAGCGAAAAGAACGGCGCTGTATGGCCCGGCCTATAAGGGAATCCCCATCGCCGTGTCGGCGGCCTGCGCCTTGTCCAAAGATGGACTGGATGTGCCCTTCTTTTTCAATCGCAAGGAGGAAAAAGACCACGGCGAGGGCGGCGTGTTTGTGGGCTATAAGCCCCAAAGCGGCGAGGAGGTCGTGATTGTGGAGGATGTGATCACGGCCGGAACGGCGATTCGAGAGAGCATGGCGGTGCTGGGTGCTCTGGAGGGTGTCCGGGTGGCGGCGGTGTTCGTGATGGTGGATCGGAAGGAAAAGGGACGCACCGATCGCTCCGCCATGGCGGAAATCAGCGACGAATATGGCTTTCCAGTGTATTCGGTGGTGG
>CAZSTR010000049.1:0-4656 GCA_964609975.1 uncultured Ruminococcus sp. | reverse complement strand
CTCTCGACCTTACGGATGCGAACCGTACGCTCTCCCAGCTGAGCTACGCCCCCAAACACGACTATCATCATAAAGCATTTTTTTCGATTTGTCAAGAGAAAAATCAAGATTTTGCTTTTTTTCGTGTTTTTTGTTGCGAAAGGAACGGAGAGGCCGAGCTTTGGACGGGCTTTTCCGCCGCCGTCCCCCGCCGAATCTCCCCACGGCGGAACGCATCCACGAACCAAATCTCCTCCAGCGAAAATTCCCGCCCGTTCAGCCGCTCCAGTGAGCCGGCGGAGGTGGTGAAGGCAAAGCGCAGCCGATAAGAGCACAGCGCCTGACGGTCGAAGCCCGTGCCGCGATTGAGGGCGTTCGTGCCGTATTTTCCGTCCCCCAGAAGAGGATGACCGATGCTGGCCAAATGGGCACGGATTTGATGGGTGCGCCCAGTGAGCAGCTGCACCTCCAGCAGAGAAAGGCCGTCCCGCTCCTCCAGCACGCGATAGCGGGTAGCGATGGTGCGCGCGCCCGCGCTAGGCGCGTCGGAAATATACACCCGGTTCAGCGCCTCTTTTTTCTCTAAGAATCCCTCCAGTGTGGCCCCCTTCCGCTCCATAGTGCCATGCACAATGCAAAGATAATATTTTTCGATTTCTCGATTTTTCAGCTTTTCGTTCAATATACGCAACGCCTCGGCGGTTTTTGCCGCGATAACGATGCCGCAGGTGTTGCGGTCGATGCGATTGACAAGCGCCGGAGCGAAGCTTTGCTCCGCCGCCGGGTCATATTCGCCCTTTTCGTACAGATAGCGTTGCACCCGCGCGATCAGAGTGTCCCGGAACTCCCGCTCGTCCGGGTGCACCAGCAGCCCCGCCCTTTTGTTGAGCAGCAATATCTGCTCATCCTCATAGACGATGTCCAGCTGGCGGGAGGCCTGCATGAAATCATACACCGGCGCCTTCATTTCCAGCGCATCCTCCGGCAAAAACAGACTCAGCTCATCCCCAGCCTCCAGCCGGTCGGCCGGCGTGCATCGCTTCCCGTTGCGCCGAATATCCTTTTTTCGAATTGCCTTATACAACAGCGGCATGGGCAGCGCCCGATAGGTTTTCGTCAGAAATTTATCCAGGCGCTGGCCGGCGTCATTGGCCGCAACCGTTATAACCGTTTTCATAAAAGCCTCCCTGTCAGACTTTACAACAGCCAAAAATCGTGATACAATCTCCTTATAAGGGTCAATAGCGAAAACAGTGAAAAACAGGAGGGACGGGAGCATGGAGGAAAAAGCCAACATCCATGCCGGTCATCGGCAAAGAATGAAAAGCCGAATGCTGCGCAACGGACTGGATAGCTTCAGCGACCACGAGGTCTTCGAAATGCTGCTCTATTATGCGCTGCCCTATCGCGACACCAATGCGCTGGGGCATCTCCTTGTGGAGCGGTTCGGCTCGCTGGTCGGCGTGCTGGATGCCAGCTATGCGGATTTGGTGCGCATCCCGGAAATCACGCCCCACACCGCCACCCTCATCACCTTCTGCGGCCAACTGGCCCGGCGGTATATGCGGGAGCAATATGTGGTAGGGAGGCTGCTGTATACCACCGAAGATTATGGAAACTGCGTGCTCCCCTGGTTCATCGGCGAAAAGGTGGAGTCGGTGGTGCTGGTGTCGCTGGACAACCGATGCCAGCTGCTCAATACCACCCGCATTTTCTCCGGCAGCGTCAACTCCACTCAGTTCAGCTTCCGCGGGCTGGTGGAACAGGCTTTGCGGGACAACGCCACCCAGGTCGTATTGGCTCACAACCATCCCAGCGGCCACGCCTTTTTCTCCCGCGCCGACATCGAAACCACCGTGCAATGCCAAAAGCTTTTATCCACGCTAAACATTCGTCTGCTGGACCATTTGGTAGTTTCTCAGGACGATTATGTCTCCATGGCCGCTTCGCCAGAGCTTGCCTCCCTTTTTCGGGGAAAGCCCACCGTCTGCGCCGTTCCCGAACAGGCGGTAGCCGACGAAACCGGTGAATAAGCCTTCGCTCCAAAAGACCGCTGCAAAATGCAGCGGTCTTTTTTCGCCCTTTCCATTTTTCCGTCTTTTTCCGTTCGTGTGGAAATCATTTCTTTTCCTTCAGCGCCGTTTCCTTCAGCACACGGGCGATGAAATCCTCCAGCGACATCGTGCCCAAGTCGCCGTCCTTCCGATGGCGCACAGACACCACCTGCTGGGCAACCTCGTTGTCACCGATCACCAGCATATAGGGGATCTTGTCCACCTGGGCCTCGCGAATCTTATAGCCCATTTTCTCGTTACGGGTATCCAGCTGGGCACGAATTCCCGCCGCCTTCAACCGGTCGGTGATGTCTCCGGCCTGCTCCAGCAGTCGTTCGGAGATGGGCAGCACCCGCACCTGCTCCGGCATCATCCACAGCGGCAGAGCGCCCGCATAGGTTTCAATCAAATAGGCCAGCGTCCGCTCATAGCAACCAAGGCTGGTGCGGTGAATGATATAGGGCAGCTTCTTTTGGCCGTCCGCGTCGGTATAATACATTCCAAAGCGCTTCGCCAACAGCATATCAATCTGGATGGTGACCAGCGTGTCCTCTTTGCCGTAGACATTCTTATACTGGATATCCAGCTTCGGGCCATAGAAGGCCGCCTCGTCAATGCCCACGGTATAGTCCACCTGCAAATTATCCAAAATCTGCGCCATGGTGCTTTGGGCGTGTTCCCATTGCTCCGCCGTGCCCTCATATTTGTTTTTGGGGTTAGCCGGATCCCACTGGGAGAAGCGGAAGGTGCATTTATCCAGCAGGCCGACGGTACCGAGAAAATATTTCGTCAGTTCAAGGCAATCCTTGAATTCCTCCTCCAGCTGGTCGTGGCGCACCACATTGTGGCCCTCGGAAATCGTGAACTGGCGCACACGAATCAGGCCATGCATTTCGCCGCTGTCCTCGTTGCGGAACAGAGTCGAGGTCTCGCCGAGGCGCATAGGCAAATCCCGATAAGAGCGCGCCCGGTTGAGATAAACCTGATACTGGAAGGGGCAGGTCATCGGTCGCAGAGCGAAGCACTCCTTCGTCTCATCATAGGGGTCACCCAAAATGAACATTCCGTCCAGATAGTGATCCCAGTGGCCAGAGATTTTATAAAATTCCCGCTTGGCGAAGAAGGGGGTTTTCGTCAGCAGATAGCCATGCTCCTGTTCCACATCCTCCACCCAGCGCTGCAACAGCTGAATCACGCGGGCGCCCTTCGGGAGAATCACCGGCAGCCCCTGGCCGATGGTGTCCACGGTGGTGAAAAATTCCATTTCCCGGCCGAGCTTGTTGTGATCCCGCTTTTTTGCCTCCTCCAGCTGGGTCAGATATTCCTCCAGCATGGCGTTTTTCGGGAAGGAGATACCATAAATACGGGTCAACATCTTGTTATGGCTGTCTCCCCTCCAATAGGCACCAGTGGCGGACAGCAGCTTGAAGGACTTCAGGCGGCCCACATCCGGCAGATGGGGGCCGGCGCACAGGTCGGTGAACTCGCCTTGGGTATAGAAGGAGATTTCCTCCTCCTCTGGCAGGTCGCGAATCAGCTCCTGCTTATACGGCTCCTCCGCCATCCGCTCCAGCGCTTCCGCGCGGCGGAGAGCAAACCGGGTGATTTCGCTGCCCTCCTTGATGATTTTTTTCATTTCGGCTTCGATGGCGGCCAACACCTCGGCGGTCACGCTCAGCTCGATGTCGAAATCGTAATAGAAGCCCTCGTCGATGGAGGGGCCGATGGTGAGCTTCGCCTGGGGATACAGGCGCTTCACCGCCTGCGCCATCACATGGGAGGTGGTATGCCAATAAGCCCTCTGTCCCTCATGGTCATCGAAGGTCAAAATCTCCACCGTGCAATCCGCGGTCAGCGGGGTGCGCAAATCCGCCGTCTTTCCGTCGATGCGGGCGGCGCAGGCGTTGCGATACAGCCCCATAGAAATATCCCGGCACAGCGCATCCACCGTGGTGCCCTCGGCCACCTCCCGAATGTCTCCGCCCTTGAGTGTGATTTTCAGCATAGCGTATCTCTCCTTTTTTGTTCCGGCAAAAAATAAAAGCCCCGTCCCGCGAAGGGACGGGGCTGTAAGCCTCGTGGTTCCACCCTACTTCTACCGTTCTCCCAAAAAGAACAGCACTCGTCGATGCCGGATAACGGCGGCAGGCCGGCGCGCCTTCTTTCAGCGCACGCTCCGGGGTGGTGGGCCTTGACCACCCGCTCTGTGTCCTCGCACCACCCGGACACTCTCTGAAAAAACAGGCCGCCGCCGTCCCCATCAACGCTTTTTCTCAGTTTATCATCCCCCGCGGCGATTGTCAAGCAAAAAAATCCGCTGCGCCCCAATTTTCCGCCCTTTCTTCCCTTTTCGGCGGTTATTCACCGGTTTTTCACCGTTTTTCCGGCGATGTTTCACCGGATTTTCGCCGTCGCCGGCGCTTTTTTGAGAAAAAACGATTGACAAAACCGCAAAGTTGTACTATAATGACATAGCTTCCGCGGCGGAAGCTGAAATTTCGAGGTGTGGCTCAGTTTGGTAGAGCGCTACGTTCGGGACGTAGAAGTCGCAGGTTCAAATCCTGTCACCTCGACCATATCGAGTGTTCTTAACCAACCTGAGAGTTGGGAGAGGACACTCGAT
>CAZSTR010000048.1:0-4959 GCA_964609975.1 uncultured Ruminococcus sp. | reverse complement strand
ACTTACTTCAGCCTGGCCGCCGCTCCAACCGGAATTTAATTTTTCTACTAACGGGCTTTTTTTCATTGACAAGCGTTTTCGTTCACGCTATAATGGCGTTGAACGGCTTCGAAATAGGTCGAGGAAAGGAACGGATTTCTATGGATAACTGGAAGGAAAAATTGAAAAATCCTCCGAAAAAATATCGGCCGCTTCCCTTTTGGTCTTGGAATGAACAGCTGCGGGTGGAGGAAACCGCCCGCCAGATTGGTTGTATGGACGAGGCCGGTATGGGCGGCTATTTCATGCACGCCCGCGGTGGTCTGCAGACCGAATATCTGGGCGGGGAATGGATGGACAACGTGCGTTGCGGTATTGAGGAAGGCGTGCGGCGCGGGATGGAGGCCTGGGGTTATGACGAAAACGGCTGGCCCAGCGGCTTCGGTGGAGGCATCGTCAACGGCCTCGGCGAGGAATATCAGCAGAAGTATTTGCGCTTCGAGGAAACGGAAAAGCCCTGCCGGACGGAGCACACCGTCGCCAACGCTTCCTTTAACGGAAAAAATCTGCATTTTTATTATGAAGTGAACCCCTTTTATGTGGATTTGCTGGACAAAAAAATTACGGCCGCGTTTTTAGAGAATGTGCATGAGCGGTATGTGCAGGCGCTGGGCGAGGAAACCTTCGGCGGCTTTGCCGGTTTTTTTACCGATGAGCCGCAGGCTTCCCGCAACGGAATCCCCTGGTCTCTTGTGCTGGAGGAGGAATACGAAAAGCGGTATGACGAACGACTGGCGCCGTTGCTGGCCGGGCTGTTTTTCGAAACACCCGATTGCGAACGGGTGCGCTTTCGGTTTTGGCAGTTGGTGCGGGATTTGTTCTGCGACGGCTATATGCACCAACTGTATGACTGGTGTGAGGAGCACAACACCCGTCTGACCGGCCACATGGTGCTGGAGGACGATTTGGTCGGCCAGCTCACGCCGAACGGCGCCTGTATGCCCAACTATGAGTTTCTCCATATGCCCGGCGTGGACTGGCTCGGCCGACGCATCGGTAGCTCCGTGACCGCGACGCAGGTGGCTTCGGTGGCGGCGCAAACCGGGAAAAAGCAGGTGCTCACCGAAACCTTTGCCATGTGCGGCTGGGATGTGAGCTTCGAGGAGCTGAAATGGATTGCCGAATGGCAAATGGTGCGGGGTGTGAACCGGATTTGCCAGCATTTGGAGGGCTACAGCCTGCGGGGTCTGCGCAAGCGGGATTATCCGGCGACGCTGTATTTTCAGCAGCCCTGGTGGCCGGAATACCGAAAGCTCAACGATTTTTTCAGCCGTATGGGGATGCTGTTGAGCGAGGGCGAGACGGTGGCGGACACGCTGGTTTTGCATCCTATGTCCTCCGCTTGGCTGAGCTTCAACAACCGGGATTATGACAAGCTGTATGGGCTGGATGGAAGCATTGCCCATCTCTTGAAAACCCTGGACGAAGCGCAAATCCCCTATCATTTGGGGGATGAGCGGCTGATGGCGGAGCGGGGAGCGGTGGAAGGCTCCCTGTTGCGGGTCGGCGAATGCTGCTATCGCGCGGTGGTGGTTCCCGATTGTTCGAATTTGGCGCCGGAAACCCTGCGTTTGCTGGAAAAATATCGGGAAAACGGTGGCCACTTGCTCTTTTCCTGGGAAAAGCCCACGCGCGTCGGCGGTCAGCGGGATAAGCGGGCGGATGCCTTGTGCTGGTTCTGTCCCGGCTATGCAACTGCCGAGGAGCTGGTTTCCGCGTTGCCGGAGACGGTGCGTCCCTTCACCTTTTCCGGCGACGGCCGGGGCGTGGCCACGGCGGTGCGGCGCTTCCCCGGTTGTCAAATGCTGTATATAGTGAACACCGATGACGAAAAACGGCGGTTTTCGCTGAATGTTGTCGGCCGAAGCGCGGCGCGGCTGGATTATATGACTGGCGAGCTGTGCGCGGTGACCTATGCGGCGGAGGCGGATACGGTTTCGCTGGTTTGGGAGCTGCCCGGCATGGGCTCAGTGGCGTTGTTCGTGTTCGAGGATGACCGCTTCGCTCCTGTCGCGGCGCCGACGCCCCTCCGTCCGCTCAACGACCGGCTGGGTACGGCTTGGGAGCTGGAGGAGTGCGACGAAAATGCGCTGACGCTAGATTATTGTGACTATTATTTCGACGGCCAGCTGCAGGAAATCAATCAGCCGGTGCTGAATGTACAGGAGAAGGCCTGCCAGCTGGAACGGCCGGTGGAGGTGGAGCTTGTGTTCCGTTTCCGGGTGGAAAAGGTGCCGGAAAAGCCTACCTTCCTTGTGCTGGAAACGCCAGAAAAATTCACCGTTTTCCTCAACGGCCGTCCGGTGGATACAACCCCGATCGGCTTCTATTGGGACGCCTCCTTCCAAAAGCTTCCCCTGCCGGCGGAGGCACTCCTTGTCGGCGAAAACGAGCTTCGTCTGGCGGTGCATTTCACCCAGTCAGAGGAGGTGTATCGCGACCTGCGCAACGCGCTGGAGTTCGAAACAGAGAAAAACAAGCTGGCCTATGACACAGAGCTGGAGGCTGTCTATTTGGTGGGCGATTTCGGTGTCTGGGCGGCGGATGCGCCGGAACAGCTGGAGCGCCGGGGCGTGCGCTATGCCGGCCCCTTCTCTGTCACGGAAAAGCCGGAGCGCCTGTCCCCGGGGGATATTACTGAACAGGGCTTCCCGTTTTTTGCCGGGCGGATGACGCTGTGCCAGCGGGTGCGGCTGACCGCCGAGGAGTGCGCCGGGCGGAGTCTGCGCTTCGCCTGCCGCTGTGATACGGTCACGCGGGTGCGGGTCAATGGCCGGGAAGCGGGAACTGTTTTCTGGCAGCCATACGAGGTTTCTCTGAATGGCCTGCTGCAGGAGGGGGAGAATGTCATCGAGATTGAAATCGTGGGAAATCTGCGCAATCTCCTTGGCCCCCATCATTTGAAATGCGGGGAGGATTATGGGGTGTGCCCCTCCTCCTTCTATGCGGATTCGCCGGTTTGGTGCGGCGGGAAGAACAGCCGGTGGGATGACCGCTATTGCTTTGTGCGGCATGGCGTCTATCTGGATGTATAAAGCTATATAGCTTGCCGGCTGCGGCAAGAGGGAGGGAAAGGCATGGTTATATTGGGCGTGGATATCGGCGGCACGAAATGCGCCGTAATCACGGCACAGGTTGAGGGAGACCGCGTTCAGCTTTTGGGAAAGGAAAAAATCCCGACCCGGTTAGATATTTCGCCGCGTGCGATGCTGGAGGAGCTGATGGCGCTGGCGGACACTCTTCCCGGTATGGAACAGCTGGAAAAAATCGGCGTATCCTGCGGCGGCCCGCTGGATGCGGAGCGGGGTCTAATTTTGGCGCCGCCCAGCCTGACCGGCTGGGATCGGGTGCCGGTGACGGAGTGGCTGGAAGAGCGCTATCGTGTGCCGGCGAAGCTGCAAAACGATGCCAACGCCGGGGCGGTGGCCGAATGGAAATTCGGCGCCGGCCGGGGTTGCCGCAATATGGTGTTCCTGACCTTTGGCACCGGCTTCGGCGCCGGCTTGATTTTGGATGGGCGGCTGTATGACGGAACCAACGGAAATGCCGGCGAGGTGGGCCATGTGCGGCTGGCGCCCTTCGGCCCCAGCGGATACGGAAAGGTTGGCTCTGCGGAGGGCTTTTGCAGTGGCGGTGGCCTGGCGCAGCTGGGCTATACCTTGGGGAAGCAGGCAGTTCAGCAGGGGCTTCAGCCGACCTATTTCGCCAACGGAACGGCGCCGGAGCAGGTGACGGCGAAATCCATTGCCGAGGCCGCTCTGGCGGGGGATGAGACCGCCCGGCAGGTGTATCGCCTTTCCGGCGAATATTTGGGGCGCAGTCTCGCCATCCTCATCGACCTTTTGAACCCGGAGCGCATTGTTATCGGCAGTGTGTTCGCACGATCGGAGGGACTGTTGCGCCCGGCCATGGAGGAAGCGATTGCCGCGGAGGCGTTGCCTCAGGCGGCGGCCTGCTGTCAGGTGGTTCCGGCGACGCTGGGGGAGAACATCGGCGATTATGCAGCGGTTGCCACGGCGTTGCTGTGAATTCGAGAAAAAGAAGGAGTGGACAGAATGGAAGAGCTCTTGTGCCGCTATCCGGCGCTGAAGGAGAGTCGGCCGGAGATCGAAGTCGCGGAAAAACAACTCATCGAGACCTTTTCTGCCGGAAGGAAGCTGTTGCTTTGCGGAAACGGGGGAAGCTGTGCCGATTGTGACCATATCGTGGGCGAGCTGATGAAGGGCTTTCTCAGCAAGCGGCCGTTGGACGAGGCGCAGAAGGCGGAAATGCGCGCCCAATCTCCCCAGCTTTCGGAGGAAACTCTATGCCGCCTTCAGCGGGCGGTTCCGGCGATTTCCCTGCCCGCCTTCGCGGCGCTGAATACGGCCTTTTGCAACGATGTGGAGCCGGGTCTGCTGTTCGCCCAGCCGCTGATAGGGCTTGGACGGCCGGGGGATTTGCTGATGTGCCTGAGCACCTCTGGAAACTCCGCGAATGTGGTGGAGGCGGCGCTGACCGCCCGCGGATTGGGACTGAGAACGCTGGGGCTAACCGGCCAAAAGGGCGGGCGGCTGAAGGAAATCTGCGATGTGTGCATTTGTGTGCCGGAGACGGAAACCTTTAAGGTGCAGGAGCTTCATCTGCCGGTGTATCATTATCTGTGCGCTCAGGTGGAGAAGGCGCTTTTCAGCGATTGACAGGCTTGGCGCCCGGAGGATGGCTTTTGACGAGAAAAAAGCCGTTTTTCGGGCGCTGATTGGTTTTTGAAGCCGTTGAGATAGCGCTTTTTTTCGGAAAATAAGGAGCATTTGCGAAAAATCCCTTGACAAATGGCTATTTTGTGGTAAAATGTCATTCGTGACTGACATGAGCCACTATATGGGCCTTTAGCTCAGTTGGTTAGAGCAACCGGCTCATAACCGGTCGGTCCCGGGTTCG
>CAZSTR010000047.1:0-5316 GCA_964609975.1 uncultured Ruminococcus sp. | reverse complement strand
CGCCTAAACCCGCATAAATACTGGGTTTTTAGTGACCGCAAAATTATTCCCACTCGATTGTTCCGATCGGCTTCGGGGTGAGGTCCAGCACCACGCGGTTGATACCGTCCACCTCATTGGTGATGCGGTCGGTGATGTGATGGAGAAGCGCATACGGAATCTCCTCGATGGTGGCGGTCATGGCGTCGGTGGTGTTCACCGCGCGGATGATGGCCGGCCAGCCCTCATAGCGCTTTCCGTCCCGCACACCAACACTCTTGAAATCAGGAACAGCGATGAAATACTGCCACACCTTGCCGGCCAATCCGTTTTTGTCGAACTCCTCCCGCAGGATAGCGTCCGCCTCCCGCAGAGCGTGCAAACGGTCGCGGGTGATGGCGCCCAGGCAGCGCACACCCAGTCCAGGGCCGGGGAACGGCTGACGATAAACCATGCCATGGGGCAGGCCCAACGCCTCGCCCACCACGCGCACCTCGTCCTTATACAGGAGCTTCACCGGCTCAACCAGCTCCATTTTCATATCCTCCGGAAGTCCGCCCACATTGTGGTGTGCCTTGACACCCTTCGACTCCAGAATGTCCGGATAAATCGTGCCCTGCGCCAGGAAGGAAATCCCCTCCAGCTTTGCCGACTCCTCGTCGAAAACCTTGATAAATTCGCCGCCGATGATCTTCCGCTTCTTTTCCGGTTCGCTCACGCCCGCCAGTAAATCCAAAAAGCGGTCCGTGGCATCCACATAAATCAAATTCGCGTCCATCTGATTGCGGAAAACCTCAATCACCTGCTCGCTTTCGCCCTTGCGCATGAGGCCGTGGTTCACATGAACACAATACAGCTGTTTCCCGATGGCTTTAATCAGCAGCGCCGCAACCACCGAGGAATCTACGCCACCGGATAGGGCCAGCAGCACCTTTTTGTCGCCCACCTGCGCGCGAATCGCGCTCACCTGCTCCTCGATAAAAGCATCCGCCAATTTGCGGGTGGTGATGCGGGCCATTGTTTCGGGTCGAACATTGCACATAAAAAACCCTCCTGTTTCTTTTGTCGGATATGGCTTACAGGCGTATTATACGCGTTTCTTCGCCAAATTTCAAGTGGTTTTACGCAATTGGACGCCGTTTCCACAAAATTCTGTCGGTGCCGGTTACTTTGCGGAACATTTTCTCTTTTTGCCGTAAGCTACTATGCCGATGAGTGCACCGCCACTGACAAGGAGCACTGCAAACCACAGGGCCATGTGGCTGTTATCGCCGGTTTGAGGTGAATTGGTATTAACCACCTTTGCATTTGCTGTAAAGGTCGTTGTTGCGGTACCGCTCGTCGATACGATCTCCCTCTTTGAGAAAAAAGGAGTGTTTTTTATGCTGGAATTAAAAAAGCTCTGTAACGCGTGTGAGCAGCTGACCGCCGCAGAGAAGGGGGGCTGCTCACCGAAAAATCGGTCGCTGTTCTGGCCGGCTTCGTGATTGGCTCCGTGACCGCCGACGGAAAGATCAACGAGCCAGAATATCTGCTGATTTATCCGGCCTTGTGTGCGCCTTTGGCGAGAATTTTGACCTTGGCGCGGTGAAAACCTCCTTCAGGGTGGTTGGGGACGGAAAGAAAAAATCGAGGAATATCTCCAGGGAATGCTGGAAATCCTCGGCGTTCTGGACGAGGAGCTGTGCAACGATGTGATTACCCTGTGTCTGTGCGTCACCGCCATCGACGGGAAAATTTCCGGAAGGGGGAAGTGCTGTCTTTGCTGCCTTTGTGCGGGATGAGCCTTCGTGTTCGAGGGGAAATTGGCCGTGAAAAGGCTGTCATAGCTCATAATTGGATAAAACAGAAAAGCCGTAAAAAGGAGAGAAAGCGAGAGAGGTTGGGAAATCTAACCCCTTCGCTTTCCTTTCGTGCCACGCCCGGCGTTTTTTCGTTGGCGTAAGAAATATGTATTTTCTGTTGAAAAAGCGAGTGGTTTGTGCTATGCTTGTCCCGTACATTTGAAATCGTGGGGCGGCGAGGAAATATCATGGGCTATAAGCAGAACTTGCACATTCATTCCACCTATGCTGATGGGCGAGACACGCCGGAGGAAATGCTCGGCGAAGCCCTCCTGCGAGGCTTCGGTTCCATCGGCTTTTCGGAGCATTCCTATATGCCTTTTTCCTCTTATCCGTATCAAATGACGCCGGAGCGGGCGGAGGACTATAAAAGGGAAATTCACGCCCTAAAAGCCCGCTATGCGGGAAAAATGGATGTTTTTTGCGGGATGGAGCTGGAGTTTTATTCCGATGTGGATACGGCCGACTTCGATTATGTCATCGGCTCGGTGCATTATCTGGATATAAATGGCTCGATTTTGGGCTTCGACCGGGGCTTGCAGGAGACCCGCGAATATATCGATGCGAATTTCAGTGGAGACGGGCTGGCTTTTGTCGAGAAGTATTATGAAACGGTGGCGCGTCTGCCCGAAAAGCGTGTGGACATCCTCGGCCATTTCGACCTTGTGGCCAAAAACAACGAGGCGGGCGGATTTTTCGACCCATCTGCCAAAGCGTATCTGGATTTGGGTCTTGCGGCCATCCATTCCCTGAAAGGGAAAATTCCTCTTTTCGAGGTGAACACCGGCGCCATCGCCCGCGGCTATCGCACGATTCCCTATCCGCAGATGGAATTTTTGAAGGAATTCCGGCGGCTGGGCTTCGGGTGCGTGCTCACATCGGATTGCCACGACCGGCGTTTTGTTGATTGCGGCTTTCGTCAGGCGGAGGAAATGATTTCCGCCGCGGGCTTTGAAACGAAATGGATTCTCACCGTCGATGGATTTCGGGAGGTTGCGTTATGAATGGAATAACGGTGGCGATTTTGGTTTTCTCCGTTTTTGGCGCTGTGGATTGGCTTTTTGGGAACCCACTTGGCCTGGGAAAGGAATTTGAAAAGGGCTTTTTGCTGTTCGGCACGATGGCGCTGTCGATGCTGGGTATGATTGTCATAGCGCCGGCGGTGGGCGCCTGGATGATGCCGGCCTTCGAAAAATTCTATGAGATGTTCGGCATCGACCCGGCGGTGGTTCCCGCCGCCGTTTTCGCGAACGATATGGGCGGGATGCAGCTCGCTCAGACTGTTTGTAAAAACGAGGAAATCGGCGCCTTTCACGCGTATGTGACCTCCTCAATGATGGGCTGTGTCATTTCCTTCACCGTTCCCTTTTCTCTGAGCATCGTGAAAAAGGCGCAATATAGCTCCCTGCTGTTCGGCTTGCTTTGTGGTATTGTGACGGTGCCGATTGGGTGCTTTGTGGCGGGACTTTGCTGTGGCATCGGCCCGGTGGTGCTGTTGCAGAATCTGTTGCCGCTGATTCTTTTTGCGGCGCTGGTGGGGGTTGCTCTGGTTTTTCTGCCGAAGGCTTGCATCAAGTGCTTTGAGGTTTTCGGATTTTTCATGAAGGCGGTTGCGCTTGTGGGGCTTATGTGTGCGGTGTTCACCTTCTTGACAAAAACCCCGGTTCATCCACAGTTCGACACGCTGGAGAATGCGGCGTTCATCTGCGTGAATGCCTGTGTGACTCTGTCCGGCACGCTGCCGCTGATGTTTGTGGTGTCGAAGCTATTGCGCAAGCCCCTTGGCAAGCTGGGCGCGCTTCTGGACATCAACACGGTGTCTGCTTCGGCTTTTTTGGGCACGCTGGTGACCAACGCATCCACCTTCAGCGTTATGGAGGAGATGGATGAAAAAGGCACGGTGCTGAACAGCGCCTTTGCGGTGTCAGCGGCCTTCACCTTTGGCGGGCATTTGGCCCTGACCCTCGCCTATAACGGAGAGTATGTCTTGCCGATGATTGTGGGAAAGCTTGTTGCGGGCGTTTGCGGTCTGCTTCTTGCGCTGGCGCTGTATAACCGAAGCCGGAAAACGCCGCCTTCCCCGGCGAAGGCTTTGAAGGGCTGAAAAACGGTGTTGACAAATAAAAGTGTGCCCCTCATAATGTAGAAGATAGAAGCTCAAGCGTGAAAGCATCGCAGAAAATGAGAAAAAGCGCTTTGTGCGCTGTATATTTTGGAGGTGTAAACAATGAAAAAACTGTTGCTGGACAAAAATCTCGGTTGGTTCAAAGCGAATTTGCATTGCCATTCGGTTGTTTCTGATGGAACGAAAACGCCGGAGGAGCTGAAGGCGATGTATATGGCGCAGGGCTATTCGGCGATCGCCTTCACCGACCATAATGTGCTGGTGGACCACAGCGATTTGACCGACGACCGGTTTGTTGCGCTCAATGGCTATGAAATGGACATCACTCAGGAGGGGGTGGAGTTTCTCCGCGCCAAAACCTGTCACCTGTGCTATGTGGCGTTGGCGCCGGGCAATCTCACCCAGGTGTGCTATCATCGGGAGAAGTATTTGTTTGGAAATGCGCCGAAATATCGGGACCGGCTGCGCTTCGATGAAACGAAGCCGGATTTTGAGCGGCATTATACTCCTGAATGTATCAACGAGATGATTGCCGCGGGACGGGAAAACGGATTTTTCGTGACCTACAACCATCCGGTCTGGTCGTTGGAGGATTATGCGGATTATACCGCCTATCGCGGAATGAACGCCATGGAAATGGTCAACTATGGCTGTGTTGCAGGGGGCTATCCGGACTATAATGAGCGGGAATATGACGATATGCTGCGCGCCGGCAATCGGATTTTCTGCACGGCGACCGACGACAACCATAACCATGGAAACGATTCCTTTGGTGGCTTCACGATGATCCAGGCAGAGCGGCTTTCCTATGAAGCGCTGACGGATGCGCTGGTGGCCGGACAGTTTTATTCTTCCGAAGGACCGGAGATTTACAGCCTGTTCTATGAGGATGGGAAAATACATATCGAATGTTCGCCGGCGGCCAGTGTGCGACTGAACACCGGCGTGCGTCGGGCGGAGCTGCGCCTCGCCGAAGGAGAAAAGGGTGTGACCGAGGCTGCGTTCGATGTGCAGGATACGGACGAATATGTGCGGCTGACGGTCACCGGCTTCGACGGAAAGCACGCGAACACGAACGCGTATTTTGTGGATGAGCTGATGAAATAAACAGGGCGCATAAGTGAAAGGTAAATCCCCCGGTGGAGCTTTTGCTCCACCGGGGGATTTTGTTGTGAAGGGTAGTTGGGGTGGGGTGTCGGCTGTTTCGCGTGGCGTGTTGCGGCGGCGGCTTTCGGTGGCTGAGGGGGCGGAAAGGGAGAAAAGGGAGAAAAGGGAGAAAAGGGAGAAAAGCAAGAAAAAAGCGAAAAAACTGAAAAAAACGAAAAAAGGGGGTTGACAAACGAGGGAAAGCGTGGTATTATAGCAAAG
>CAZSTR010000046.1:0-5811 GCA_964609975.1 uncultured Ruminococcus sp. | reverse complement strand
CTCCAGTAGCTCCTTCAGCGGAAGGGTCACATTGCCCTCCCGGCCATAGGAACCGTCGTCGGTCATGGTGATGAGCCGGTCGGAGCAGGCCTCGAATTCCTTCTCTAAAATCACGATGTCCCGGCTGCGGAAGCCGACAATGCTGGTGACCTCCGCCCCCAGCCGATGCAGCTCCTGGGCAATGGGCATGGCGATGGCACAGCCGACGCCGCCGCCCACGATACACACCCTTTTCAGGCCATCCAGCTTCGTCGCCACGCCGAGGGGGCCGACAAAGTCCGGAATGCTCTCGCCCTCCTGCTTCTCGTCCAGCTTCTTCGTGGTGGCGCCCACCACCTGGAATATGATTTTCACGGTGCCTTCACGGGGATCACAGCCGGCCACAGTGAGCGGGATGCGCTCCCCCTCCTCCTCGACGCGCAGAATGATGAACTGGCCGGGGCACGCCTTTTTCGCCACCAGAGGGGCCTGGATTTCCATCTGCGTGACCGTGGCGTTCAAACGCTGCTTGCGGATGATTGGATACATTGGACATTCGCTCCTTATTCGACAAATTGCGATGGGTTGCGAGCGAAATCGCCCACTTTCCCAAATAACACCCACAGTATACCACAAAATCGCTCCGTTGGGAATACCCAATTGTTATTCCCGGCAGATTTTTCCGCCGAAATTTTGCCCCAAAAATGCGATTTTTTTGGAAAAGGCTTGACAAACACCCCGGCGGCGTGCTATAACAGGTGTATTCCGATTGCCTATCGCCCAGGTAGGCAATATATCCACCGGAAAGAAAGGGAGTCCTGTCATGTCTCGCATATACACAAGCGCCGACCAGCTCATCGGCGGAACACCTCTGCTTGAGCTGACCCATCTGGAGAAGAAGCACGGCTCTAAGGCACGCCTCCTGGCGAAGCTGGAATTCTTCAACCCGGCCGGCTCGGTGAAGGACCGAGTTGCCCGCGCCATGCTGGACGACGCCGAAAAGCGCGGCGCGCTGACCCCGGACTCCGTCATCATCGAGCCGACCTCCGGCAACACCGGCATCGGTCTCGCCTCCGTGGCCGCCGCGCGAGGCTATCGCATCATCATCGTCATGCCGGACACCATGTCCGTGGAGCGCCGCCAGCTGATGAAGGCCTTTGGAGCGGAGCTTGTGCTCACCGAAGGCGCCAAGGGCATGGCCGGCGCCATCGCAAGGGCCGAGGAGCTGGCGCGGGAAACCCCCCATAGCTTCATCCCCGGCCAGTTCGTCAACCCCGCCAATCCCCAGGCTCATTTTAACACCACCGGGCCGGAAATCTATGCCGACACCGATGGCCGGGTGGATATTTTCGTGGCCGGCGTCGGCACCGGAGGCACAATCACCGGCGTCGGCCGGTATCTGAAGGCACAAAATCCGCAAATTCGCGTGGTGGCCGTGGAGCCGGAAAGCTCCCCGGTGCTGTCCGGCGGAACGGCTGGCCCGCATAAAATCCAAGGCATCGGCGCCGGCTTCGTCCCGGCGGTGCTGGACACCGCGGTTTATGACGAAATCCTTCCCGTCAGCAACGATGCGGCCTTCACCGCCGGGCGGGAAATCGGCCACGCAGAAGGCATTTTGGTGGGGATTTCCGCCGGCGCCGCGGTGGCGGCGGCGTTGGAGCTTTCCCTTCGCCCGGAAAATGAAGGTAAAACCATCGTCGCGCTGTTGCCCGACACCGGCGACCGTTATCTGTCCACTCCTCTTTTCACCGATTGACCTCATCCAAGCAAAAAACCGGAGAGCGTGCCCGCTCCCCGGTTTTTTCATTTTTCACTTTTTCACGTTCCCGTATCCTGCTTTTCAAGTCCGTGAGCATTTCTCCGCGTCGATCGCCAGCGCCAGCATCAGCACGCCCAGCGCATTCTCTGGCCGTCCCACCTCCAGCACATAGGTGTCCGTCAAGCGAAACAGCTCCCGCGAAACCGTCGCCACCGGCTGGCCCAGTCCGTCCTCGACGGTATAATCCCATTCAAAAAAATCGCCCTTCATCCGCCAGCTGTTTCCATCCAGCCGGTAGCGGGGATGAAACAAGAAAAACTCCCGGCAAAGCGTACCCCACAGCCCGTTGGCCGTATACAGCTCAAATTTCGGCATCCAGGTGAGCACCCGTTCCTCCGCCTCATTATAAATGTCATAGCTGTCGAACCAGGAAAACAGCCGTTGCTTGAACAAAAGCCGCATCGCGCTCTCCCCCCTCCGCCTTTATCATTATGCCAAACGGAAAAAGCTTTCCCCTCGCTTCAATAGTATCATTTTCCATTCCGCTTTTCAAGCCTCATACGATACATTTTTTGTCTCCGTTATAGCGCAGGCATACGAAGACACCCACACTGTCAACAGGGAACTTCAAAAACCGCTTAAAAGTTTCTTGAAAACTCTTGTCAAACCCAAAGAAAAGCGCTACAATGACACGCGATCGTGAAACAGCGGAGGCAACGGCCTTCAAGCCGTTGATTCTCCGTCTTTCATTGGATACAGACTATCAAAAAACAAGGAGGTTATTCACTTGAACCGTAGCCGTCTCACCGGAACGCTTGGTGCCTTTGGTTCGAATGTGATTTTCGGTCTTTCCTATTATTTCAGCCGCATAGCTCTGCAGAGCGGAGCACACCCGCTGGTGATTTTGCAGGTGCGCTTCACTGTGGCCTTTTTGGTGCTGACCGGGCTTCTGCTACTGGGAGTCATCCGGGTGAGCTATCGCCACAAGCCCCTGCTACGGCTGGGACTGATGGCCATCATGCAGCCGTTGCTGTATTTCATTTTTGAACTATATGGCATCGCCCACAGCTCCACCGCCCTATCCGGCGCCATCATTGGGATGGTGCCTGCCGTGGTAACCCTTTGTGCGGCGCTGTTTCTGCGGGAGCGCCCCTCGGCGTTGCAATGGAGCGCCTGCCTGCTGAGCGTCGGCTGTATCGTCCTGTTCAGCCTCATTGGCCAGCAAAACGGTGCCACCGACACCCTGGGGCTGCTACTGTTGGTGGGAGCGGTGCTCACCGCCACCATCTTCAATCTTCTCAGCCGCTCCACCGCCGCCCAGTTCTCCGCCTGGGAGCGCACCTATGCCATGTTCGCTGTGGCCGCTTTCGGCTTCGGGCTGATCACCCCGGCGGCGTTGGGAAAGGACTATTTTCCCCAGCTGCGACTGGCCGCCGTCCAGCCCGGCTTTTGGGGCGCGATTTTCTATTTGGCCGTTCTTTCCTCTGTGGCGGCTTATTTCCTTTATAACCACGCCACCGGAAAAATCGGTCTCATCAAAGCCTCCGCCTTTTCGGCGGTGATCACCGTTGTTTCCACCGTCACCGGCGTGTTTTTGCTTCATGAGCCGATGACGCTGGCGCAGGCGATTTTGTGCGCCGTCATCATCCTGTGTGTTTATGCCATCAACCGGGAAACCGCTTCGAAGGCGAAGCTCTCTCCCCAAAAAGAAAAACCTGAATAAGCCTCGGTTTACACAAAAAATCCCGACGCTCGGATATGTTCCAAAAGGGACGGACGCCCCTTCGGACATTTCGTTTCCGCGCGTCGGGATTTCTCTTTTTCCTATCCTTTCTGTCAAAGAAGAGGCTTGAGCGCCTCCGCCAGCTTTTCCGCGGCCAGCGCATGACCGTCCCGCAGAGGATGCACCGGATCCGGCGGCAGCCAATGGGAGCCGTTGATGCAATGGATGTCCTTCTGGTGGCGTTCCCGATAGTCTGACACCAGCTTTTCGATGTTTTCCTCATGAGCGCCGCAGAAGGGGGTCATGGCGAACACCCGTGCCTTTGGATGAGCGGTGAATATCGCATCCAGCAGCGCCACATAGCCCGCAGTGAAGGTCACCGCGTCTCGGCCGCCGTCGTTGGTCCCGTGGTTGATGAACACATAGTCCGGATGCGGTCCCGTCACCAGCGCCCCCTCGAAGCAGAAGGGATAGGCCTGCGCGGCACAGGGCACGCCGCCGCAGCCGCCCTTGGTGACGCCCACAGCGCCATACCCCATCATCAGCGGCTCCAGCTCCAGCTTTTCCGCCAAAAGCCAGGCGTAGGTGGCCGTCACATCGTCCTGGAAGGGGCGATCCACTTGGTCTTTCCCCTGGGGCGCATAGTCGGGGTCGATGAGCACCCCCTCCGTGATGGAGTCACCCACAAATTCGATGGTCTTTTTCTTTTTAGCGGGACGAGGAAGCTTTGTCAGCCCCTCCGCCTCCACGCCGAGGAAGGACACCCGGTTTACCAGCGGCCAATGCCATCGGGGGAACATCTCCACCATGCTTTTGAGAATCACTTCCACCGTGTGGCGGCCGGCCCCCACGGCGCGCACCCGAATATACTGCTCCAGCGTGACTTCCACAAAGGCACCGCCGTCCACCCGAATATACAGATGAGGCGCCGGAGTCTGTTGCAGCCGGGTGTCAAAATGGAGCACCGCCAGCTCGCCCTCAAAGGCGAATTTTATCCGCGAACCCGTGGAGGTGGCGGTCATGGCGCCGTTATAGGGCGCCCAGCGCCCCACAAAGCGCATTTCCTCATGGTCAAATCCAAAAAAATTCATGAAAAAGCCTCGTTTCTGATTGATTTTAAGCTTCCTTTTCTCCGTTTTCCTCCAACAGCGCGCAAACATACAGATACACGCCGGCGCTCCAGCCCATCATCGTGGGGGTCTCATATTCCGTGGCAGTGGAAACCGTCCCGGCCACCACATTGTATTTTTCCCAAAGGTTACCGGTTTCCCGGAAGCTTTTCTCCACAACGCCGGCATATTTCCGGGCGATGCGCAGCGCTTCCTCCCGATAGCCATAGTTGAGCAGTCCGCGAATCACCATATATTGCAAGCAAGCCCAGCCGTTCGGCTCATCCCATTGCAACGACATAATGCCCTCCCGCGCTTCACAGCAGGAAACGCCGAATTCCCGCTCGATGCGCGGCAGAAGCGCCACCGTGCGCGCCGCCTGCTCCGGCGTGGCCAGCCCAAAGGTCAGCGGATAGAAGGAGGCGGCAGAGAACAGGCCGCCCTTTTCGTCCCGCTGGAAATCATAATCCAGAAAAGCGCCCAGTGACTCGTCCCACATATAGGTGTTCATGCGGCCCTTCCGCTCCTCGGCCAACGCCGTCCAGTGGGCTTCCTCGCCGTTTTCCAGCACCTGCGCGAAATAGGCAAGGTTGGCTTCCAGGCTATACAACAGCGCGTTGAGACACACCGGATTGAATTCATGCGCCCGCAGGCCGAAGCGACTGGTGCAATCCCAGCCGCTTTCCGCAAAGGCCAAGAAGCACTGGGCATATTCCCGAATTTCCTCCTCGCTTTCCGGCATTTCCAAATGACAGCGCTCACACAGCCAGCCGGCGTGTGCGCGGTTGAAATCCTCCGGATTGTCGCAATAATACCGGTTCAGCCTGGAGGGAGTCATCCGGTTGGTCTGCCAAAAGGCGTGCTCCCGCTTCACAGACGGGAACATTTCTCCCAGCCATTCCCTGTCCCCGGTTTTTTCGAAAATCTCCCGCACCATTTGGGAGAAAAAGGGCGGCTGAGAGCGATTGAGAAAGCCCACGGTGCTTCCGTTAAGCATTTTTCCGTATTTTTGAATGAGAAAAGCCATGTTTTCGGCGTTGTTCCGCGCCTGCTCTGTTTTCCCGGAAAGCATCAGCCCCACATTGGTGAAATAGGTGTCCCAATAGTACATTTCCTGGAACATATTTTCGATGCAGGGGACGGTATAGGGACGGGGCAATCCGATAAGACGGCCGTTATCCTCCTTGGTGACCCGGATGGTGTCATCCCAGTGACTCCATATAAACTGTTGAACCTCGGTC
>CAZSTR010000045.1:0-5846 GCA_964609975.1 uncultured Ruminococcus sp. | reverse complement strand
GGTAGAGCGCATCCTTGGTAAGGATGAGGTCACCAGTTCAAATCTGGTTAGCAGCTCCAAAAATCCCGTTCACGAAAGTGAACGGGATTTTTACTTTTTCCTTATTCTCTTTTCACTCTCATCTTAAAAATCAAGAGCAGAATTCAGGGAAGTATCGAGCGACTTCCTATTCATAGAGAGTCGGGTGATTTTTCCGATTTCAGCTACACTCTTTCGCTATTTCCGCCTACATAACGCACCTTTGCCGTGAATTCATTCTGCACCCACTGCTCCGCCGCCAGCGACTCCACCGGCTTCCCGTTCCACAGCAGGTTTTCCACGGTGATTTCCTCCGTTAAATGGGCCTCATCAAAGCCCAAAAAACGGAACCGGGGCGGCTGACGACCAACAAGGGAGCAATCTCGGAACACCATCCGACGATTGCGGCCCCGGCGGCGGCCGCCGGCCGAATATTCCGGATGAAACATAACCGCCACCTGGACAAGCTCCGGCGCATAATCTCCCGCATATTCCGGATAGGTCTCCCCGTCCCGCTCCTGCACAATCGGCGGCGAGATAACCTCGTCGAATTCCACCCGGATGTCCGCATACACCACATCGTGCACATCGGCATAGTCCACATTACAGCAGTCCAGCACCGGCCCATTCACATGAATCACATCACAATCCGCAAAGTGTACAGCGCAGATTTCCTCGGCGCGGGTTTCCGCTCCGATTTCCAGACACTTTCCCCAATCGTTCCAAATCGTACAACCGCGCACCTCCACCCGGCGAAAGGCCGAATAATCCTTCCCGTTGTGGGTCATCGCCGCCTGCACGGCAGCCTCCACATCGCCGTCATAATAGCAATCGAAGCCCTTCACGCAAATCGAATCGTCGAAGGTGCGCAAAAAGCAGTTTTCGATGTGTACATCCGTGCAGTTGTGCATATCAATCCCATCCGAATTGTACCGCCAGCAGCCGATGATTTTCACATTCGCTATATGCAAATTCTCGCACCCTATCGGCCGGATGTTATACACCAGCGAATCCCGAATGGTGATTCCGTCGATTTCCACGCCGGAGCAATATTCCAGCTGGATGGTGTGTTGGCGCTCGGCGTTGTCGATGGCCGCGAAATTGCCCTCTGCATGATATTCATAGCGGATTTTCTCCCGATTACGGCTATTATCCAAAACGCCTCGTCCAAGGATGCGGATGTTCTCCGCGTCCCGCGCCTGCACGCAGGCATACACCACCGCTCCTGCATCCAAAAACGGAGTCTGCCCGCTTTCCAGCACAAGCTGTCCCACATCGTGCTCGCCCGGCCCGAAATACAGCACCCGCTCATCGGAAAAATCCACCGCATATTCCGGCATCGAATCCACGAACAAATGCAGCGCCCGGCGGCGGCCATAAGGCTCCACGGTGACATACACCGGCTCCTCCGCCGCCTTTTGCAAGGTGAAGCGAATGACCCCTTTTTCGATTGTCGGCTGTAGCCCCAGCGACAGCGGCCGCATCGTCACCCGCTCAAAGGGTATTTTCGGTGTGATTTCCACCTCCAGCGGCTCGCCGTCCGCCGCCATCGACAAAAATTGCACCAGCTCGGTTTGCTCTATCGGGCGCTGATGCCCCGGCCAGCGCCGATTCAGCGGCACCGCCGACACCCGCGCCGTGTTCGTCTCCACCGGCCGCCCGTTGATGCGTACCGCATAATCCGCACACACCGGCTGGGTTTCGCAAACCGGATATACCATAAAAGCCATAGAAATCGCTCCTTTCTTTTCCAAGTATATCAAATCGCCTCGGCAAAAAAGGTTGTTTTTTCATATTTCGGGTAATTTATTATTGATTTTCACGGTCGAATCGAGTAAAATGCAATCGTATACAGCACAAAAGGAGGAAATGTCATGTACGGATATAAGCTGCGACTGCACAGTCTTCCGGAAATTCTTTGGGCCTGCGAAACCACCGTATCCGATTATGACTGGGAAAACCGCAACAGCGCCGACACGCTGGAACTGTCTCTGTCCTTTTATGACACCGCCACAACCACGCTCAACGGCCGTCATTTTCAGACAACGGAAAGCCAATTTTCCTGCGTCGTGGGAGACGAGCCGCGCCGGAGCAGCTGTCCGCCCGGCACGACCATTTCCATCGTTTCCGTTGCCGCCCGGTGCACCGGCCTCTCTGCGCAGGCCGCAAGCCTCACCGAGCAGGACCGGGCAGATACCTCCGTTTTGCTCCTTCCGGCCCTTCTGTCCCCGCTGACCCAGAACGAAGCGCTGACGCTCACTCGTCCCCTGCACCGGCTCATCCAGCTTCAGCTGAAACCCACAGAGAGCCAAAAAATGCTTCAGCTCTCGGAATGGCTTCGCCTGCTACAGACGGCCGACAGCCTTTTGCGCGACCGTTGGCTTGACCCCAAAAACCACAAAGTTGAATACGGGTATGTTCGAAAAATCGACTCCATCATCGAAAACCGCTTTTCAGAAAAAATCACTCTGCAAAGCATCGCCGATGAGCTTCATCTGTCTCCCGTGTATCTTTCCACCCTATACAACGCCGAAAAAGGCATCCACTTCTCCGAACAGCTCCTGCAAACGCGCCTGCACCATGCCGAACTGCTTTTACAAAAGCCCCACATTCCCACCGCCCGCGTGGCCGAGCTATGCGGCTTTTGCGACGAACACTATTTCCGAAAAAAATTCAAAGCCTTTTTCGGCGTTGGCGTGCGGGAATATCGCGCCATCAAGAATGGGGTTGCCCTTCGCCATCCGGCGCCGGTGCGCCCAAAGGAATGAGCCCCTTCTCATACATAACAGAATAGCAAGGGAGCACTGAGGCCATCCGCCTCCGCGCATAACAAAACCGGTCATGCGTCGCAACAGAGCGATTTCCGCATGACCGGTTTTTCATTTCGATTTATTCGCGGGCGGCATCGGCGTTCAGCGCCTTTTCCATCATCCCGCGCGCCAGCTCGCTCAGCCCGTCGGTGCGCTCCCGCACCACGGTCTCCCTGTCCAGCACCCCCGCCAGACTCAGCCGCACTCGGCGAAAGCCCAAAAAGCCCGGCTTTCCATAGGAAACAGTGACCACCGCAATCGGGCAGGCCGCTTTTTTCGCGATTTTGAAGGAGCCGGCATGGAAGGGCAGCAGCAAATCCTCCGTCTTGTTTCGCGTGCCCTCCGGATAAATCCCCATCGGCAGACCAAGCTCCCGAATCGTATGAGCCGCCTGCTGAATCGTCGCCACCGCATGGCGAACATTTTCCCGATCCAGCGCCAAAAAGCCGCAATGGCGAATCAGCGGGCCGGCCACCGGATAGCGAAAATTTTCCGGCTTCGACACAAAGGCCATTCGTCGCCGGGACAGGGCCGCCACCGTGACAATCGGGTCCAGATTCGAGCGATGGTTCCCCACCAGCAAAAACGGCTCCTCCGGAAGCCCTTCCAACCCCTCCGTCTCCAGCCGACAGCGCAAAAAGGGCAACACCCACCGGCAGGACAGCTCCAGCAGACTCAAGCACAGACACCGGGGCTTTTCCGGCGCCTTTTTCGGCAGGCACAGAGTGAACACGAACAGCGCCACCACATACAGCGCGCCCGCCGCCACATAGCCGCCCATCAACAGCGCCGGCGCCCAATACACCGCCACCGCAGGACAAAGCACCAGCACCAGCACGGCCGCCACCCCGCTCACAAGCCACAAAATACCATTGAGCATAAACCCGTTCCTCCTGTCGGACGATTGTTTCTCAGCTTTTTCTCCCTTTTCCCGACGGGAAAGGAGAAAAGGGACATCCGCCCTTCGGCAGATGTCCCTCTTCGGACATGACGATTATTCGCCCTTCTGAGCAGCAAAGCACTCGCTGCAGTACACGGGACGATCCTCGCGGGGACGGAAGGGAACCTTGCAGGCCTTTCCGCAGTTGGCGCAAACCGCATCGTGCATCTCGCGCTCCGGACGGCCGGCGTTCTTGCGAGCGTCACGGCAAGCCTTGCAGCGCTGGGGCTCGTTCACAAAGCCCTTCTCGGCATAGAACTCCTGCTCACCGGCGGTGAACACGAACTCGTTGCCACACTCTTTGCAGGTCAAAGTCTTGTCTTCGTACATGGATGGTTACCTCGCTTTGAAATGATAATAATTGCCCTGTCACGGATTCAGGGCCGACATATCATGCCAAGCGCTGATCAAGATACCGGGGCATTTATTGCAAACGGCCTCATGCCGCTTTTGCCGAATGTCAGGTTCCGGGCGAAAGCTTTCGCCGCAACCGCTGGATGGCGTTATCCACCGCCTTTTTGTCGACGCCCAGCGCCCGCGCGGTCTGCTCGTATGTATGGCCGACCATACGATGGGACAGCACCTCCCGTTCGAGAGGGGTCAACCGCTCCGCCAGCACTCGCCGAAGGCGCTCCGCGCTCTCCCGCTCTTGCACCAAAAGGGCCGGGTCTGCCGAGGCACTGTCTGTCAGCTCCTCATCCTCCAGCGCCTGTTCCCGCCGCAGTCGCGCGCCGCTTCGCCGGTTCAGCGAAACAAGGCGGTTGCGGATGCAGGCATAAGCATAGGTGGTAAACCGAGCAGAATCGTCCGCACGAAAGGTGCGCACCGCCGCCAAAAGCCCTTCCAGACTTTCCTGGAGCAAATCCTCCTGTTCCACCGTTCCGGGGGTCACACATTGGCGAATCAGCGACTGAATCATCGGCGTCATCCGGCATAAGACAGCCACAAAGGCTTTTTCATTGCCGGCCGCCGCCTCCGCGATGGGCAACGCGCCTTCCGGTTTCCGGTCGGTGTTCATCCCATCACCCCACAGCCACACGCGCGGTGAAAACGGCACAGAAACCCCACACCGCTTCAACTCTGCTATAGTGTACCGCGAATTTACACTTTTGTCAACTGTTTTTTTCGTGTTTCGGTGCAAAATCGAAAAAACTGCGCCAAAATCCGTCGATTTCCTTCGACTTTTTTCGGAAAAAATACCGATTTTCTCCGCCACCTGTTTGGCCGATCAAACGGGTTTTTCTGCTTTTCTTGCCATGTTTTTGCACATATTCCGCAAAAAACTCTTGACAAATCCGAAAAACAGGGCTATTATAATTTTGTACAGTCGATGAAATTGTGCGCGACATACGAGGCGGTTCGGGGGGTACGAGCCTCTTCGCAGAGCGAATTTTTTCAAGGAGGCTGAATTGCATATGAAAAAGGCATATGTCTCTCCGTTCCTGGAGGAACAGAAGTTTACCTTGTTGGCGGCGCCCAGCATTACCAGCGATAACGACGGAGATCTTCCTGAATTTGAGGAAACGGAAACCTAAGACCCTAACAAGCAGGTAACTGAATATGCAATTTGCGCACCCGATGCCGGCTTCGGCGTCGGGTGCGTTCCTATTCGGGAGAAAAATTTCTGTGTTGACAGAATGGGCGAAAACGCCTATAATATCCCATAGACCTCATATATCCGGGGGCGTAAAGGCTTCGACGAGGGTTGTGAGAGTCGGTCAGCGAGTAGCGGTGCGGGCCCGCTGTAAAACCTGCAATCTTTCAAAAATAAACGACAACAATTCTGTTGCCCTGGCGGCCTAATTAGGCTGCCCGTCCTTCCCCGGAACACCGCGGCTGGGTGCGGGGCGTCGATGAGCGGTGCACATGAACGGAGGGGTGCCACCCCTTCCGTCACGAAGTAGTGGCTACCGTAGCGAGCGGCCTGTCTATCGGCGGCTCGTGAGGGGAATCCTCATAGATAGACTGCACTCGGAGAAAGCCGGCTTAAACGATTTTCGGACGCGGGTTCGATTCCCGCCGCCTCCACCAACACAATATTACACAAAACCCTATTTCTATGTCGGCGGTTTCGCCGT
>CAZSTR010000044.1:0-6333 GCA_964609975.1 uncultured Ruminococcus sp. | reverse complement strand
TGCGGAATACTTTTTATTCGTATGACTTATTCCTTGCATAAAATAATCCCCTTAGAGTAGTCTTGAAATTTTTGTTTTTTCAAGTGCCTACTCTAAGGGGATTATATCCACGGGAGAGGCGCTCTTTTTATCGTTCTTTAGCGATCGTCCTTTTTCCGCTCCTTGAAGGTCCAGCGAAGCCAGTACATCACGGCGATGATGACCGCCGTGACGATGAAAATGCCGAGCATTCCCTTCGCCATGATGGGGAGGGTGCTGAGAAAAGCTTGAAAATTCATGGTTTCTGCCTCCTTATTTGATGAGATTCAAAATCATGCCGCCGGCCAGCACCGAGGCGATTTGGCCGGATACATTGACGCCGACGGAGTGCATCAGCAGGAAGTTTTGGCTGTCCTCCTTGAGGCTCATCTTATGTACCACGCGGGCGGACATGGGGAAGGCGGAGATACCGGCGGCGCCAATCATCGGATTGATTTTCTTGCCGCGGGGGAGGAAAATATTGACGAGCTTCGCGAAAATCACACCGCCGGCGGTGTCGAAGATGAAGGCCACCAGGCCGAGGCCGATGATCATCAGCGTTTCCTTCGACAGGAAAAATTCCGCCTGCATTTTCGTGGCGATGGTGATGCCCAGGAACAGCGTCACCAGGTTCGCCAGCACCTTTTGTGCCGTTTCCGACAGGCTGTCCAAAACGCCACATTCCCGGATGAGGTTACCGAACATCAAAAAGCCGATGAGGGCCACGCTCTTGGGAGAGACGATGCCGGTGATGGCGGTGATGGCGATGGGAAACAGGATCTTCGTCGTGCGGGACACCTGCCCCGGCTTATATTCCATGCGGATTTGTCGTTCCTTCTTTGTGGTGAGCAGGCGAATCACAGGTGGCTGCACCAGCGGAACCAGCGCCATATAGGAATAGGCCGCTACCATGATGGCGCCCACATATTTGGAGTGGAAGAAGTTCGCAACGAAAATCGAGGTGGGGCCGTCGGCGGCGCCGATGATGGCGATGGAGGCGGCGTCCTTCAAATCGAAGCCGAAAAGGGTGGCCATGCTGAGGGTGAAGAAAATGCCAAATTGCGCCGCGGCGCCAAAGATCATCAGCTTCGGGTTGGACAGCAGCGGGCCAAAATCAATCATCGCGCCGATGCCCACAAACAACAGCAGTGGGAAAAGCTCGTTGGCGATGCCGGCGTTATACAGCACATCGAGGACGCCCTCCTCGGCCCCCTGGGTCACCGCGCCGGACAGGGGCAGGTTTACCAGAATGGCGCCGAAGCCCATGGGTAACAACAGCGTCGGCTCCATATCCTTTTTGATGGCTAGATAGATGAGCAGACCGCCGATACACCACATAATCACCTGCTGGGGCGTGATGTTCAGCGCATTGGAAAACAATTCGGACATACAATTTCTCCTTTACTTTTAGTTTTTTCGGGAGAGCCATAGAGCGGCCGTGAAAAAAGACCTTCGCCGCGACGGAGGAAGCAACGCTTCGTCCGTTGTGGCGAAAGTCTTGCCATTTCATTCTCAAGCGGGCCGAGGGCCGTGTGTTGACGCCGGAGAAACGATCGCTCGCTGGCTACTCCCTTTCGGTTTTCCTAATTATCATAGGCGCTCCGCCGAAAAAAGTCAAGCATTTTTTGTGGTTTCCCTCTTTCTTTTGCCGTCCCTTTGCTCGGTTTTTACGGCCCTTTTGTCCCTTCCGCCTCTGCCATCAGCTCCGGAGGCAAATTTTCTTCGGAATACAAACGAATTCCCGCTGCGGCCAAGGCGCGGGCGGTCAGTCCCATGCCGGGAATCCGGCGCCCGGAATGGCTTCCGTCATAAATGCGGGTGACGCCGCAGCTGGGGCTTCCGTCCTTCAGAATCGCGGCAACAAGCTCCTGCTCCCTGCATAGCGTCACCGCCCGCTCGGCGCCCCGGCGATATTCCGCCGTGCGGTCGCGGGCGTCCGCCGTGAGCACCCGCTCGCCGACAATCTCGCAGGGAGGGCGAGGTGTCGGCAGACCGCCGGCACATTCGGCGCAAAAGGGGATGGCGACGCCATCCTCCGCTAGTTGTCGCAGGGCGGGGAAATCGAAGCTTTTCCCGTCATATCGACAGGCCCGGCCGCACAGGCAGGCGCTGATGAGCAGCCGTGGCTTTTTCGCGGGGTTATCCAAAATAGCGCACCAACGAAATCACCTTTCCAAGCACCGTGACCTCTTTGGCGATGATGGGCTCGAAGGCGTCGTTTTCCGGCTGAAGCCGGATATGATCCTTTTCCACAAAAATCCGCTTCACCGTGGCCTCTTCTCCCAAAAGGGCCACGACGATGTCGCCATTCTGGGCGGTGTTGGTGCGGCGCACGATGACCACATCCCTGTCCAGAATTCCGGCGTTGATCATGCTGGTTCCGGAGACCCGCAGGGCGAACAGCTCGCCGGGGGCATAGTGGCTTCCGCCGGAGAAGGGAACATAATCCTCTACCTCCTCCACTGCCAAAATCGGCAGTCCGGCCGTCACCTTTCCCAGCAGAGGCACACGGGTGACCCCCTCGCCGGGCAGACGGATGGCGCGGTTGAGACCACTGCGTCGGTCGATATATCCGTCATCCTCCAGTCGCTTGAGATAGGCGTGCACGGTGGAGGTGGATTTGATACCGGTGGCTTCGCAAATTTCCCGCACCGAGGGGGGGATGTCGTCTTGCAGACGCTCCTTCACGAATTCCAGCACCTTTTGCTGCTTTTCCGACAACGGTTTCATAGAAAAACCTCCTGTTTTGAATGAAAAGAACGGATGTGTGCGGGCAAAAAAGCCGAAGCCGCCGTTCACAAGAACAGTATACCATGTCTTTTCCAAAAATGCAAACATTTGTTTGCTGTTTTTCGCGTTTTTTCGACAATTCATACTTTTCTTGCGGAATATTCATGATTTTGTCATAGAAAAAACAAACAACCGCGGTATACTTTGCTTGTGCTTGGAAGACACTGGGATCGCACCCGGCCTTCCCTATGAGCACAATCCTCCTCAAAACACCCCTCTAACGAAAAGAGCCTGTCGGAATTCCGACAGGCTCTTTTCGTTGTCTCTTTTATTGTTCGGCCCTCGGGCGGCGTAGCAGCCACAGGCCAATCAGCAGCAACAACGGGAACACCGTCGCCGCCAAAATTCCCCGCCGCAAATCGTTGTTCAGCAGACCGGAGACGAAGCCGGCGATGGTAGGGCCGATCGAACAGCCCAAATCCCCTGCAAGCGCCAGCAGGGCGAACAGCGCCGTTCCGCCGCCGCGCAGGGAGGCGGCGGCCATGCTGTAGGTTCCGGGCCACAGAATTCCCACCGAAAAGCCGCAAAGAGCACAGCCGATGAGCCCGTACAAAGGAGAAGGAACCAGCGCAATGCACAAATAGGAAGCAACGCACAGCAGTCCGCTGAAAAGCATGAAGCGTTCGAGGGGAATGCGCTGGCCGTATTTTCCGTATATCACACGGGAGATGCCCATCATCATTGCAAAGGTCATGGTTCCCGCCAGGTCGCCCAGCATTTTGCTGATGCCCAGCCCCTGCTCGGCGAAGGTGGAGGCCCATTGGCTCACCGTCAGCTCGCAGGCTCCGGCGCACAGCATCATCAGCATCAGCACCCAAAACAGGCGGTTGGTGACCAGCTGACGAATGGACAGCCCGACTTCTCCTTCCTCCTGCAGAGAATAAATCGGCACGCGCAGGAAAAACAGCCCGTTCGCCAGCGGGAGCAATGCCCACAGGCGGCCGAGAATGCGCCAGCCTTCGATGCCGAAAACGAAGAAAAACACGGTGGACAGGAGAACGACTCCCATCTGCCCCCAGCAATAGAAGGAATGGAGCAGACTCATAGTGCTTTCCTTGTGCTCAGTGGGGCAGGCCTCCACCAGGGGGCTGATGATGACCTCAATTAGGCCGCCGCCGGCCGCATAAAAGGCTACTGCAATCAAAATCCCCACGAAGGGGTTCGGTAGCCAGTCCGGGAGCACCGTCACCAGCGCCAGACCGGTGGCGGCGAACAGATGCGCCGCCACCGCCGCCGTGCGATAGCCGATGCGGTCGATCAGGCGCGTGGAGAGAAAATCCATCCCCAGCTGGATGAGAAAGTTGATAGTGATGAGCAGGGTGATTTTCGACAGAGAAAGGGAATAATCCTTTTGAAGCTGAACGAACAGCAACGGCAGAAAGCAGTTCACAACCGCCTGCACAATATAGCCGAAGAAGCAGGCGAGAAGCGTTTTTTGATACGGTTTTTTCATGAGTTCCTCCTGAGTGATGTTGTGCGCATTATAGCATATCCTTGGAGGGAATGCTATTGGTATTTTGCTGAAGAAAGCGGAAGGGCCGATGTCCCTTTTGGCTGAGAAGGCCAAAAGGGGCGCCGGCCCCTTGGCTTGTCGGGAAATTTATACCGTGGGCAGCCACACCTCGGTGAGGGAGTCCTCGTCCCAGGTTTTTCCGGCGCTCATATAATCGACCATTTTGAAGGCGGTGTCGCCAATGCGCACATCGGCGACAAGGACACAGGGGAAGCGGTTTTCTGCGCAGGTCGTGAAGGTGAACCCGTCGGATTTCGAAACGGGTGCGCCGACATCGCCGAGACGCTTGTCCCGTGCCATCACCAGCGGGCCATACATGACCGCAACATAGCTTTCGGTGGCGGGCTTTCCGGGAATTCCTACCGGGCGCAGGAGACGGGGCGCCATATCGAAGATAAGCGTCAGCGTGTCCCCCGGTCTCCACAACCGGGTCAGGGAAAGAAAGCCCTCCGTCACCGGCACGGAGACGCCGTTTAACGCGGCGGTGGCCTTCGAGGCAGTGAAATACGGGATACGGAAGCGCAGAGTCGCCTCCTCGGCGGGGGCGGCGAGAATTTCCACGGCGATGTGCCCGTCGCGAGGGTAGGCGGTGTCTATCTTGAACTGAAAGCCCCCGGCTGCCAGCATCCCCTTTTCATAAAAGTCCAGCTCGGCGAAGCCGTCTGTTGCGCGCAGAGCATAGTGGGGAAGCATCCCCGTGCCGTGGGCGCCGATGGCTACGCAGCAGCCATAATGGTGGGTGTCGCCGAGGGTTTTATAGCCGCCGACGCCCCGGTTGCGCCGGTTCAACAGCAGAGGACTGTAGCTGTCGAAGACAAAATATTCCCCGTGGATATTGGGGCGGCTGTCGGAGTTCACCGCGCCATAAAGCGCGTTGTAGGCCGAGCGTTCGATTTCGTCGGCCCAGCGGCTGTCGTTCGTCACCTTGAGCAGGCGATGGCATAGCTTCATCCAGGTGACGGTGACGCAGGTTTCCTGCATGATTCCGGTATAGTCGGGGTTGGTCTGCGTGGCGGCGGCGTTGTCCAGCTGTTCCTCATGACAGCCGGCACAGCCGATGAGGGTTATATCCGTTTTCCGAAGCCTTTCGGCGAAATGTAAAACGGTTGAGAGCAGCTTTTCGTCGCCGGTGAGGTCATAATATTCGAGCAGCCCTTCGAAGCAGGACATCACCTCATAGGCCTTATTCACCGGATAGGCGAAGGGGTCGAGGATATTTTCGGTGGCGCATTTGAAAATGCAGGCCTCGCTTTCGAACAAATATCGGATTAAATATTCGGCGAATGTAAGATATTCCTCTTTGCCCACCCGGCGATACATCAAAAGCACCGGTTCGAGAATGGAGGCGGAATTCACGCATTTCCAAAAGGTGGAGGTGGTTTCGAGGGCGATTTTCCCCTCCCCGACCTTTTCCGTGATATAGTCCAGATGCTTTGTGAGGGCCGCCAGAATATCCGTCCGAAGGTGATCGTCGCGGCAGATGTCATGATAGGCAAGAAGGCCCAGCAGCACATATTTTCTCCCCCACAGATCCCAGCCGTGAAATTCGTTTTCGAGGCTATAGGTGGAGAACCGGCCGAGGGCGTCCTGGGCGGAAAGCAGATCCTTCGCTGCGTCTGTGAGAACAGAATACAGGGTCTCGTTGCCGGTATAGGCATAGGTCATGACCGCACCCCGCATCATTTTTCCGAAATATTCGCAACGCCAGCCGTCGTCGGCGTCGTCTGCATGGGTGCGAAACGGTTCGACGAACAGCCGCCAATATTCGCTGTCCATGAGCTGTTTTTCCTCCACGAACCGGGCATTTTTATCTGCAATACCGTTGAGCTTGTTCATGATTATCACCTGTCCTGCTGTAAAAATTGGATTTGGGGCTTTCTTGGGATTAATATACCATATTTCATTCGATTTTTCAAGCTGTATGCAAATAAAATCATACCGATTCTGTAAGGTTACAATACTTACGGCTATCGCAGGATATGTAGGCATTTGGGTGAAATCTCTCTACACAA
>CAZSTR010000043.1:0-6341 GCA_964609975.1 uncultured Ruminococcus sp. | reverse complement strand
GGGTCTGGACGGGACGGAGCTGGCCATCAGCGAATCCCAGGAGCGCATGGCGGTCGTTGTGGAGCCGCAAAATGTGGAGGCCTTCCTGCAGCTGGCCGAGGAGGAGAACCTGAACGCCTGTCCTGTGGCGACGGTGCAGGCGGAGCCGCGGCTGGTGATGACCTGGAACGGGCAGAAAATTGTGGATGTCAGCCGGGAATTCCTGAATTCCAACGGCGCAGACAAGCATATTGTGATCACGCCGGAGGCGCCGAAGGAGTTCGGCGGCGCGGTGGCCGGCGGTTTTGCAGAAAACTATAAAAAGCTGGCGGCGGAGCTGAATGTTTGCTCGAAGCGCGGTCTTTCCGAGCGCTTCGATTCGACCATAGGCGCCGGAACGGTGCTCATGCCCTTCGGTGGAAAGCATCAGCTTACGCCGATTCAGGCAATGGCGCAAAAAATTTCGGTGGAAAAGAAGCACACGGACGATTGCTCTCTGATGGCCTGGGGCTATAATCCCTTCATCACCGAGCAAAGCCCCTATCACGGCGCCTATCTGGCGGTGGTGGAATCCGTTTCGAAGCTCATCGCCACCGGCGCCCGCTTCGAGGATGTATACCTCACCTTCCAGGAATATTTCGAAAAGCCCGGCGCCGACGGAAAGCGCTGGGGAAAGCCGCTGGCGGCTCTGCTGGGCGCATTCAAGGCGCAAAAGGAGCTGGGCATCGCCTCCATCGGCGGAAAGGACTCCATGAGCGGCTCCTTCGAGGATTTGGATGTGCCGCCGACACTGGTGTCCTTCGCCGTGACAACGGAAAAAACTTCGTCGATTGTGTCGCCGGAATTCAAGCGCGCCGGCCATCGGCTGGTGGCCTTGACCCCGCTGTATGACGAGGAAACCCGTCTGCCGAAAACCGATTCGTTGCTGGCGGTGTTTGACCGGGTGACAGAGCTACTGCGCTCCGGTCGCGCGGTGTCCTGCTATACGCCCGGCCCCGGTGGCGTGGCCGAAGCGGTGATGAAAATGGCCTTCGGCAACGGTCTCGGCTTCCGCTTCGAGAAGTCTGTCTCGGTGGGCCGCCTCTTTGATTATGCCTATGGCTCCTTCCTGCTGGAAACCGCAGAGGAGCTGGAGGACGGCGTGACGCTGGGCGTCATCACCGGGGAGCCGTCTCTGACGCTGGCCAGCGAAAGCCTGCCGCTGGAGGAGCTGCTGCATATTTATGAGAATCGTCTGGAAGGGGTGTATGCCTGCAACATTTCCACAGAGCAGGCGCCCATGGAGACCTTCTCCTATACGGAAAAAGCGGTGGCGGCGCCGGCGGTAAAGGTGGCGAAGCCGCGTGTGCTGATTCCCGCCTTCCCCGGCACGAACTGTGAATATGACAGCGCGAAGGCCATACGGGACGCAGGCGCGGAGCCGGAAATCATCGTCATCAACAACCGCACCGCGGCGGGCATCCAGAGAAGCATCGAGCGCTTCGCCGATGGGCTGAAGGACGCGCAGATGGTCTTTATCCCCGGAGGATTTTCCGGCGGCGACGAGCCGGACGGAAGCGGAAAATTCATCACGGCCTTTTTCCGCAACGCCGCGATTAAGGAGGGTGTCACCGCTCTTCTGGAACAGCGGGATGGCTTGATGTGTGGAATTTGCAACGGCTTCCAGGCGCTCATTAAATTGGGTCTGGTGCCCTATGGCCGGATTATGGATACGGACGAGAGCTGTCCGACGCTGACCTATAACACCATCGGTCGGCACCAGTCGCGCATCGTGCGCACCCGCATCGCTTCCAATAAGTCGCCCTGGCTGTCGCTGACGAATGTTGGCGAAATCTATTCTGTGCCGATTTCCCATGGAGAGGGGCGTTTCCTGGCGGACGAGGAGCTGATTCGCCAGTTGGCCGCCAACGGCCAAATCGCCACCCAGTATGTGGACTTGGACGGAAACGCTACCGCCGATGTGCATTTCAATCCCAACAATTCCATGTATGCCGTGGAGGGCATCACCTCGCCGGATGGCCGCGTGTTCGGAAAAATGGGACACAGCGAGCGTATCGGAAGCGGACTGTATAAGAATGTGCTTGGCAATTATGACATTCGGATGTTCGAAGCGGCCGTAAAATATTTTAAGTGATTGGAGGGGAATTCGTGGGTTATTTATCGGACATTGAAATTGCGCAGGGGTGCGAAATGAAGCCCATCGCCGAAATCGCCCGCAAGGCGCATTTGGATGAAAAATATGTGGAGCAATACGGAAAATACAAGGCGAAGGTGGACCCAGCGCTTTTGCGGGAGACCGACCGAAAGGACGGCCATCTTGTGCTGGTGACGGCCATCACGCCCACGCCCGCCGGCGAAGGAAAAACCACCACCACCATCGGGCTGGCGGACGGCTTGGCCCGGATTGGGAAGGATGTGACCGTTGCCCTGCGGGAGCCGTCCCTTGGCCCGGTTTTTGGGGTGAAGGGCGGCGCCGCCGGCGGCGGCTATGCCCAGGTGGTGCCCATGGAGGATATCAACCTCCACTTCACCGGGGATTTTCACGCCATTGGCGCGGCGAACAATCTGTTGGCCGCGATGCTGGATAATCATATCCAGCAGGGAAATGCGCTGGGCATTGATGTGCGGCGCATCACCTGGAAGCGGTGCGTGGATATGAACGACCGCCAGCTGCGGTTCCTTGTGGACGGCATGGGCGGAAAAGCCAACGGTGTTCCGCGGGAGGATGGCTTCGACATCACCGTTGCCAGCGAAATCATGGCGGTGTTTTGTCTGGCCAGCTCTATTGCGGATTTGAAGGAACGGCTGGGGCGGATTATCGTCGGCTATACCTATGATGACCGCCCGGTCACCGCTGCCGATTTGAAGGCGGTGGGGGCGATGACGGCTCTGCTCAAGGATGCGCTCAAGCCGAATCTGGTGCAAACGCTGGAGGGCACGCCGGCCTTTGTCCATGGCGGCCCCTTCGCTAACATCGCCCATGGCTGTAATTCGGTGATGGCCACGCGTTTGGCGCTGAAAATGGGCGATTATGCGGTCACAGAGGCGGGCTTCGGCGCCGATTTGGGCGCAGAAAAATTCCTGGACATCAAATGCCGGATGGCTGGACTGAAGCCGGATGCGGTTGTGCTGGTGGCCACGGTGCGGGCGCTGAAGATGCACGGCGGGATGGACAAGAAGGCTCTGGGCGAGGAAAATCTGGCGGCGCTGGAGCAGGGCCTTCCCAATCTCCTGCGTCATGTGTCCAATATCAAGAATGTATACCGCCTGCCCTGCGTGGTGGCGGTGAACCGCTTCCCCACGGACACCGACCGGGAAATCGATTGTATCATCGAAAAGTGCCGCCGGTTGGGTGTGAATGTGGTGCTGTCCACTGTTTGGGCGGATGGCGGCCGCGGCGGCGAGGAGCTGGCGCGGGAGGTTGTGCGACTGTGCGAGGAGGAGAGCGCCGAGAATTTCACCTTCGCGTATGAGCTGGAGGGGAGCATCGAGGACAAAATCGAAGCGGTCGTGAAAAAGGTTTATGGCGGCGACGGCATCGTGGTGACCCCCGGCGCAAAAAAGCAGATTGCACAGCTGACGGCGTTGGGCTTTGATCGGCTACCGGTTTGCATTGCGAAAACCCAATATAGCTTTTCCGACGACCCGACGAAGCTGGGTGCGCCGGAGGGCTTCACCGTCACCATCAAGAATGTGAAGGTCTCGGCGGGCGCCGGCTTCCTTGTGGTGATGACCGGGGATATTCTGACGATGCCCGGCTTGCCGAAGGTTCCGGCGGCGGAGCGGATTGATGTGGATGACAACGGGAAAATCACCGGTCTGTTTTGATTTTTGCGCATAAAAGGGGCCGCTGAACCGGCTTTTGTCCGGCTCGGCCGCCTTTTGCCGGGAAAACAGGGCGGTTCGCGGATTTTTTCTTGACAAAACCAGATAAATCCTGTACAATAGGGTTCGTTGTCCGGCATAGTCTCTGCTTCGGCTGCGCCGCTCATTTCATTCGCTGGCATAGCTCAGTTGGTAGAGCAGCTGATTTGTAATCAGCAGGTCGGGGGTTCAAGTCCGTCTGCCAGCTCCAAACAAAAAATCCGTTCTCACACGAGAACGGATTTTTTGTTTGGATTATTCGCTTTTCATTTTTCGTCATTCATCACTCATTGACAAAAGTGGATTTTTATATAAAAATGATGCCGTTTTGCCGATGAAATACGCTTTTATACGAAGCCGGAAAAGCTGAGTGTAAAGAGTGCCTCCCAAGCTTGACATAACCATATGGCAAATCTTAGAGGGCAAGTCGGGAAAAATAGAAAGGGCGTTGCGCTTATACCTGTGGGATTGTCGCTGGTATTATTGTCATACTTGAAATTTTGCTTGTGTGTTGTTTGGGAAAGCCCTTGGCGAGATTATTTCACTTCGCTGTTCTCGATGGCATAGTCCAGCAATATGTTGATAAGCTCATTACGGGAGCGGTTTGTCTGTTGCGCCAGCTGTTCCAGCCGGAAAACCGTCTCCTCTTTGATGCGTATGGAGAAGGTGCGGTAGCCGTCCTCGCCCTTTAAGGCTTTTCGGTTAATTATGAGTTTTTCTTTCATTAAAACCACCTCACAATTATTATGCCTTGACAAATGTTATAAATATATGTTAGAATAAATAACACAAAACAAGAAGGAGTGTTTGAGATGATTGATTTCAAAAATGCAAAATTCGTAAAACTGAAAATGACAGCCAATGAGCAGTACGCGTCGTTAGTGTCCACCATACTTCTACCGGGAGAATTTATTCTTTCCACCTTCAAGGCAATGCGGGACGGTGTGGTGTTTACGAACAAGCGAATTATCAGTATCAATGTTCAGGGGCTGACAGGTACGAAAAAGGACATAACCTCTTTGCCTTATAAGCGCATTCAGGCGTTTTCGATTGAGACGGCTGGTACCTTTGATTTGGACAGCGAGCTGGATTTGTGGTTTTCCGGAATTGGCCATGTGCGGTTTGAGTTTAGCAGTCAGACAAATGTTTCGGCGATTTGTAAAATGATTTCCGAGCAGGTCCTTTGATTTCCATAGCTGACAAAATTATCCAGATGTCTAAGAGGAGTGGAAACGCATGGAGAATAGTGAAAATCGCGCGAAAAGAATTTTGATTATTGCTTTAGCTGTTAAATTTTTCCTTGTCACTATTGCTGTTGTATTTTGGGTGGGGGTATTCTCCGATTGCATTGGTTTGCTTCCCGGTGAGGATTCGATTGAGGAATCATCCAGCCACGTTGTGGCGAAGCTTTCATTCACACTGGTGGCTGGTGAGGCCGGGGAATACGGAAGGCTTATCACATACAACAAGGGGACAGATTTTGAGGATACGCGGTGGGCATACTATGTTCCGGCGGGCAACTATAGGGTCATAAACAAACGAGCGGTTCCAGACCAGATAAATGTCTATGAGGACGATGTGGTAATTACGGCGGAAGGCTGGGAAAATCATAAGGAGGGCGGTATGTCCAAATTGGTGCGGGAAAATCAATCCACCGAGATAACAGTTGAAGTCGGCCAGCATATTGAGATAATGGAACCGGCTGTGTTTGAATTGATACGGCAATGAACTGTGTTCGGCGGAGGAATCTATGTTGCTTTGACAGTCGGCTTTTGAATTTGTGACATTGAACGAGACAAAAGGGTTCACCAGCGGTGAACCCTTTTGTCCTTTTGTGCGTGTTCGGCGGCGCGTTCTGCGAAAAGGTAGGAAAAGCCGCGAAAATAACCGCTTTTTTGAAAAAGTCCTTGCGTTTTTCAACGGGCTGTGCTATAATACGAATGTCGTAGAGATAAACAACAAAGGATGCGAAGATTTGGCAAATCCGTCAAAAGACGGAGCTCCAGATCAGGTTCTATGGTTGCTTTTTCGCGTGATTGACCGGCGGAAAATGCGTGTGTTTGTGAGTGCTTTGTTTTTTTGCGAGCGGCTTTTGTTTTCAACTATGCAAGGTGACCGGGCGGTTGCTTCTCTTTTTGATGGCGGAGGCCACACCGGTAAAACATTGATTTTCCCCTCATTTATTGCCCGTCGCCATATCCCCTGACCGAGAAATGGTTGTCGCCGCCGTTTTGGCGTCGCTCCCGGATGTGAATCGCACCCCCCTCAGCGATCCGCACGGCACAGGGGAATGGCGAACGCGGGCGAAAAAGAGATTTTCCCTGCTGAAAAAACGGCGAAAAACGGCTTTAAGAAGTTTTTTTGAAAAAGTTTGAAAAAATCCTTGACAACAGCGGAAACATCGTGTATAATAGCCATCGTTCCTTGGGACGAAACAGAATATGCGGGTATGGCGGAATTGGCAGACGCGTTAGATTCAGGTTCTAATGATCGCAAGG
>CAZSTR010000042.1:0-9558 GCA_964609975.1 uncultured Ruminococcus sp. | reverse complement strand
GCGGGTATGGCGGAATTGGCAGACGCGTTAGATTCAGGTTCTAATGATCGCAAGGTCGTGGAGGTTCAAGTCCTCTTACCCGCACCATCATCTCTCAAACCTAGTGTTTATTCGGGTTTGAGAGATTTTCTTTATCTGAAAACCTATTGGAATTAGAGTGATTTTAATGTCAAAATCAAGTCAATTTCTTCTCGAAATCCGTTAGAAATCTGTTAGAAACAATTTATGTATGGGATGGGATTTACCCGTCCTTTGTCTTTTCTTCAAGGCTCAAGTTCTCTGCAATCTTGTTAGCAGACTTGACCTTGGCTCCATTCTCAGTCCGTCGCAGACCTCAGACTGTAACTCTCGGCACCAAACCTTTGGTGCAACAAATTTCCCGTGTTGTCAAATACAATCATTTTGAATACTCCATCTTTTATGTGCTTCTTTTGGTCCCGTCACTTAGGGCGGTTGCTTTGTGCTATTTCCTCAAGCGCGGTGGTATCGCTTTTTGCGATGCCACCGCGTATTTTTCCTCCGTTTTGCCCTTTTTGATGAAAAAAATTAAAAAGGCGGTTGTTTTGTGCTAACCAATCATGTATAATAGAGGGCGGTATGACTTACACTGAGGATGGATAAAGGGAGGGATGAAGCTCCGATGAAACAATATCAGGTCACCGGCATGACCTGCGCCGCCTGCAGCGCTCGCGTGGAAAAGGCGGTGCGTGGCGTGGCCGAGGTCACCGACTGCGCGGTTAGCCTTTTGACCAACTCCATGACGGTGGAGGGCGCGGCAGAGGAGCAGGCTGTGATGGCGGCGGTGGAGGCTGCCGGATACGGCGCCGCGCCGAAGGGGGCGACGGGGCGCGGGAAGTCGCCGGAGGATTCCCTGGCCGATCGCCAGACCCCGCTTCTGGCGCGGCGGCTGGAGGTGTCGGTGGTTCTTTTGCTTGCGCTGATGTATATTTCCATGGGGCATGCCATGTGGGACTGGCCGTTGCCGGGCTTTTTGGCGGAAAGCCCGGTTTCCGTGGGACTGGCCCAGCTGTTGCTGACGGTGGCGGTGATGATTGTCAACCAGCGCTTTTTTGTCAGTGGCTTCCGCGCTCTTTGGCATCGGGCGCCGAACATGGACACGCTGGTGGCGCTCGGCTCCGGTGCCGCCTTCGTGTATAGTGTCTATGGCCTTTTCGCCATGGCATCGGCTCAGGCCGCCGGAGATGCGGCGGGCGCCATGAGCCATTTGCACGATTTGTATTTCGAGTCTGCGGCCATGATTTTGACGCTCATCACGGTCGGAAAAATGCTGGAGGCGCGCGCAAAGGGGCGCACTACGGACGCCCTGCGGGGGCTGATGGCTCTGCGGCCGAAGACGGCGACGCTTGTCACCGAGGCGGGGGAGAAAGCCGTTCCCATTGAGCAGGTGCAGCCGGGCGATTGCTTCGCGGTGCGCGCCGGGGAGACCATCCCCACCGACGGGGAAGTTTTGGAGGGCGGCGGCGCGGTGGACGAAGCGGCGCTGACGGGCGAGAGTCTTCCGGTGGATAAAGCGGTGGGGGATCGAGTGTCGGCGGCCACGGTGAATCGCTCCGGATACATGGTTTGCCAGGCAACCCGCGTGGGCGAGGACACAACCCTGTCCCAAATCATCCGTATGGTGGAGGAGGCGGCCGCTACGAAGGCGCCGATTGCCAAGCTGGCCGACCGGGTGTCGGGCGTGTTTGTGCCGACGGTGATGGGGATTGCCCTTTTGACGCTGGTTGTGTGGCTGTTATGTGGCGAAGGTTTTGGCTATGCGCTGGCGCGGGGGATTTCGGTGCTGGTGATCAGCTGTCCCTGTGCGTTGGGGCTGGCGACGCCGGTGGCGATCATGGTGGGAAGTGGTGTTGGCGCCCGCCATGGCGTTCTGTTCAAAACGGCGGCTTCGCTGGAGCAGGCGGGACGCACCCGCATTGTGGCGCTGGACAAAACCGGTACCATCACCCGCGGTGAGCCGGTTGTGACCGACTTTTTGCCGGCGGCCGCCGAGGAGACCGCGCTGTTGGCGGCGGCGGTGTCCCTGGAGCAGAAAAGCGAGCATCCGCTGGCGCGGGCAATTTGTTTGGCCGCGCGGGAGCGGGGCATCGCACCGGCGGAGGTTACGGGTTTTCAGGTCTTGCCCGGAAACGGGTTGACGGCGCGTCTGCCGGAAGGGGAGCTTCTCGGAGGAAAAGAGGAATTCATCGCCGGCTTCGCGCCGATTCCGGATGGGATTCATATCCGCGCGGCGGCGCTGGCCGCCGAAGGGAAAACGCCTTTGTTTTTTGCCCAAAACGGCGAGCTGTTAGGGGCGATTGCGGTGGCGGATGTGCTCAAGGAGGATAGTGCCGCCGCCATTCAAGAGATGCGCCGGCTGGGTCTGCGGGTGGTGATGCTCACCGGGGATAATCCCCGCACGGCTGCCGCCATCGGAAAACAAGCCGGCGTGGATGAGGTTTTCGCCGGTGTTCTCCCCCAGGAAAAAGCGGCGGTAATTCGAAGGCTTCAGCAGCAAGCCCCGACCGCCATGGTAGGCGACGGTATCAACGATGCCCCGGCTCTGACGCGGGCGGATGTGGGCATCGCCATCGGCGCGGGGACGGATGTGGCGCTGGACGCGGCGGATGTGGTGCTCATGCACAGCCGCCTGTCGGATGTGCCGGCGGCGATTCGGTTGAGCCGCGCCACCCTGCGCAATATTCGAGAAAACCTGTTTTGGGCGTTTGTGTATAACACGATTGGTATTCCGCTGGCGGCGGGCGTGTTTGTGCATTGGCTCCATTGGGAGCTGAATCCGATGTTCGGCGCGGCGGCGATGAGCTTGTCCAGCTTTTGCGTAGTAACTAACGCGCTGCGGCTGAACCTGTTCCGCTTTTCGGGCGGTGCGAGAAAACGGGAGCGAATCGACTCTTGCGGGAGCGATTGTGCAATTCATGAAAAGGAGGTGAAGGATATGACAAAAACATTCCAGGTAGAGGGCATGATGTGCGGCCATTGCGAGGCTCATGTAAAAAAAGCGCTGGAAGCGCTGGAGGGTGTCGCGGCGGCCACAGCCAGCCATGAAACCGGTACGGTGACGGTGACACTGGAGCAGGATGTGGCGGACGAAGCGCTGAAAAAGGCCGTGGAGGAAGCCGGCTATACGGTGCTGTAAAAGGAAAGGGAAGTGGGTTGGATACCTGCTTCCCTTTTTCGCTTTTTTGTCGGTTTTTCTTGCGGTTTTTCGTGGGTTGTGCTATGATGAAATCAGCGCTTTTATAAAAGGGAGGGGACTGGTATGCTGGAGGTCCAGCATTTAACAAAAAAGTATGGCAAGGTGACGGCGAACGGGGCTTTGTGCTTTTCGCTCCCGGAGGAGAGCATCACCGTGATGCTGGGGCCGAACGGCGCCGGAAAAAGCACGGCGCTGAAGTCGATTGTCGGCCTTTTGAAATATCAGGGAATGGTGCGGGTGGACGGTCTGCCCAACAAGAGCGTGGAGGCGAAGCGGCTGTTGGGCTATGTGCCGGAGCTTCCGGCGCTGTATCCAAATTTGACCGTGTCAGAGCATCTGGAATTCATCGCCCGCGTATACCGCTTGCAAGATTATCGAGGCTATGCCGAGGAGCTGCTGGAGCGAATGGAGCTGGCGGACAAGCGGCGAAAATTCGGTGACGAGCTTTCCAAGGGGATGCAACAGAAATTGAGCATTTGCTGTGCACTTTTGCCCCGGCCGAAATATCTGCTTTTTGACGAGCCGATGATTGGGCTGGACCCGCATGCCATCAAGGAGCTGAAGGCCATCTTCACCGAACAACGCGCCGCGGGCGGGGCGTTGCTCATTAGCACGCACATCATCGACAGTGTGGACGATTTGTGGAATCGGGCGCTGATTATGCAAAGCGGGCACATTCTGGAGGAAACGGACGCGGCCGCGCTGGCGGCGTCCGGCGAAACGCTGGAGGAACGCTTTTTCCGCCTGACCGAGACGCCGTCCGATGGGACGGAGGAGGCGTGAGGCTATGCGGGGAATGGGCTATTACATAACGCACACCTTCGTCAACTCGGTGCGCAAGCTGTTTCGCACCTGGGTGGCGCTTTTTTTGGTGATTTGTGTGCTTTTCGGCGCCGTGGTGGGAATTGGCGCGGCGGTTTTGATGGATGAGGCCGGGGTCACCGAAGCAGAAACCGAGGAGGAGATTTCGCTGACGCCGGAGGAGCGGGCGGAGCTGTTTTCTTATTTGGAGCCGGCCGCCGGCGTGATTTTGCTGTTGATTTTTATCCTCGGAATTCTGTCCGCAGAGAAAAATGGAAACGGTGTGTTCACGATGGCGGATGTGCATTGGCTGTTTTCGGCGCCGGTGCGCCCCCAGGCGGTGCTTTTGTTCCGGTTGGTGGTGCAGATGGGCGGAGTCTTGACTGCTTCGGTGTATCTGCTGTTTCAGCTTCCAAATTTTATGAAAAGCCTTTCGCTGACGCCGTGGATGGCGATAGGGTTGTTGACTTGGCTGCTGTTGGCGCTGGCGCTTTCCCGACTTCTGTCGGTGCTGGTGTATACGCTGACAAAAACCTATGACCGCCTGGCGCGCTATGTGCGGCCGACGCTTTGGGGCGTTGTGCTTCTGCTGGCGGCAGGAATTGCCCTTGTGTCTCGGAAGGGTGAAATGTCCCTTTGGCAGGCGGGACGGTGGCTGTTAGGTCCCGGTTTCAGTCGGATTATGCCGGGCTGGGGCTGGCTGAAGGGCATGGTCGGTTGCGTTTTGGCGCAGGAGCCGTGGATGGCGTTGCTTTATGCGGGGCTTACCCTGTTGTTGGGCGGGGGTATTTTTTGGCTCGCTTGGCGAATTCCGGCGGATTTTTATGAGTCCGTTATGGAGTGCGCGGCGAAGGCGCAGGAGCAAACAGCCGCTGCCCAGGAGGGGCGTGCAGTCAAGCGGGAAAAAGAGCGTTCTGACCGACTGCGGCGGGACGGGCTGACACGGGGTGCCGGAGCGTCCGCCTTTTTTTGGAAAGGGATTTATAACCGCCATCGGCTGGCGCATTTTCATGTGCTCACCAACACAGGCATTACCTATTTGGTGGTTTTCCTTCTGGTTGAGCTGTTTGGCTTGTTGAATGGTGCTGGTGGCGTGTCGCTGGCTGTGCCGGCGACGGTGGTGCTCTTTTGTGCCTTTTTTCGAAATTTTGGAAATCCGATTCAGCGGGATTTGCAGGGCGGCTATTTGCTTTTGGCGCCGGAGCCGGCATGGAAAAAGCTGCTTTTTGCGCTGCTGCCTGGGTGTTATGACACGCTGATGGATGTGCTTCCGGGGCTTTTGCTGGCGATGCTATGGAATTTGATAGCGGCGGCGTTACTGTTTTTGCCGGTGGCGGTGCTGTTTCATGAAGGGACGGATTGAGCTTGAACGGAAAAACAAAGGAAATCTGCCGCCGGGTGATTCGGTTGCTGATGGTGCTGGTGGGGGTGTTTCTATTGGTGGTCGGCTTGGCTGTTCCGGTGGTCAACAACGGCATCGCACTGGGGCTGGAACGGGAGTTGAAGGGGCTTCCGTTGCCGAAGGATACCTGCTTGCTGGACAGCTTTTCTGCCGCCGGGCGCTATGACGGCACAGGGAAAAGCGTGCGTTATTTCGGGGCGATGCTGGTGGAGAGCGAAGCTTCTCTGGTGGATTTGCGCGCCTATTATGTCGCACTAAATCCGGAATATGCTGTCGAAAAGCAAATCGGCGCGGGGATTTTACCCGTGGGCAACGGAACGCTCTCCTTTTCGGAGGAGCTGTTCGCGAACGGCGAGGCGGAAAATCGCTTCATCGTGTATATTCTGGATTGCTCCGCCCATACTGGGCAGGGGTGGCTCAACCTGGATGTGCGTGGCTGAACGAGAGGGACGCGCCTGTGCGAAAAAAAGCCTGTTTTCCATGGGGACAGGCTTTTTTCGTGTGGCTTTTTGCGGGTTGGGCAGTTTTAGAGGAAAAAGTCGAAAAAGGGTTGCGTTTTTTCAAATGTATGGTATAATAGTCCTGAAAGTGTCCCAAATGGGACGTTTTTGGAGGCGAGGTTATGGCGTCGAAAAAAATGTCGCTGTTTCTTTTGGAAGGGCTGAGCGAGCAGGAGCAAAATCGCTTTTTGGCGATGCTCCCGGAACGGGAGCGACTTTATCGCCGGGGCGAGGCGGTGTATGATAGCGCGCTGGCGGAGCGGGCGCTGGTGTGGGTGCTGGAAGGGCGTCTGCGCGTGCTCCACGGGCGGGTGGTGATGAACGACCTGCAAGCGGGTGATGTGTTCGGTGCGGCGGCGCTGTTCGGCGGGGCGGAAAGCTACAGCTCCGTTGTGGAGGCGGTGACCGATTGCCGCTTACTGTTTATCCCCCAGGAAACGGTTTCTGTCTGGATGCGGATGAATCCGCAGGTGGGGGAAAGCTATGTGCGCTTTTTGTCCGGGCGGATTCGCTTTTTGAACGGCCAGCTGGCGACGCTGACCGCCGCGGATGCCGATGAGCGCCTGTGGCGCTATTTGCGCGCCCACGGAGATCCGGGGGGCGAGGCAGTGCGTTTGCCCGGTGGGATGACCGCCTTGGCGGAGCATCTGGGAATCAGCCGTTCCAGCCTGTATCGCTCGCTGGACGCGCTGGCGGCGGCCGGGCAAATTCGCCGGGAGGGCCGCGCGATTTATTTGATTTGATAAGAACAGGAGTGAGAAAAATGAAAAAGCTTGGTTCAATTTTGTTGGCTGTGTTTATGTTGTTGTGTGCGCTGGCCGCTTGCGGCTCGCCGGATGGTGGGGGAAGCTCGGCGCCGGTGAGCATCGGTGAAGAGGCGTCGACTTCGACGACGACCTCCACCTCCGCGGAGGTCACAGCCTCTGCAACCGAGAGCACCCAGCCCTCGGCCACTATCACAACTACGACAACGAAGGCGCCGACACCCACCGCGACAATCACAACCACCACGACGAAGCCGCAGGCGAAAACGGCGGTGAAGGTCACTGCCATCGCTGGGCCGACAGGGGTTGGCATGGCCCCTCTGTGGGCGAACGCGGACGCCAAAGAGGCGGTGAATGACTATACCTTCAATTTGGTGAGCGACCCGACGCTGGCGGTGGCGGCGATTACCTCCGGCTCTGCGGACATCGCCGCCGTGCCCACCAACCTGGCCTCGACGCTGTATAAGAAAACCTCCGGGAAGGTGCAGGTGCTGGCGGTGAACACGCTGGGTGTGCTGTATATGCTGGATTGCGGCGCCGGGATTTCGTCGGTGCAGGATTTGAAGGGGAAGGAAATTTATACCTCCGGTCAGGGAGCGAACCCGGAATATATTCTCAATTATGTGCTGGAGAAAAATGGACTCGACCCGAAAAAGGATGTAACCATTCGCTTTGTTGAGGATAACGATGCGCTGGTGGCGGCGATCGTGCAGGGAAAAGCTCAGGTGGCGATGGTTCCCGAACCGAAGGCGACCGCTTGCCTTGTGCAGATGAAAAGCGTCGGAAAGACCGTGCAGGTGGCGCTGAACATGACTGAGGAATGGAACAAGGTGGCTGGCGGCAGCAGCGCACTCATGATGGGCTGTGTCATTGCCCGCAAGGATTTTGTGGAAAAGAATCCGGTGGCCGTGCAGGCGTTTTTGCAGGAATATAAGGCGTCGATTGAAGCGGTGAAGGCGGATGTGGCCGCCGCCGCCAAGCTGTGCGAGACCTATAAAATTATCCCGAAGGCGGCGATTGCCCAGCAGGCGATTCCCCGTTGCAATCTGACCTTCGTGTCCGGCGCTCAGATGAAAACACAGCTTTCCGGCTATTTGAATGTGCTGTATGCGGCCAACAAGGCCTCCATCGGCGGGGGTATGCCGGCGGATGATTTCTATTATGCCGGGTAAGGGAAAAAAGTGGCTGTTCCTGGTTGCTTCGGTGGCCTTTTGGCTGCTGATTTGGCAGGTGCTGGCCATGCTTTTGCGCGAGGAGTTGCTGTTGCCGCCTCCGTGGACGGTGGTGAAAACCCTTTGGCAGATGTGGAGGGAGACGGAATTTTGGATGGCGGTGGGCGCTTCTCTTATGCGGGTGGCGCTTGGCTTTGCCGCAGCGGTGGTGCTGGGGGTCGTTTTAGGAATTTTGACGGCTCGGTTCCGCCTGCTGGAGGTGCTGTTTTCCCCGGTTTTGTATGGGATGCGGTCGATTCCGGTAGCTTCCTTTATCATCCTTGCTTATTTATGGATTCGGTTGCCGGTGCTTCCAGGCTTCATCGCGGCGGTGATGGTGTTGCCGTTGGTTTGGACGAATGTAAACAGCGGAATTCGGGAAACCGATCGCCGTTTGCTGGAAATGGCGCAGGTGTATCGGTTCGGACGCTATAAAACCCTGCGCTATGTCTGGCTTCCCTCGGTGCGACCGTATTTTCGTGCCGCTTGTGTCACCGGCCTGGGCTTTGCTTGGAAATCCGGGATTGCCGCCGAGGTGATTTGCAGCCCGGAGGTTGCCATCGGAACTGCGTTGAAGGATGCGAAAACTTATTTGGAGACGCCGGAGGTGTTCGCCTGGACGGTGACGGTGGTGTTGCTCAGCGTGGTGCTGGAGCGGGTTTTATTGCGGGCGTTCCGCGATGAGAAAGGGTGAGCGGCATGAGCTTTGGTCTAGAGAGTGTGAGCTTTTCCTATGGCGATTTTTCCGTGCTGGAGCGGGTAAGCTGGACGCTCCCCGAACGGGGCGTTGTTTGCCTTTGGGGTGCGTCCGGGTGCGGGAAAACGACCCTTTTGCGCTTGCTGGCGGGGTTGGAACGCCCTACGGCCGGCGCGGTTCGTCGTCCGCAGGCGTTGAGTATGATGTTTCAGGAGGATCGGCTGCTGCCCCGGTGTCGCGCCTGGGAAAACCTGGCGGTGGCCACCGGCCTTGACCGAAAGGCGGCTGAGGCGGCGTTGGCGGCGGTTGGGCTGGCGGAGGAGGCAGAAAGCTTCCCGGAGGCGCTCAGCGGCGGCCAGCAGCGGCGAGTGGCGCTGGCGCGGGCGTCGGCGATGCCAGGGGAACTGATGCTGTTGGATGAGCCGTTCACGGGGCTGGACGCCGACGCTTGGCGGGCGATGGTTCCGGCGATTTTGGCGCGGGCGGCGGAAATACCGGTGGTTCTAGTGACCCATGTGGCGGAGGAGGCGCAGGCGCTGAACGCCCGCCGCGTCGTTTTGGAGGGAACGCCCCTTCGCGGGGCACTGATTTCGTGGGAAGCGGAGGCTTGAATTGCCAGGCTTTTCCCGGTGGTTTTCGGAGAACGAAAAAAATATTGCGAAAAAACCGATAGAATGAAAAAAAGCTCTTGACATTTTTGCTTTTGTGGTGTATTATAGACACCGTCGCAGGAATCACCGGCGAACATGGAAGCATAGCTCAGCTGGTAGAGCACCTGCCTTACAAGCAGGGGGTCACAGGTTCGAGCCCTGTTGTTTCCACCACTTTTGGATATGGCCCGGTAGTTCAGCTGGTTAGAACGCTAGCCTGTCACGCTAGAGGTCGACGGTTCGAGCCCGTTCCGGGTCGCCAAAATTTGCCCAGATAGCTCAGTTGGTAGAGCAGAGGACTGAAAATCCTCGTGTCGCT
>CAZSTR010000041.1:0-9962 GCA_964609975.1 uncultured Ruminococcus sp. | reverse complement strand
GCGTGGCGGTGGCCGGCTTCTTCAAAATCGGCCGCGCCGCCGGCGTGCGTCCGCAAACGCAAACCGGAAATTCCCGCGGACAAACACAGCCTTGTCGCCATGCGGCGAACCGTTCCTTCACCATGGCATCCTCCAGCGAATGAAAGGTGATAACCGCCAGGCGGCCGCCGGGCTTCAAGCAATCGAAGGCCTTGTCCAAGGCCGCTGATAAGCAATCCAACTCTCCGTTGACAGCGATACGCAGCGCCTGAAACACACGCCGCGCTGGATGGCCATCCCGACGAGCCGCCGCCGGCACCGCCTGGCATACCAGCTCCGCCAGCTGAAGGGTGGTTTCGATGGATGCCTTTTCCCGCTGGCGCACAATCGCGCGAGCGATGGGGCGGGCGAATTTTTCCTCGCCATAGCGCAGAAAAATATCCCCCAGCTCCTTTTCAGACAGGCGGGCAACCCAATCCGCCGCCGTGTCTCCGCTTTGGCTCATGCGCATATCCAGCGGTGCCTCGCTGTGATAGGAAAAGCCCCGTTCGGGCACATCCAGCTGATGAGAGGAAACGCCGATGTCCAGCAAAATCCCATCCACGGCCGGAATCCCCTGTTGCTCCAGCACCGCGTCCATATACATAAAGTTCGACTGCACCAGCGTCGCCGGCAGACCCTGCAGCCGCTCTCCGGCCGCCGCAATCGCGTCCGGGTCCTGGTCCAGTGCAATCAGTCGACCCGTTTTCAACAAAGAGGCGATGGCAAAGGAATGACCGCCGCCACCGGCGGTGCCATCCAAATAAATCCCATCCGGGCGCACCGCCAAAGCCTCCATCACCTGCTCCAGCAGCACCGGGCGGTGATATCCACCAGCTTCACAGGCCATATCTCCCGCCGCTCCTTAAAATCCGTATTGGCGGAAGGCTTCCTCCGCCTTTTCGTCCGTCATGTCCTCCATGACCTGGTCATAAACCTCCGGGTTCCAAATCTCCGCCCGGCGGCCGGCTCCGATGATCAGCGCCGGCTTTTCCAGCCGGGCATGAGCCAAAAGGGGCTTGCTCAGCAGAATACGCCCCTGGGCGTCGAGAGTCACATCCTCCGCCGACTGAGTCACCTTGCGCAACAGCTTTCGCGTCTCCGCCATCGGCGCAGAGCTGAGCTTTTCCAGCAGACTCTCCCATTCCTCGGCGGAATATAGGCTCACACAGGGGTCCAGCACCGTGGCCGCCACAAAGTTTGTCCCCAATTTTTCCCGCAGCTTGACGGGAACAAAAACACGTCCCTTCGCATCGACAGTATATTCAAACCGGCCATACAGCATTGTTCCCGCCCCCTTTCGCGCTATTCCCACAGCAAATTCACAGTGGATTGTGGAAAACTCGGTGGAAAATGTGAAAAACTCACCACTTTTCACCACAACCATGGGTTTTTTCGCCACTTGAGACCATTATAAACAATGTTTTCGAAAAATGCAATAGAAAATTCGAAAGTTTTTTACCTCCCCGCTGGAAATTTTGCCCAACAGCGGCAAAAAAGCAGCAAAAAAACGGCAAAAAGACGCAAAGACAGCCTCCAAGGTGTCCAAAATTCGCCGTGTCCCCTCTTTTTTTCCCTCTTTCCCTTATAAAACTCGCCGGACATACCAAAAAATCGGCGAGGGCCCGTGCAAATCGCACAGACCCTCGCCGAAGGCGGGACAGCCGAGCCAATCAGCCACCCAAATACGCTTTTTCACGCTGTCGCTGGCCATCAGCTCCTGGCCGCTTCCCGACAGCACGATTTTTCCATTCTCCAGCACATAAGCCCGGTCGCAAATCTCCAGCGCCTTGCTGGTACTCTTTCAATGACAGCTTATCCCAATACGGTTGCTGTTTCTCCGGTTTCCAAATTGGTAACCGTTATTTGAACACCTTCGCGCCAAAATGCTATCGTAGCTTCCCTTGTCGAATCAACCGTATAAAAGACTTCTGCAACCACGCTTCTCTCTCCATATCGATCCGGCATACCGAGCAGCTCAAAGACCTGCTGTTCCTTCCAATCGGATTTTATTTGGTACAACTTTTCCATCATACCCTTTCCCTCCTCGTTCTCGGCCAAAGAGCTTCCTGCACCACTCATCTCGGCAGACAAATCCGATGATTCGCCTCCAGCAAAAAAGGGCGCGACACAGGAAGCAAGAATAAGCGTTGCCATCGCAGGCACAAAAGCAAATACCAACAGCTTTTTAACCATCGTATTCCTCCTCACTGCTGTATAGCATAGTACACAGTAGAACTTGTATAAAAGTATGTTCCGCCCAATTTCCATCCATCAGACGAGTTCGCCGTCGATGGATTCACCACATTTCCAGAAACCTTTTCTGACGCGTTATAGTAGCCGTGCTTATTATACCAATTGCCGTCATTCGCTCTATACCAATAGTGATAATCAAATTGTCCATTTACAACGCCAACCCGCATACATACAAGCCACTCATTAGAATTGAGCGTAGCGTCATAGGAATTAACCTCGCGCCACCTGCCACTGAAATTTGCATTTAACCAAGTGGCCATTCTTGTCTTTGTTCTAACAAGAGCATTGGCTACTGTTGTACCTTGGCAATACGCCACATCACCATCTGTAAACTGTGAAAACACATTCGTACCATTAACAGGAGTCAACCAAAAAGCGTAGGATTGACAATTATATGACGGATAGGATGGAGTAGCAGGAGCATTCCGTACACCTTTAACTCCAGCAAAATAGTTTATATAAATTACCGGTCGCAAGGAGGTGTTAGCATAATAATCGCTGCTAATATAACAAGCGCGATTTATTGAGTTGGCCACTGTACGCGGTTGCAATCGAATACTATAATCAGTTGAAGGACTGGAATAATGACTCTTTACCCACGATGTAACATCAAATGCGTCATATCCGCTGGTCTTGTTCCGATTATCACCAATATATTTACTAGAAATCCGTGTACCACCTATGCCAGTTTGGCTATTCCATGTGATAGTGCTCGTATCCCAAGCAGAAGAAACTTTATATACATCAATCGTTGTCTGATAAGCGGTCTGCCAACTGGCCTGTGGATAGTAAGTCAAGTTTAATATAGCGCTATTTATCGTGCCCGCGTTCAATCCGGTTGCAGACGGCCATTGCGTAAGCTTAAAATATATACGGCCTTGAGTAGAATTGGAGCCAGAACCAACATAGAGGCGATCCGCAGTTATATAGTTTGTAGCAGGATTACTCTGCTGAACGCCATTGTCGTGAATGTAACTCGAATTTTGCGTGGTAGTTACTTGGGGATCTAAGGTAATCGGATAAATGCGTTCCTCGCTTTCTAACCATTCACGATTTTTAATCAGCGTATACCGGCAACCTGTGCTAATTTTTTTCAACAATACCTGAACATCCGAACTATATCCTTCGCCGGAATCAAACATAAACGGTGCGTTAATAACAAATATCGGTTTATCTGATCCATCGCTAAAAACAACACTTTGATCCTCCTGGAGTACCGCCTCTAAACCGGTATAAGCAAACTCAAAAGAGAAGGATTCTTCCGACGGCAAAGAGTGAATAATAATGTTTTCCTTTAAGGATTGCCCACTGACATAGTAATTTAGGTCCACATCATCATTGATGGAAGGATAAGAAATAGAGGAACGATTTTTATGAACAGCAGTAGCAAAATCGTTTTTATTTTTCGTCTGTAAGGCATCATCAGCAATTTCTGTCGTTTCCCCCGTGGAATTTTGAGAAATCAAATTTTCATTCTCACTTTGAGCAATTTCAGCGACAGAATCGGCAATATTACAGAAGAAAAAGCGCAACGATTGCTCCTCGTAGTTAACCACTACCGGCATATTGCTACTGATTTCTTTCGGTAACTGCACCTTGAAGTTATTCGCACTGTTCTCGTAATAATCAGTGGTATATGCGCAATTCGAATTGCCCCTGCACTGTAAAATACTCTGTTTTTCACCTGCGGTCAGCGCGGTATTTCGCACAATTCTACCGGTCAATGGTTCGCCAACCAAAGAAGCCGGAACCAACGAATTATCGATCTCGATCCATTCATCACCGGACTTATAATGAACCGGTTCATCGTACATTGCAATAGTACATGACCCATCAGACAGTTGAAAAAACTTTGCATATTGCTCTCTGAGCGTTTGGTTTTCACCAATAACAAGAGAAGTTTCATAGGACGATAATGGCGACACTGCGTCACGAACCGGCTCAGCAGAAACGGATGAGAAAGAAAGCAAATTAAACAAAAGCGCTATAGACAAAGCAACCGATAATCTACTCTTTTTCATACGAATACATCCTTTCTACATTAAAATTTGGTTTGAACGACAGCTTCTACGAACTCAATTTTCAACCAGCCATTAGAATCGCCTCCTCTTTCAAAAATAAAAATCCATTACCTCCGCTTCTATTGTACACTTACAGACTAATGTTATCAACCAAATTTCGCCGTTTCGAACAGAATGCACTATAAGCGCAACGCTTTTTTAGGCTTTTTGCCCGCTCTTTCTCCCTCGGTTTCCTGCTCTACGCAAAAGACAACCAAAAGCCCCCGGTCAAACTGAAGTTGTAAGATAAAGGTAGACACATGGAAAACCACCATGTTGTCTACCTTTATCTTACAACTTCACTTAGCTGGTGGTTTTCTCCTTACAAAAACCGGAGCACCCCACACCCATGGTGTGAAGGTGCTCCGGTTTTTATGCAGTCAGAAGCCGCTTATGTCCATTTTTCACCGGCAGCCGGGGGCCGCGCCGCCGTTACTTCCACAGCCGCAGCCGCCATCCCCTTCGGAGGCCGGCGGGAAAAACTCGTTGACCGGGAAGCTCATCTTGTGGAACAAATCGCAGGGGCTTTCGCTGGTTGGCGTGCATTCCTTGTTGGGCATACAATAATCGTACACCGGCATAAGCATTTGCACATTGCGAATGAGCTGGACGATGGTGAAAATCCCCAGCGACACCACCACCAGCCGATTTTCGTTGCTGTCCACGAAGTTGCCGCCATATCGGCTACAGAAGCCGGCCGGGATACATCCGCAATCGCCGCAGTCATAATGGCACCGGTCACAGCAATCCACCAGGCGAGCGTCCAGCACCACCGGCTCCGCAATTTGCACACAGCAATGGGGCATATTCCGGGTGGGCATTTCCTGCCGGTCATGCTCGTCGGGGCGATATTCGCTGTGGAACACCCGCACATGGCCCTCGCTTCCGTACAAAATCACCTTTTTGCGAAACACCCCGACACCGTGGACGGCGCTGCAGGGCGAGCCATGGCCGCCATATAGCTCTACCTCCACATCAAAGAAGAAGGTCAGGTCGCAGGAATAATACCCGCGATTGAACGGAAGCGCCTCCACATCTATGTAGGTGGTGATAACCTCCGCCCTTTTGGTACGCAGACCGGTGGCATGGTCCACCAGCATCTGTTCCCGCTCGGTGAAAAACAGCCGCATATTCTCGATGCAATCCTTGTCGCAGCAGCTATCATACACCCGGCCCGCATCCACGCAAACAGCCTCCTTACAGCCGTTGTCCCGGATAAACTTTTGTTCCGCCATCAAGAGTTCCTCCTATCGCAAATTTGGAGAGGGCCCGGCGGCGCACGGTTCCGTCGCATCCGCTCCTATGTCCAGTATATGCACAAGCCGACATCCGGTGCCGGTTTTTTCGCGGCTTTCGCAATTTTTTCTTTTTCGGCGCAAAGTAAAAAAACAGAGCCTGTTTTCCAAACCGAAAACAGGCTCTGCCCATCGTTCATTTTTTAGAAGCTGTCCTCATATTTTCGTCCCAGCAACGCCGCCGCCAAAAAGGCGCCGCCCTTTTTCAGCCAGGGCACCCGCACCGTGCTGATCACCGGAAGAACCGCACAATCCAGCGGATTCATTTCCAGCCAGACATTCAGCAAAAGTTCGGAAATACGCCCGAACAGGCGAGCATGGAAGGGTGTATAGCAGCGCACATCCACCCGCCACTCCAGCTCGAAAAGAATGTCAAACAACCAGCGACAATAGGCATCCAGCCGATCCCGCCGCAAAATCATCATGTTCCACATATGGCCTCCGCGCCGCCGGCGCAGCGCTTCGAAGGCCTCCGCATATTCCGGATATTTTTCCCGCAAAATGCGGCCGGTTTCGTCCAGCGGCTCCACATAGCTTGTGTGCTGATAGTGAGAATAGAGGCTTTCGATATAATACCGCCGCTTTTTCGGCAAAATCCCATCCCGGCCAGCCAACAGCTCCTCCGCCTGGGCGCCGGTCAGCACCCGGTTCAGCGCCCGCCGATAATTGAAGCTCGGACGCAGACTGAAATAGCGTCGATACTGCACCAAACCGATATAGTCATCCGGCAGATTTTTCCACGCCCAATAAAGCGCAGTCAGCTCGCAAAAGGTGCTGTTGCGGGCGGAAATGTTTTCGCCGGTGTCATCGCCGGCGAAATCCGGGAAGCCCTCCGGAGAGCGCAAGGCCGCTCCTACCCGCAGAGGAAGATACATGGCGTCCTGCGCAACCGCGCAGGGCTTATGGGTCGCAATCACCACCCGCACGCTCATGTTTTCCCCTCCTCTCGAAGCCACTCTATACTTCTATGCGCTTCTGTAAAAAATTATTCGGCGCCATCTCCGCTGAGAACCGCGGGCACGGTTTTGAGCAAAATCTTGATGTCCGTCCAGATGCTCCGCTCCCGAATGTATTTCAAATCCAGCTCCACCCATTCCTCGAAGCTGATGTTGTTCCGTCCGCTGCACTGCCAATAGCAGGTCAACCCCTGGGGAACCTGCAGACGCTGCATCTGGTATTCGGTGTATTGCTTCACCTCGCTCACCAGCGGCGGGCGGGGGCCGACGATGGTCATATCGCCCTTGAAAATATTAAACAGCTGGGGCAGCTCATCCATGCTGGTGCGGCGAATGAAGCGCCCCACCGGCGTGATACGCGGGTCATTCTTGATTTTGAAGGCAGGGCCGTCCATTTCGTTCATCGCCGCCAGCTTTTTCAACATTTCGGGCGAATCCGCGTTGACGCACATACTGCGAAATTTATAAATTCGAAATTTTTTCCCGTTTTTTCCCACACGCATTTGGGAATAAATCGCCGGGCCGCCATCGCTGCGCACGGCAATCGCCAGACCCAACAGAAGGGGCGACAGGATAACAATCGCCAACCCGGAGCAAAGAATATCAAACAGCCGTTTCACAAAATCGTATACCGGCTTCGATTGACAGCTTTCCATTCCGTCATTCCTTTCCTGCGCTCAAAAGCGCCTGTCTGTTTTTATCAACCGCCTTATTCCGCGCCCTCGGCCGGCTCTCCACCCTCGGCGCGGGTGGTGGTCGTAGCAGTGGCTTCCGTTTCGGAGGGTGAGGTTGTGGCTCCGACTTCGCCGGAGTCGGTCGTGGGCTCTCCTCCGTCGGGCGGCGTTGTTGGGGTGTCCGTGGTGCTGTTCGTTTTCGAGGTGGTTGTGGTCGTCGAGGTGGTTGTGGTATTCCCGCCGCCTGTCTTGGTTGTCGTTGTGGTGGCGGAGATGGGGCGGCGCGTCACCGTCGTGGTGGAAAGAGCGCTCAAATCAGTGTCGGTTTCATAGATGAAATCGTGCAAAACCGCCGTGGCGATGTCCAGGTCATAGCGATACACCCAGCCGGCGCCGTCTCCCCAGTTGCCGCCCTGGGGGTTGCAGGCCTGGGTCGGCAGGCTCAGCTTTTCAAAGCTCGGATTTTTTGTCAGCGCCCAGGTGCCGATTTCCAAGAGCTCGCCACTGGTCATGTTGGTGTGGGTCATATCCAGCACCCGCGCAATCAAGCCGGGCAGCTTGGTCACCGGCGTCTCCTTCACGCGGGCGAAGGCCGCCTCCAGCACATTTTTCTGCCGGTTGCCCCGGTCGATGTCGGAGCCGGTATAGCGGTTGCGGGCATAGGCCAGCGCCTGGGCGCCGGTCAACCGTTGCAGTCCCGTGCCGGGAATCTGGGGACAGGTAATGCCCAGCCGATTCAGCTCCGGCGCATAATATTCGTTGGCCACCCGCAGCTCGTCGGCGTTCAGCTCGATGTCCACGCCGCCAATGTAGTCGATCAGCTCCACAAACTCATAGAAGTTCACATAAGCATAATCGGTGATGTTCATGCCATAGTTCTGGTTGAGGGTGCGCACCGCCAGGCTGGCCTTTCCGTAGGCCCAGGCGTGGGTGAGCTTTGTGGAGCCGTGGCCGTCTACCTTCACATAGGAATCCCGCGCCAGCGAGGTGAGCTTGATTTTGCTATGCTCCCGGTCGATGGACAGGATGATCATGGCATCCGAGCGTCCTACATCATTGTCCTGGCGCGAATCCAAACCGAACAGGGCGATGTTGGTGACATTGGTGTTAAACTGGATGTCCGAGTTGATGCCGGTGGAGCCGCTCAGCTCGCTGGCCTGCTGCACCCGTCCCAAAAGGGCCGCGACGATGGACACCACGGCCACCGCAATTGCCGCCACCACCGCGCCGGCGATAATGCCGATGCGTGTCCACAGCTGTTTTTGTGTGAGCCTCGGCTTACCGCTGGCCTGCCGCAGGCTGACCTGCGCCGGCGCTTCCTCCGGCCGTGCCGCGCCGCAAGCCGGACAAACCGCTTGATTCTTGCGCAACGCCTTTCCGCATTTATCACATTTCATGATTCGTTTCCCTCGCTTCTTGAAATTCCCGTTTCATCTGCTTTATCCATTTTATCCAAGGTATCCAAAGGACTTTCGCCTTTTCGGCCTCGCCAACGACTATAATCGACAGTATTATAGCACATCTGTTTCCTTTTGGCAATGATTTTTTCTCCGCCCCCCGACAAGTCCAGTATGTCTGCCCGGTCGCCAAATCATGCACCGTTTTTCCATATTCCTCTAAAAACGGCCGCCAGAAAATGCGGTATACTATCCTCGTAACATAAAGGATTTTTAAGAATTTTCGCTTTTGCAGGAGGCTTTTTTATGCAACAGGGACCCCATGCCGCCGCTCTGGCGGCCATTCGCTTTTCCAGAGACACCTTTCTCCGAGCGGAGCCGTATGGCGAGGGGCATATCAACTGCACCTTCGCCGTCTGGCATCGCCGCGCCGACAACACCGAATACCGGCTTTTGCTGCAGCAAATCAACACCCATTTTCACGACACACCCCAGCGCTATGAAGCTCTCCATCGGGCCATCGAAGCCGACACAGAGGGACGCGCCGCCACGGTGGCTGAGGAAATTACCTTCGCGCTGGAACGGGAGACCTCCGCTTCCGAATTGACCGTGTGGATGGCCAGCGGCCGTATCCCCTATCGCGTCACGCATAACGACACGAAGCTCAACAGCATTCTTATCGACGATGTCACCGGCCGCGGCCTCTGCGTCATCGACCTAGACTCGGGGATGCCCGGCGTGGCGGCCTTCGATTTCGGCGATTGTATCCGCTTCGGTGCCAACATCGCCGCTGAGGACGAAACCGATTTGTCGAAGGTGCAGCTGGATTTGAATCTGTTCCGCGTATTCGCCGAGAGCTATTTGCACAGCGCCGGTGCGTTCCTCCCCCCAGCCGAGGGGGACAGCCTAGCCGCCGGCGCCCGGCTCATAACGCTGGAATGTGGCGTGCGCTTCCTCACGGACTATCTGGACGGTGACCAGCATTTCCGTATTCACCGCCCTCGGCATAACCTGGACCGTTGCCGCACCCAATTTGCGCTGGTGGCCAATATAGAGCGCCACATGGATGAAATGCGCGACATCATCCACAACGCGAACAAAAAACAAGCTCTTCGAACCAGTTCTGCACCGGCGGACAAAAGTTCAATCCCGTGAAAAAAATCCCCGGAGCCCTGCCTTTTGGCACAGCTCCGGGGATTTTGCCTGGGTCGGGATTATTTCAGGTTGCTCTGCTCATAGGCCTGGATCATTTTCTTGATCGTGTGTCCCACAGAACTTTCGTCTTCGGAAACCCTTGCGGCGTCTG
>CAZSTR010000040.1:0-10571 GCA_964609975.1 uncultured Ruminococcus sp. | reverse complement strand
TTTCGCTGTACCGCCACCTTACATAAAATACTTCGTTATCGCACCTCAGCTAAAAGTTAGCCCCTCTTTTTTATTATTTCTGTCCGCTGCGGCTTTCCAAAACAGCCTCTTTTGGATTCACCAAGCCAAAATATTTTTCGAATAACGCCTTCAGCTTTTCTATGACCATCTGCTTTTTTGGTCATGAGCGCCCTCTCCGCCAAAGCGAGAAATCGGCGGCATAAGACGGTCAATATCCGTGCCCGTTGTTTTGAGAACTCCATCCCGGAAAGCATTCTCAACAAACCTTCTGGTTTCTTCCGGCTTCAATTTTTCTGCGGTTATCAAAGCTTGAATATCTGCCTCACGCTGTTCTCTGACAAAGCGTTGCCAGTCTGCATTGACATCGGTGCTTGTGTTGATTGTGGCAATAAAATTCTCAATCAGCTTCTTTTTGGAACGGAGCTGCAAGCTGGACTTAATCGCCTTATCAATCGCAGCAAGAATTCCCCTGTCCTCGCAGTTTCCATCATGGTACTTTGCAAAACCAGCATCAGGATATAGTCAATGTTGACCTCGACCTGCTTGACCAGCTCCATTTCAAACACAACATCGTCCATGATGCTGTCCTTACTGCCCGGCTTCGGCTTGATTTTATCATACACATCATGGTATCCAGATCGGAAGCAAACAGCTCTGCCATTCTAGAATTGAAGTCGAAATTGATATATACGGTATCCGCATACGCCTGTCTGCCAAATTCCTTCATCAGCCAGGTCTTGCCAACCTGACGCGCTCCCTCGATAATCAACGGCTTGCGTCGCTTGCTTTCTTTCCATTGCAACAGCCGCCCCGCGAACAAATTCGTTCGCAGGGCGAGGTTCGTTTTGTCAATCCTTTTTCGTTGCCTGCAAAAAGGAGAAGGGCGAGCCATAGGCGCCGCCGTTGAAGGGGCGCAGGCGAATGCCCTCAACCCCGACGGCGATGCCGTAATAACGGGTTTGAAAGCTCAGGGGAACCGTGGGACAGGCCTGCACCAGCCGTTCCTCCGCCACCGCCAGCGCATCCCGGCCGCCTTTTTGGGCCTTTTCCAAAGCGGCGTCCAGCCCACTGTCCGCATATCCGCTGTAATTTTGACTGCTCGCGGAGAGATACCCGCAAAGGTTTTCGCTCGCGGACAGACCCTGAGCGGTGACCGCCGCCACCGCCAGCTGATAATTGCCGCTTTTCAGTCGGGAAAGCAGCTGTTCCTCGCTCACCAGCGTCAAGCTGCATTTCAGCTGTAAATTCTTCTGCCAAGACTGAATCAGATACCGGGCTAGATTGGCGCTGGCCTCATCCTGCGCCGCCAGCACCGTCAGCGTCGGCAACGCCGGCGACTTATCCTCCGGGTGCAACGCGGCCAGCCCCGCACCCAAGGCCCTTTGCGCCGCCGCCACATCGGTGCGGCACAGCCGCGCCCCCATCGTCGTCGAAGAGCGGTTCATGGCCGCCGGCGCAACATATCCGTCGGCTGGCGTCTCCCCCAGCTCCTCCAGATAGACATACACCGTGTCCCATTCCACCGCATCCCGCAACGCCCGGCGCACATCCCCGTTGGACAGGCTTTCCACCCGCGTGTTGAACCAAAGACTGCGCACCGTGTCCTGCAGGGCTTCCACCTGCACCCCGGCGCGGCGCGCCGCCTCCGTCTGCTCCGCCGTCAGCGCCACCGCATCCATCTCGCCGTTTTTCAGCTCCTCCAGCGTGCCGCCGCCAATCACCAGCCGCACCGCCGCCGGCAAAACCCTTTCGGCGTCATGATACTGCTCGTTCTTGTTCAAAAGGAGAGACTCATCATGGTTCCAGGCCGTCAGCGAAAACGGCCCATTGGAAAGCACATAGCGGGTTTCCAGACCATAGCGCCCGGCCGTATAGGCGAAAAACTCCCGGTTGCAGGGCATGAACGGGGCGGCCGCCAGCCGCATCGGGAAGGAAGCGTCCGGCTCGGTCAGCGTGACGGTCAGCGTGCGCTCGTCCACCGCCCGCACGCCAAGGTGCTCCACCGGCTTTTCACCGGAAAGCACCGCCGCCGCGCCGGCGATCCCCGCCAGCTCTCCGGCCAGCGAGGAGTCGGTCTGAGGATCCGCCGCCCGTTGCAGGCCAAAAACGAAATCGTCCGCCATCACCAGCACCGGCTCCTCGAAGCCGGTTGCTTCGCCCCGCAAAGACACCGTGCTCCAATAGGACTCCCGCAGGGTGAAGGTATACACCAGCCCGTCCGCCGACACGGTCCACTCCGCCGCGCCCGGCTGAGGATTTCCTTCCTCGTCCAAACGGGTCAGCCCCTCGAAGAGCACCGAGCAAACCGCCACCGAGGCGGTGTCCGCCGCCACCTGGGGGTCCAGCTGCCGCGGCTCCGCCTCCAGCGGAAACCGGAAGCCCTTCCCGAAGCCATCCTCTCCACAGCCGCAAAGCCCAAGCAGAAGCAGGCACCCACACAAAATCAAGGTCAAACTGCGCCGCATGATGTCATCCTTCCTTTTCCGTTCCCGAACAGGCGTCCGCTGTCGCTTTGCGCCTGTTCCGTTTTGCAATCCGCTTATTTCCCGCTTATTCCACGCCGAAATGGCTTTCAATCATCCGACTGCATCCCACCGGGGAATACACCCAATCGGTCACCGACCCCTCGGTGATAAAATACCGTGGCGGCCGCACCTCTCCCGGCCCATCCTGGGCGTCGATGAGCGCCAGCTTGATTTTCAGCTTTTCCGGCTGCAGGCTTTTGATATATACCGCTGCCTGCTGCCCCACACGCACGCCCTCTCGCGGCTCCGCCAGCCCGGCCAGGTTGGGGGTCAGCTCCACAAAAATCCCATAGCTTTCCACCGAGCGCACCACCCCGGCGATGGTCTCCCCCGCCGAAAACAGCGCCGCGTTCTCCTCCCATGTGCCCAAAAGCTCCCGATGGGACAGGCAGATGCGCCCGTTTTCCAGAGAGGACACCACGCCGAGAATGTCCATGCCCGGCGTGAACCTGTCCCGCGGATGGGCGATGCGGCTGACGGAAATGTCGGCGATGGGCAACAGCGCCGGAAGCCCGCACCCCACATCGCAAAACGCGCCGAAGGTTTCCAGCCGGGTGATCCGCGCCGGAATCACATCGCCCCGTTGCAGCGCATCCAGATACTGCTCCCGACAGCGCTCCTGAGCGAGACGGCGGGACAGCACCGGCCGACAGCCCCGCTCCGTTTGTTCGAAGCCAACCACCACGAAGCAAACCGCCTTGTTCACCCGCGTGATCAGCACAATATCCTTCGTGACGCCCTCGGCTATGCCGACGGCCCCTTCCGCATGGGGGATGATGCCCTCTCCGCAGGGGAGCTGTACATACAGGTTGTGCGCCACATCGCACCGCACCGCGCGCCCCTCCAGAATTCGGCCCTCCTCCTTCGCCTGCATCAGCGCTGTGATGGAGGCGGTGGCCGCCTGATTTTCCGGCGTGTACAAAAGTGTGCCTTCCGGACAGAATTGACCCTGTTTCTCCATGACCATACTCTTACCCTTCCTTCCCGCCGGGCTTCCGAAAATCCGGCATCCGCTCTTACCGTCATGTATATGTGTCCGTTCTCCCCGATATGCACTTTTCGCCAAAGCTTAAAGGCTCAGCAAAGCACCCAGCAGGCCATAAGAAACCGCCGCCATAATCACCGTCGCAATCAAAATTCCCAACAAAATCGCCGGCAACGCCTTCCTCGGCGGGATATCCAGCAGAGCTGCAATCAGTGCCCCCGTCCAGGCACCGGTGCCCGGCAGAGGAATTCCCACAAACAGCGCCAATCCCCAGAAATATCCCTTTTCAATCTTCTCGCTTTTGCTCATCGCCTTTTTTTCCAGCTTTTCCACCACGGGACGGAACAGACGCGTCTTTTTCAAGGCGGTGAAAATCGGCGTGATGAACCAGAGAATAAAAGGAACCGGAATCACATTGCCGAGAATACACAGCGGCACCGCCTTGAGAATGTCCACCTGGAGCAGGGACGCCGCCAGCAGTCCGCCCCGCAGCTCCAACAGCGGAACCATCGAGATAATCAACGCCACCAGCTCCCCGGACAGCCCGTGGAGCACATTCATAAACCATTCAACCAAGCCCTGCAAACAAAACCACCTCATCTGTCAAATTTGAAAAATCGCGTCCGTCGGACGCCATACATTTTTCATTTTACCATGTCCGGCAAAAAAATGCTACTGTTCTGCCGGAAAATTTTGACAGCCTTTGTAAAAAGTTTGTGAAGGGCCGTTCTCCGCTGTCCCATCAGTATACCAGATCTTCGTGTCGGATTATGGCGCACGGTGTCCGCGGCTCCACTTTTTTTCGCAAAAAGTCCGCCAAAAAATAAATGTGCACGAAATATCCGCTTCTCTGCAAATCTTTTTTCGCCTCAACCGACTATAATGGGAACATAGACAAGAAATTTATCGAAACAGGAGCGATGAACATGACCATTTTTCATGAAAAGGACTATGCGGCGATGAGCCGCCACGCGGCGGATCTGTTGGCCGCCCAGGTGCTGGTGAAGCCCAACTGCGTGCTGGGACTGGCCACCGGCTCCACCCCCATCGGAATGTATCAGGCGCTGGTGGAACAGCACCGCGAGGGACGGCTGGATTTTTCGGCGGTGACCTCGGTGAATTTGGATGAATATTGCGGGCTGTCCCCGGAAAATTCGCAAAGCTATCGGTTCTTCATGGAAGAAAACCTGTTCCGCCACATCAACATCCGGCCGGAGAACACCTTTGTCCCCGACGGTCTGGCAGAGGACAAGGAGGCGCTGTGCGCCGCCTATGACGCCCGCATCGCCGCCTTCGGCGGCATTGATTTGCAGGTTTTGGGCATCGGCAACAACGGCCATATCGGCTTCAACGAGCCGGCAGACCACTTCACCGCCGAAACCCATGTGGTGGAGCTGAAGGACTCCACCATCCGCGCCAACGCCCGCTTCTTCGAGGACATTTCCCAGGTGCCCACCAGTGCCGTCACCATGGGCATGAAATCCATCCTGCAGGCGAAGCACATTCTCCTGCTGGCCGGGGCGGAAAAGGCCGCCATCGTCCGTCAGGCGCTGGAAGGCCCGGTGACCCCCAAGGTGCCCGCATCTCTGCTCCAGCTCCACGGCCATGTGACCGTTTTGCAGGCGGACGCCTGATTTTCCCTGCTTTTGAAAGCTCTCCGCCGCGGCGGAGAGCTTTTTCTCTTGCACAGCGCCCGTTTCTGCATTATAATAGAGCTAAACGAAGGGAGGGGAAGGGCTATGCAATTCGAGGATTCGGTACGCACGCTGAAAAATGTGGGCGACAAGCGGGCGGCCGCCTATGAAAAACTGCACATCGCCACCGTCGGCGCGCTGTTGCGCTTTTATCCCCGTGCCTATGAGGATTGGTCCCGTTGCATCCGCGCGGCGGAGGCCCAGCCGGGCGTCCCCTGCTGCATCCGGGGCTATGTGCTCAACAGCCCCACCGAGCACCGGGTGCGCAAGGGGATGACCCTCTATCGCTTCCGGGTCAGCGACGGTCAGAGCACCGTCACGGTGACGCTGTTCAACAACCGCTTTGCCGCCGCAAGGGTGCGGCGGGACGCGGAAATTCTGCTTTTCGGCACGGTGGTGGCGAATGGCCGCCAGCTCGAGATGACCTCTCCGCTGATTGAGCCGGCCGCCACCGGCAATCGAATTCGCCCCATCTATCGGCAAACCGAGGGGCTGTCCAGCCGCATGATCGAGGGAAACATCGCCGAAGCGCTGGAAAAGCTGTCCAAGGAGAGTGTGCCGGAGCCACTGGAGCCGGCGTTGCGTCGGCGGCAGGGACTCCTCCCCGCCGCCGAGGCGCTGGCAGAAATTCACCGCCCGACCAGCCAGGAGCGGCTGGAAAGCGCACGCCGGCGGTTGGTCTTCGAGGAGCTGTATCTGCTCCAGCTGGGGCTGTTGCGCCTCAAGGGACGCGGCCGGGAGGAAACCGGCGCCCGTATTCGGGGCGATTTCACCGTCGAATTCGAAGGCCGCCTCCCCTTCCGACTGACCGGCGCTCAGCGCCGAGCCATCGCCGACTGCGTCGGCGATTTACAAAGGGAACGCGCCATGTCCCGACTGGTGCAGGGAGATGTGGGCAGCGGAAAAACCGCCGTAGCCGCCGGGGTGGCCTATACCGCCATCCGCGCCGGCTGGCAGGTGGCCATGATGGCCCCCACCGAAATCCTCGCCCAACAGCACGCCGCCTCTCTGCAAAAGCTGTTGGGAGAAAGCATCCGGGTGGCCTGTATCACCGGCTCTCTCCCCGCCGCCCGCCGCCGGGCGTTGCAGGAAAAGCTGGAAAACGGCGAAATTGACTTCGCCGTGGGCACCCATGCCCTGCTATCCGACACGGTGCATTTCGCCCGGCTGGGATTGGTAATCACCGACGAACAGCATCGCTTCGGCGTGCGCCAGCGCGCCCGGCTGGCCGCCAAGGGGCCGAAGCCCCATCTGCTGGTGATGTCCGCCACTCCCATCCCGCGCACACTGGCACTGATGCTGTATGGGGATTTGGATGTGTCCGTTCTGGACGAGCTCCCCCCCGGCCGTCAGTCGATTTCCACCTTCGCCGTTTCCTCCCGCCGCAAGGAGCGGGCCTATGCCTATGTCCGTCGCCATCTGGACGAGGGGCGCCAGGGCTTCATCGTCTGCCCGCTGGTGGAAAACGAGGAAGCGGAGAGCAACCCACTCCAGTCGGCCACACAGCTTTTCGAACAGCTGGCCACCGGGCCGTTTTCCGCCTATCGGCTGGGACTGCTCCACGGACAAATGCCCTCCACCGAAAAGGAACAGGTCATGACCGCCTTCGCCGCGGGAGACATTCAGCTGTTGATTTCCACAACGGTGATTGAGGTGGGGGTGGATGTGCCCAACGCCGTCATCCTTGTGGTGGAAAACGCCGAGCGCTTCGGTCTGGCTCAGCTGCACCAGCTGCGCGGCCGCGTAGGCCGGAGCGAGCACCCCTCCACCTGCATTCTCATCTCCGACCACAACACCGAGGAAACACGCCGCCGCCTACAAATCCTCTGCGAAACCACCGACGGCTTCCGCATCGCCAACGAGGATTTGAAGCTGCGCGGGCCGGGCGATTTCTTCGGCGACCGCCAGCACGGCCTGCCCCGCCTGCACATGGCGGAGCTGACCGCCGACCCGGAGCTGCTGCAAAAGGCACAGCAGGAGGCCCTCCGCGTCCTCGAAAGCGACCCGACGCTGGCGGCGCCGGAGCACCGGACGCTGGCGCAAGGCGTGGAGGCGCTGTTCGGCGAAATCGGCGAGGCTGGCTTCAATTAGTCTTTGACGACCGCCCGCAATTCCCTTATAATAAAAGAAATTGAACAAAGGATGTGACATCCCCATGAAAATCTGTTCTGTTTGTCAGGCTCAGCTGGACGACGGAGTGGCGGTTTGCCTCCGTTGCGGCGCTGTCTGCGGCACGGCTCAGCCCACCGGCGAGGCTGCTCCCCAGACGTCTCCACCGCCTCCCCATCCTCAATATCAGTCTCCCTATAACCCCTATCAGCCGCCGGCGGCTCCTTATGTTGACCCCTTCGACCACACCAGCGATTTCGCGGCGGAGGACATCCGGGAAAACAGGCTTTTCGCCATGCTTCCCTATCTGTTCTCTCTGCTGGGCGTGCTTGTGGCACAACTGGGCGCGAAGGACTCCGCCTATGTCCGCTTTCATGTGCGGCAGGCGTTGCGCCTGTGCATTTTGCAAATGCTGACGGCGCTGTTGACGGCGATGCTGTTTTGGACAGTGCTCGGCGCCATCGCCGGCGGCGTCTGTCTGGTGATTTTGCTGGTGCAGTCCATCATGGGCTTCTGCCAAGCTTGCGGCGGAAAGGCAAAGGAGCTGGCCATCCCCCGTAGCTTCTCCTTTTTGAAATAATTCTCCGCACGGAAGAAAGAAAATCGGCAAAGGGAACGCCGAAATCCATACGCTTCCCGGCACAGCCGGGCAATCACAAGAAAAACGGAACCCGGAAGGAATCAAAATCCCTCCGGGCTCCGTTTTTTCATTTGTCTATTCTCGTCCGCTCATTCGCCTTCATTGTAGGAAGGCTTCGCCAGCGGCCGCGTCCAATGAATCACCAGACCGATCAGCAGACCCACACTGGCCGGGAAAAGCCAGCCCAGCCCCACCGAATACAGCGGCAGGAATTTCTCCACCGTCGCGCAAACCGTCTCCAGCCGCAACGCATCGAAAACCATCGTCGGCAGAGCGTTCAGGAAATCGAAAACCGCCGCCACCAGCGTGAAGGAGATGGTGGACACATACACCGCCCGGTCATGACCGAACCAGCGCCCGCACAGCGCCAGCCCCACCAGCGCAATCGCCAGCGGATACAGGAACATCAGCACCGGCACCGCATATTCGATAATGGCGCTCAGCCCCACATTGGCAATCAGCAGAGACACCAGCGTGAACAGCACCGCCCAAAAGCGATAGCCGGGGGAACGGGGGAACAGCTTCACGAAGGTTTCCGAACAGCTGGTCACCAGTCCCACCGCCGTTTTCAGGCAGGCCAACGTCACCGTGATCGCCAAAACCCAAATGCCGGCGGCGCCGAAATAATGTCCGGCGATGTCCGCCAGGGCGATGCCGCCGTTTTCGCTCACCGGGAACAGCCCCCGGCTCTGGGCGCCGACCACCGCCACCGCCACATAAATCCCCGCCATAATCAAACAGCCGAAAACGCCCGCCTTGACCGTGCTTCCGGCCACTGCGGCCGGGTCCTCCACGCCCAAATTGCGAATCGCGTTCACCACCACGATGCCAAAGGCCAGCCCGGCCAGCACATCCATGGTGTTATAGCCCTCCAAAAAGCCGATCACGAAGGCGGCTGAGGCATAGCTTTCCTCCGGCGTCACACTGCCCACCGAGGCGATCGGGTTCACCAGCGCGGTGATCATCAGCGCCCCCAGAAACACCAAAAACGCCGGCGTCAAAACGCGTCCGACCCAAACCAGAATTTTTCCCGGATACAGGGACAGCACCAGCACCACCGCGAAAAACAGCACCGTGAACAGCAGCAGTGTTCCGCGATTAGCCTGCTGGCCGAGAATCGGCTCCAGCCCCACCGAATAGGCGGTGGTGGCGCACCGAGGGATGGCGAAGGCTGGCCCGATAGTCAAATACAACGCGCAGGTGAAAAACAGGCCATAGCCATGCCCCGCCTTACTGCTCAGCGAAAATAGCCCGTCACTGCGACTGATACCCAGCGCCGCCACCGCCAAAAGAGGCAGACCGACCCCCGTGATGACAAAGCCCAACAGCGCCGACCAGACATTGGCACCCGCCAGCTGTCCCATGTGCACCGGGAAAATCAGATTCCCTGCGCCAAAAAACATTCCGAAGAGCATCACCGAAACGGTAACAAGCTCCGCAAACGATAGCTTTTTCTTTTCCATAGCTTTCCCCTCTCTCGCCCCACGAAACGCAGCGCTTTCCAATTTTGTCCTTTTCCCTCATTCGGCGGCAGAATGGCTGAACACATCCGCTACCTCGGTGATGGAAATATAGGCCGCCGGATCCGCCTGGTGTACCAGCGCCCGCATCCGGGGAATTTGGAACCGGTTGACGACAATATACACCACCGATTTGGCCGTTCCGGAATAATAGCCCCGTGCCTCCATCACCGTGACCCCGCAGCCGAAGGCCTCCGACAGCGCGGCGCATACCTCGTCAGCACAGCCGGTGATAATCATCGCCGACTTCGACCGATCGATGCCCTCGACGATGAAGTCCACCGCCTTCAGCCCGGCGGCATAGGCCACCACCGAATACAGCGGCAAAACCCAGCTGTCCCGCACCATGCCGCACAGAACATACAAAAGCGCATTGTAGGCCATCACAAAGGTGCCCACGGACACCCCCAGCGGCTTCGCAAAAATCACCGCCATCACCTCGATGCCGTCCATCGCACCGCCATAGCGAATGGCAAGACCGCTTCCAAGGCCGGAAATCAATCCGCCGAAAATGGCGCAAAGGAGCAAATCCTCCCCCGCCAGAGGCGACGCAAAGCTCACATCCACCGGCAACACATCGGTGATCAGGAAGGCCGCCACCGAATAAATCGCCACCGTATAGATAGCATATACCGTGAACACGCGACCCTGCCGTCGCAAGCCGTATAAAAACAGCGGCACATTCAGCGCCAGCAGAAACATCGACAGCGGCAAGGGGGTCACCTGAGACAGCAAAATGGATGTGCCGGAAATGCCGCTGTCATATAAGCGCACCGGCGATAGGAACATGGTGACGCCGATAGCATTGATGATTCCGGCCAGCGTCAAAAACAGAAAATTCCGTACTCGCAGGCCTTCAACCCACCGTGTTTTCTTGTTCATCCAAATCCCTCCTGCGTGCGCGTTTTCGCCCCCCTTGCCCCAAAAAGCATAGGGGGTATCATTTTTTGGAAAGCGATGGTTCAGTATACCATATTTTCCAAAAAGACGCAACTGTTTTTTCACCCCCTGCGGGTAGCCGCTGTAGGTTTACAATAGAAGTGTTACAGCAGTGAATAAAAAAGAGTGACGAATGGG
>CAZSTR010000039.1:0-10985 GCA_964609975.1 uncultured Ruminococcus sp. | reverse complement strand
CAAATTAACCCCGCAAGACAGATACGCCGCAAAGTATAAAAAACAATACTCTTTACCGTGCTTTACCTTACTCTTTCCTCAATTAGTATGGTAATCACCTGGTTGGCAAAGAAAAAGAAATCGCGCTAAATGAAGCAATTCGCTCTAAAACTATTCCTACTACAATGAAACTTTTACAGTTACACTGAAACTATTCCTCAAAGAAAGGTTTCAGCGTGATTTTAATGTGCTGTCAGGCACAGCGAATTACTGTGTCTTACCGCACACAATGAAACTAACTCCAAAATAGAAAAAGCCGAAAGCCCCTGTCCTGCAAGGATTTTCGGCAAAAGAGAAAGTTCGATAGTTTCAAATACTCTCGTATCAAAACTATCGAACTTATTTGGCCCGCCCGGAGGGATTCGAACCCCCGGCCTTTGGAATCGGAATCCACTGCGATATCCAGCTTCGCCACGGGCGGAAATGTAAGCGCTCTTAAAAGCGCTACACCATTGTACACCATTCTCCGGATAAATGCAAGAAGAATTTTTGATTATTTCCTGTTTTCGGCGATTTTTTTACGGTGTTCCCCGTTCAGGCCGCCGCAGACACATCCGACGCGCCGGGGCTTGTCGTCTCATCCGTCGGCTCCTCCGCCGGGGGCGTTTCGGCGGCCGCGCCCAGCGACGGCAGCTCCTCCAGCGGCGAGAAAATCGCCCGGTCATTTTCCGCGTCATCATCGGAATAAGTGGTCATATCCAGCTTTCCGACCGCCTTTTCGCCGTTGTTTTTCAAAAGCGTCGGCAAAATCGCTTGAAACGCCTGCAGCTGACCGGCTAAATTGGTCTCATTCCCGAACACCAACAGAATTTGCTCGCGCCACACCGCGCGGATATTGGTTTTTTCCGACAAATCCATCCGCGTCAGCGTCTCCACGCCATGTTCCTCAACCGCCGCCATCAGTGCATCCACGATTTTTTTGCTCCGCTCGTCCAGCAACGGCTCGCCCAAAGCCACCTGCTCCGGCTGTGCCCCATAGATTTTCACCAAATTCTCGTCCAGCGCCTCTGCGCTGACGATTTCCAGCGCATGGTTGTTGCTTCCGAGAATCACATAGCCCTCTGCCGTTTCCACCGCACCCAGCGGCTCGGCCTCCTTTACCAAAATTTGAATTCTGGAGAAGGACACATTGCTAATTTCCACCCACTCCAAATAGGGGAACCGGCGCAACAGCGCATCATGCGCCTGCACCTTGTTCACCACCAGCAGGCTCTCTCCCACATATATCCCGCTGGCCTCAATCAGCTCCTCCTTGGAATAGCGTGTGTCCCCCTCGACGGTGATTTCCTTCACCGACAGAAAGGACAGGGGCGTCCCGTTGCTTTGCGCCACCCGCCCGGTGATATGTAAAGCCACCAGCGCCACCACCAGCGCAATCAGTAAACCGCCGGTAAGCAAAATCAACAGCCCCATCAGCCTCCGCCGACGGCGGCGACGGCGCCGCACCTCCGCCCGCGTGTTCGTCGGGCGCTTTCTGGCCGCGGCGCCCTTTGCGCCGTTTCTGCTTTGCGCCGTTGCCGGCGGCCGTGTCCTTTGCTTCATTTTCCCCTCTCCCTTTCGTGCCCGTTCTATCCGTCCGTCCGTTCGATGTGCGCCTGCAAACGGCGCAGAGAACCTTCCAGCTCCATATACCCCCGGTCGAGATGGCGCAGGTCGGTGATCACCGTCTCGCCGCTCGCCGCCAGCGCCGCCACAACCAATCCGGCGCCGCCTCGCAAATCTGTGCATTTCACCGCCGCACCCTGCAGGCGGTCGCTTCCCTCCACGACCGCCATGCGGCCGTCCACGCGCACCCGCGCACCCATGCGTGTCAGCTCATCCACCAATTTATACCGATTTTCAAAAATGCTTTCCACAAAAACGCTGGTTCCCTCCGCCACACAGGCAGCCGCCAAAAACGGCGCCCCGGCATCCGTCGGAAAGCCGGGATAGGGCATAGTGCGCACCGCGCCCAACGGCTTCAGCCGCGGCGGCGCCTGCAGGGTCAGCGCCGTTTCGCCAACCATCAGCCCACAGCCGGCCTCCTCCAACGGCGGAAGCACCGCCGCCAAATGAGCCGGGCAACAGCCTTTCACCGTCACACAGCCGCCCGTGGCCGCGGCGGCCGCCAGATAGGTCGCCGCCTCAATGCGGTCGGGCATAACCCGGTGGCGGACGCCACAAAGGCTCTCCACCCCCTCGATACGCAAAACGCCGATTTCCGGCGCACTGATGCGGCCGCCGCAGGCGTTGAGAAAACGGCAAAGGTCATCTATCTCCGGCTCCTGTGCTGCATGACGCAAAACCGTCACGCCCTGCGCCAAGCAGGCCGCCAACAGCACATTTTCAGTGGCTCCCACGCTGGGGAAGGCCAGCGTGATTTCTGCCCCGTGCAAGCCTCCCTCCGCCCGACAGCAAATCCGTCCGTGGCTTTCCTCGATACAAGCACCCAGCCGCCGCAGGGCCGTCAAATGCAAATCAATAGGGCGGGGGCCAAGCTCACAGCCGCCGGGATAGGACAGCTCCGCCTGCCCCCGGCGCGCCAAAATCGCGCCGAGAAACACAATCGACGAGCGCATTTTCCGCATCAGCGTTTCCGGAATCTGCGCCCCGGAGCAATCCGACGCGTCCACGAACACCGTCTCGCCCTGCCGCCGGGCTTCACAGCCCAGCGTGCGCAAAATCTTCAGCGCCGCCTCCACATCCGACAACCGCGGACAATTTTCCAAAAAAACCGGCTCCCGGCACAAAAGGCTGGCCGCCAGCAACGGCAACGCGCTGTTTTTCGCCCCGTGCACCGTCACCTCACCCCGCAAGGGATGCTCGCCCCAAATATGAATCGCTTCCATCCGCCTCCCCCTCTCTGCAACGACAGTGTATGCAAAGAGAGTTCGTCCGGTCCGGGTTTATTTTCCCAGCTTTTGCCGAATTACCGACAAAATACGCGCGTCCGCATCCAGCACGGCGGCGTCCCGCATGTTTTTCGCCATCTGCTCCAGCCGCTCCGGCTCCTCCGTCAAGCGGCGCACCGCCTCGAAAAGGCCGTCTCCCGACAAATCCTTTTCCTCGATACATTCGGCCGCGCCGCGGCGCACCAGCGCCATGGCGTTATGATATTGGTGATTTTCCGCTACATAGGGAGACGGGATGAGAATCGCCGGCTTCCCCGCCGCGGGAAGCTCGCTGAGAGTCATCGCGCCGCACCGGCAAATCACCAAATCGGCCGCGGCCATGCACCGGGGCATATCGTCTATATATTCCCGCAGGTGAATTCCCGCGCCGTCCGTCGGAACTCCGGCAGCCTCTAACACCGCCTTCGTGCTTTCATATTCCTGCTTTCCCGTGCCGTGAATATGCTGCACCCCGCCGAGGACATAGCTTTTTTTCAAAACCTGTACCATCGCCTGATTGATGGCGGTTGCGCCAAGGCTTCCGCCAAAGGACAACACCAGCGGCCGCTCATCCAGCCCAAGCTCCCGCCGGGCGGCTTCCCTCTCCAGCGCCTGGAAGCCCGGCCGCAACGGATTCCCCGTCACCACAACCGCACAATCCTCCGGCACATAGCGCCGGGCGTCCTCGTTGCACAAAAGCACGGTAGCACCCTCCCGCGCCAAGAGCTTCACCGTCACGCCGGGCAACGCATTAGACTCATGCACCAAAACCGAAATCCCCCGGCGCAACGCCCGCCGCAGCACCGGCCCACAAACATATCCGCCGGTGCCGATGGCAATATCCGGCTGAAACTCACGCAAAATCCGATCAGCAGTGCCGCTGGCCGTGACCGCGTCCACCGCCGCCAAAAAGTTGCGGCCGATGTTTTTGATAGTCAAACGCCGCTGAAAGCCCCGCACATGCTGGCCCTGAATTGGATAGCCCGCCGCCGGAACCAGCGCCATTTCCATGCGCCCATAGGCGCCCACAAACAGAATTTCCGCATCCGGCCATTCCCGCCGGATGCTGTCCGCAATGGACAAAGCCGGATTGATATGGCCGGCCGTGCCGCCGCCCGTCATAAGCACTCGCATAACAAAACCTCCTATGCCTTTTCCATACGCGACTGGCGGGAGATGGACAGCACAACTCCCATCTGCGCCAACAGCATCAAAATGGAAGTGCCGCCATAGCTGAAGAATGGCAGGCTGATTCCGGTGTTGGGAATCAGGTTGGACACCACCGCCACATTGATGGCCATCTGCAAACCGATTTGGGCCGTCAGGCCGATGGACAGCATACACCCGAACTTATCCGGCGCGCGCATTCCAATCACAAAGCCCCGCCAAACCAGCAACGCAAACAACACAATCAGCACCACCGCACCCACAAAGCCCATCTCCTCGCAATAGACCGAGAAAATGAAGTCATTTTGCGGCTCCGGCAAAAACAAATGCTTTTGCCGGGAGTTCCCCGGTCCCTGGCCCAAGAGGCCGCCGGAGCCGATGGCATACAGCGATTGAACCGTTTGCCAGGCATGGTCACGCCCGGACATCCCGTCCGCAAAGGTGATCTGGTTGGCAAAGCATTCCAGCGGATGAAGCCACACAGCGATGCGGTCCTGTTCATAGCCCAGCACCTTCACCATGAACACCACGCCGGTGCCCCCTGCGCCCAAAACCGCCACCAACCACCAGACGCTGACGCCGCCGACGAACATCATCACGAAGCCCAAAATACCGATGAGCAGCGTGCCGGACAGGTGCGGCTCAATCACCACCAGCCCGCAGGTGACGCCCAAAATCAAAATCAGTGGCAAAAAACCGCGGGTGAAGGTGTGCATTCGCTTATGGTTGAGAGAAATAAGATGGGCGAAAAGCAAAATTAGCGCAAACTTCGCCACCTCCGACGGCTGAAACTGTCCAAGCCCCGGAATTCGAATCCAGCGGCGCACGCCGGTGGAGGAGGGCATCATCAGCGCCACCACCAACAGCGCAAGGCTCGCCAGCCAGAGAACCCAGGCTAGCTTGTGCCATACATGATAGTCTACCGCGGAGAAGACAAACATGGCCACCAGCCCCATAGCCACCCACAAAAGCTGCTTTCGGATATAATAATAGCTGTCACCGTCCTGATAGTTGAAGGCATAAACATGGCTGGCAGAATACAGGGTGGCCAAACCGATCACCAAAATGATCAGCAACAGCACCAAGAAATACATATCGGGCCCATTCGCCACATGAAACAGCGAGCGCTGCGCCTTTTTCGGCGTCGACTTCGGCATCGCCGTCACATTGCTGTGTGCCATTTTCCTCTCTCCCTTCTCCGCCGCGCCGCGCTCAACCAAAGGCTGCCAACAGCACCGCCACCACGCTGCCCACCAACGTCACCGCCGTGAACACCGCCACAATCTTGTTTTCGCTCCATCCGCAAAGCTCAAAATGATGATGAAGCGGGCTCATCTTAAACAGGCGCTTTCCGTGGGTAAGCTTGAAATAGCCCACCTGCAAAATCACCGACAGATTTTCCGCAATATACAAAACGCCCACCGGCACCAGCATGAACGGCCGGTCGATACCGAAGGCCAGCGCCGCCAGCGCACCGCCGATGAACAGCGAGCCAGTGTCCCCCATGAACACCCGCGCCGGGTGCAAATTCCACAGCAGGAACCCGGCCAGGCCGCCGGCCAGCGCCACCGCAAACAGGCACTCGCCAAACAGCCCGGACAGCCCCGCCAACAGCAAAAAGGCCAGCGCCGCCACAAAGCCGGTCATTCCGCAAAGGCCATCCACCCCATCGGTCAGATTGGTGGCGTTGGAAATCGCCAAAACCACAAACACACAGAAAGGGATATACCAGATGCCCCAGTTCACCTCGCCCCAAAAGGCGATGCGGAAAGTTCCGTGGCCGAAGGTGAACATCACCGTCGCATATACCGCCGCCACCAACAGCTGGCACAGCAGCTTTTGCATGGGGGTCAAGCCCTTGTTCCGCTTTTTGACAACCTTGATGTAGTCGTCCAGAAAGCCGATGGAGCCACAGCCCAGCGCCAAAAAGGCGCCCGCCAGCAGGCGGATCGTGTCATAGGGAAGCATCAGCAGGGTCGGGTTCAGCGCCGCCGCAACCAAAAGGCTGGCGCCGAAGCTCACCGTCACCGACGAAATGAACAGAATCCCGCCCATGGTGGGGGTGCCTTGCTTGCTTTTGTGCCAGCTGGGGCCGTCCTCCAAAATCGTCTGGCCGAAATGGAGCTTATGCAACCAGGGAATACACACCTTTCCCAATAGCGCCGCGATCAAAAAGGACAACAGCCCGGTCAGCGCCAGCAGAATCGAATTTCCTACGGTCATGTTTCTGTCCTCCGTCCTTATTTTTCCGTCAGTTGCGCCACCGGCTCCAGCTGAGCCAGCGCCTCGGCCACAATCTCCCGCTCATCCAGATGAATGACGCCATCCTTGAGCACCTGATAGGTTTCGTGGCCCTTTCCGGCCAAAAGAATCGTGTCGCCGGGCTGAGCATGGGCAATCGCCCAGTGAATCGCCTCCACCCGGTTTTCCACCACCGTATAGGGCGTTTTCGTGTCCGCCAGCCCCGCTAAAATGTCCTCGATAATGGCGCCCGGCTCCTCAGAGCGGGGGTTATCGGAGGTAATCACCAACGCATCCGACAGCGCCGCGGCCACCGCGCCCATTTTCGGGCGCTTTCCCTTATCCCGGTCACCGCCGCAACCGAATAGAGTCACCAGCCGCCCCTTACAGCATTCCCGCAATGTGCGGCAAATATTTTCCAAGCCGTCCGGCGTGTGGGCATAGTCGATGACAACCGTAAAATCCCGCCCGGTAGGCACCACCTCGGCACGACCCTTCACTCCCTCGGCGGCGGACAGCGCCGCCACCACATCCTCGAAGCTCATTCCCACATTCAGGCACACCGTCGCCGCAGCCAGACCGTTATACACCGAAAACTGGCCGGGTGTTTTCATCCGCACCCGTCCGATTTGGCCGACACCAACCAGCTCAAACTCCACCCCGGCGGCATTGTGGCGCACATTTCGCGCCACATAATCCGCCCGGTCGTTGTCCACCGAATAGGTCACCAGCCGGCAGGGCACTCCCGCCATCATCTCCTCAGCCGCATCGTCGTCCAGATTGACGATGCCGGTGCGGCACATGGAAAACAGCCGCTTTTTCGCCTGCAAATAGCGCTCCATGGTGCCGTGATAATCCAAATGGTCCTGGGTCAGATTTGTGAAAACGCCCAGCTCACATTCACAGCCGGCCACCCGCTCCTGATCCAACGCATGGGAGGAAACCTCCATCACGCAATAGTCGCACCCCTCCATCACCATCAGCGCCAAAAGGCTTTGCAAATCGAAGGGATCGGGCGTGGTACGCTCCGCCGGCAACACCCGGTTGCCGATTTTGTTCTGGATGGTACCGATGAGTCCAACCTTGTGGCCGGCATATTCCAGCATGGATTTGATGAGCGTGGTGGTGGTAGTTTTTCCGTTCGTCCCGGTGACGCCGATGATCTTCAGCCGACTGGCCGGATGGCCGAACCAGTTGGCGCAAAGCCGCGCCCAAATCCGCCGGGTGTTGTCGGTCAGAAGCTGTGTTCTCAGCCCCATATCCCGTTGCACAATCACCGCTGCTGCGCCGGCCTGCTCCGCCTGGAGGGCATATTGATGTCCGTCCGTCCGGGTGCCTTCGATGCACACGAACACGCAATCCTTTTCCACCCGGCGAGAATCGCAGGTGATGAGCGGGATTTCCCGATCCATGTCCACCGTTTCCGGGACAATCCCCGTATCCTTCAACAGCTCAAACAGCTTCATTCTCCTTGTCATCCTTTCTCCCGTTTGCTCGGCCTTTTTATCCGACCGCTGTGGAATCGTTCGTATCTCCATAGAGGACGGTCACCTTGATCACCGTTCCCTTGGACACCTTTCCACCGGCGGCTTCGCTTTGACTCTTGGCCACAGGCGTGCCCTCGGCTCCAACCACAAGCCCCTCCAGCTGTACATTCAGCCCCACGGAGGCGGCCAGCGTGTTCACCTCGGTCACCGTTCGACCGACAAAATTCGGCACCGTCACCTGGGCCTGGGCTTCCTCCTCTGTATATAGAAGAACCGTTCCGCCGGAGGGAATCGCCTGACCGGCGGCGGGCACCTGTCGGAGCACAGTTTCGCCGTTTCCAACCACTGACGCCTTAAGACCCACATTGCGCAGCTTCGTTTGCGCTGCCGCCACCGACTGGTCCACAACCCCCGGCGTCGTCCGGCTCAAATTCGCCAGCTCCTCGGTTGTATAGGACGGCTCCACGCCCAGATAGGGCAAAATCGCGTCCAGAATTTTCTGCGCCACCGGCGCCGAAATCGTGCCGCCGTAGCGGTTCTGACACTGAGGCTGATCCAACAGCACCAGAACGGACACCTGGGGGTCATCCGCCGGCGCAAAGCCGCCGAAGGACGCCACAACCTCGTTTCCCTCGATGTCCCGTTTTTCCGAGGTGCCGGTCTTTCCCGCCACCCTGTATCCTGCCACATACGCATTCTTTGAGCCACCACCGTTGACCGCATCCGCCAAAATCCGGCTGATGCGCTGGGAGGTGTCGGCAGAGATGATTTGCCGCTTCACGGTGGGCTGGGTTGTGGAAATCACATTTCCGTCTGCATCCAACACCTGGCTGACCACATAGGGGGTCATCAGCCGACCGCCGTTGGCGATGGCCGACATGGCGGTGACCATCTGAATGGGCGTGATTTTGAAAGTTTGACCAAAGGCGGTGGTGGCCAGTGCCGCCTCCTCCTGCGCCAAATGCTCCGCCGTATGGAACAGCCCGCCGTTGGAGGCCTCGCCGCTCATATCGATTCCGGTGCGCTCCGTGAAGCCGAAGCCGCTGAAATATTTGAAATAGGTGGATGCGCCCACCAGCTGCCCCAGCTGCATGAAATAGGGGTTGCAGGATTTGGAAATGGCCGTGGGCAAATCCAGCGTGCCGTGGCCACTGTGCAGGTGACAGCGGATGGTCCAGCCGCCGACCTTGTAATAGCCGGGGCAATAGAAGGTTTTGCTCTCGCTGATGAGATTTTCCTCCAGCCCCATGGCCGCGGTGAACACCTTGAACACCGAGCCAGGCTCATAGGTGTCGGTGATGGCCTTGTTTTTCCATTGAAGCTGGCGCGCCGCGGACACCGCCTTGTCCTGCTCATCTCCCGCCAGTTGGGCGATGGTTTCCTTCGCGGTGGCATCCGCCACCACGAACGGCTCGTTGGGGTCATAGTCCCCCTTCACCGCCATCGCCAATATCCCGCCGGTGTTCACATCCTGAACAATCGCCACACCCCGGTTGGTGCAACCGGCGGAGGCCACCGCCTCGGCCAGATATTTTTCCGCATACATCTGCACGGTGCTGTCCAGCGTCAGCACAAGGCTTCCGCCGCTTTGAGCGTCCACCACCTTCGTGTATTCCATGGTGGTGGGCATTTCGTCGCCGAGACCGTTTTGAGCGCTGACGATGCGCCCGGCGACCCCGGCCAGCACCGATTCATATTTGTATTCCAGCCCCTCCAGCCCGTTGTTGTCGGTGCCGGTGAAGCCAATAACCGTGGAGGCCAGCGTCCCCTGAGGATAATAGCGCTTATAATCCTTGATGATATAGAAGGCCTGGGATAGCCCGTTGGCAGAAACCCAATCGGAGAAGGCGGTTTTGTCCTTATATTCCACTTTAGATTTGATAACCTCGTACTGGGAATAGGTTTTCCCGGTTTGGGTGTATACCTTGTCTCTGTCCAGCTGGAACAGTTCGCTCAGCCCATCCGCAACAAAGCCCCGCACCTTTTCCAGCGCCTGCTCCTCGGTCAGCTCCACGCTTTTGTCAGCCCTCTCCAGCCTTTTCCAGTTCACCGACGCCAAATCCTTCGGCGACATGATGATCTTCCACACCTCGGCGGACTCGGCCAGCGGCACCATGTTGGCGTCATAAATCGTCCCCCGCTGGGCGGTCACCACCGTGTCACTGAGCTGTTGGGACACCGCCCGCTTGATCCAGTCATCCGTTTGCACAAGCTGCAAATAGCCCAGCCGGGCCACCACCGCACCGGAAAACACACCCGCAATCAAAAAAGCGGCGATCAGCGCCCGCAGACGCATCTGCTTCGTAGGGGTTCTGGTGGTCGCGGCCGCCGGCTTTTTTTCCTTTGCCATCGGGTCATTCTCCTTTCATGCAGGGATTTTTCGAAAAAACAACAAACGAGAGTCAAGTCCGATCCGTCTCAACTCTCGATGGCTGTCTCCACATATAGGTATTGTGTTATCAGACAAAATATACCCGCCACCCGTTTACGGATCCAATAGGCGGCGGCTTTGCGCCCCACTAAAACAGGGAGCGAATGGATTTCCACACCCGTTGTAGCCAAGGGAGCGCGTCCGCAGACACCGTGACCTTGTCTCCGTCCTCGGCGGCGATATAATAAATCTGGCTGCTTTCCACCGGAGCCATTCCATTTTCCAGCGCATACTGTTCCACCTGCTCCGCGGAGGTTTTCGCCGAAAGCTCCGCCTCCAGCCGCACCCGCTCGCTTTTCAGAATGTTGAGCTGTGCCTGGCTGTCGGCGATAGTTTTGTTCATTTCGGTCAGCCGCACCCGTCCGGTGATAAACGACGCAACAATCGCCAAAAGCACCACGCCGAGGAACAGATATACCACCGTGTTCACCAGCGACTGGCGGCGCACCCGGCGCTTTTGCTCGGTGACCACCTTTTTGTTGTCCGCCACCGTGCGCAGACACGGCTCCTGGGGCCGAAAGAGCTCCAGATCATAGGCTTCATTCATGGTTGCCATTCGTTTCATCTCCCTTCCGAGGTCTTCTCACCAAACAGCCTGTCCTATCCGCGGACGCCGTCGATATAGCGGTCATGCAGCTTTTCAACACAGCGCAGCTTTGCACTGCGACTGCGGGGATTTTCCGCCAGCTCCTGCGGCGTGGCGGTGGCCGGCTTCTTCAAAATCGGCCGCGCCGCCGGCGTGCGTCCGCA
>CAZSTR010000038.1:0-12539 GCA_964609975.1 uncultured Ruminococcus sp. | reverse complement strand
TTCGAGTCACTGGTTTTCAAGACCAGCTCCATAAACCGCTCGGACACCTCTCCGTGTTTTTCAGTGACTACCATTCTATCATCTCCGGGGCGCTTTGTCAAGTCCAAAAGCGAAGCTTTTCGAAAAGATTTCGTCGGCGGAGCAAAAAGAGGCGTTTTTGGGGGAAGCAGGGCTTGTGCGGAGCGCGGCGGCCGTCTGGAGCGGGCGATTTTCGCGCTTTTTTCGGCTGTTGGCGGATTATTTATAGATGCAGAGCTTGCGTAAAAGGAAGTTATAAAAGAACACCAGCGCTGTTGCCAGCACCTTCGCCATCATCTCCTTTGCGGCGAACAGCTCAACCGCCACCCACATGATCGCCAGGTTGAGCATCAGACCGCCGAGGCTGACGAGATAGACTTCGAGGATTTCCCGGAGAAGGGGCATGTGGCTTTTTTCGAAAACGAGCAGCCGTCCCGCCCACCAGTTTACGAGGGTGGAGAAAAGATAGGCCACGACGGTGGCCAGCAGATAATAGAGCTGCCATTTCTCCAGCAGGAAAAAGACCGCCCATTCGGTGAGGGTGGCGATGCCGCCGACGAGGACATAGAGCAAAAATTCCCGGAGGCTTTTCTTATTCATAGTTTTCGGTCCTCTCCCGGATGATATAGCGGGGGCGTTGCTTCACTTCCAAATAGATTTTTCCGATATATTCCCCGATGACGCCTAAGCAGACGAGCTGAATTCCGCACATCAGGCTCACCACCGCCACGATGCTGGCCCAGCCCGCCACGGTTTGCCCCAAAAGGTGCGCCGAAACGGCCCAGAGGACGAACGAGAAGCTCACCGCCGACATGATGAGGCCGAAGGCGGAAATGATGCGCAGGGGCTTCACGGAAAGGCTTGTGATGCCGTCGAAGGCAAGCTCCAGCATCTTTCTGAGAGGATAATGGCTTTTTCCGGCCAGCCGTTCGGATCGCTTATAATAGACTGAGGTGGATTTGAAGCCAACCAGCGGAAGCATCCCCCGTAGGAATAGATTCACTTCCTTGAATTTCGCCAGCTCCTGCAGGGCGCGGGCGGAAACGAGGCGATAATCTGCGTGGTTATACACAACCTCCGCCCCCATGGCGTTCAGCAGCTTGTAAAAGCCCTGCGCTGTGGTGCGCTTGAAGGCGCTGTCGGTTTCGCGGTTGTTGCGCACGCCGTATACGATTTCACAGCCGTTTTGATATTCCTGCACCATGCTTTCCATCGCCGCGATGTCATCCTGACCGTCGCAGTCGATGGAGATGGTGATGTCGCAACGGTCCTTTGCCTCCATGAGGCCGGCCAGAACCGCGTTCTGATGTCCCCGGTTGCGGCTTTGGGCGATGCCGATGAAGGTGTTGTTTTCTTTGGCGAGAGCGGAAATGATTTCCCAGGTTTTGTCCCGGCTTCCGTCGTCCACAAAAAGGATTTTGCTGTTTTCGGACACAAGCCCCGCCGCTTGCAATTTTTTCAGTTGTTGCAAAAACAGGGGAGCGGTCACCGGCAAAACCGCCTCTTCGTTATAGCAAGGGATCACCACATACAGAGTCGGAGTCATTGCTTCGTCACACCTTTCCGGAGCTTCTTGGCGAGGGCGTCAAAGGCCCTCAAAAGGATATGCAGGGTGTTTTTGATCCCGATTACTGCGAGAACGCAGAAAATGGGAACGAAAATATACAGATAGCGTGCGCGTACCTCAAACAGCATTTCATACAGCGTGACGCCGAGAATTGTCAACCATAATGCGGCAAGCCCTTTTCTCAAATGGCGCTTTTTGAAGGTGGCCGCCGACAAAAAAGAGAGAAACAAAATGGCAAGCCAGATAAACTGCTGCGCGGTGGAAAGATAGGTATATCTTTTCCCGCCGTTGTAATAAAGAGACTGCAGGAAGGGGGATGCCTTTCCGTTGACATGTTGGTTTTTTTGCCTGTAGAAGTTGCCCTCCACGCCCCATGCAAAGGTTCCGTCGTGGAAGGTTACAATGAGCTTCTTGACGAGATGGCGGGACAGGCCGACCGGCCCCATTTTTTGTATGCGCTGTTTCGCTTCCTGCAGATTGGCGGCGTTACGCGCCTGCGCCGTCTCAAAGGAGTGGGAAAAGGTAACATCGTCTCCCGAATAAACGCCGCAGGTTTTTTCGTTCATGCCCATCATTAAAAAGTGGGTGACACCTAATTTCTTTTCGCTATCGACGGTTAGTTGCATTTTTCGGTTGCCGACCTCCAACAGCCCGTTTACGCACACAAAGGTTAGAGCCACGGTCAGGCAGAGCGCTATCGGTTTTATTAGCTTTTTGGGTTGGAAGCGGTCGAACACACGGACAATTTCTATGAGGATGATGGCGATGGTGGGAATAGCGCATTGAGGCTTTATGAAATAGCATACCATGGATACGGCTACGGCTAAGAGACCGCTAATGCTGCGGCAGACGGGCATGCGACTATGCGGCTTCGCATAAAGATAGAAGCTTAGAATCGGCGCAAACAGCGTCAAGGAATCGGAATAGCAAATCACATTCCAGGCGGATAGTCCAAAGGAGAAAACGGCAAGGCTATATCCGATGAAGGCCAGCTTTTCTGAAGCAAACAGCCGGGCGGTTTTGTAAACCAAAAAACAGGAAAATGCGTTTATCAGGCAGTTGAGCAAAACGATGCTCATCATCTCATATTCTCCGGCGAACACGCCGACGACGCTGTTCAGTTTTAGTATCAATGCATAGAAATAGGTGGTGAACAGATTGTTCGGATAAAAGGAAAAATAGCTTTTGTGTGTAAAGGAATGGCCGCCGGCGATGCTTTTTGCGTTTTCTTCGATGATTCCGGCGTCCCAGCCGGTTGAAAAGAAAAGGTTATAAGCGGAATAGCACTGCCAAAGGCACAGCATCGCTGTAAGGATAAGAACGAGCTTGTCCATGCCTATGTGATGGGTGCGAAAGGAAGGCGTCGCCCGCTGTTTGTATACCCACAGGCAGAAAGCGGCGAGCAGAATCAGCCCTATGCCGAAAAGAAGCAGGACGGTGTTTGACAGCAGAAAGCTTTTCCTGACATAAGGATAGATGTACACATGTAGATGTACACATGGCTAAAAAGCACCAAAACTGCGAGGATGATCGCCAAAGCACCTCCAAAGGCAATATGGAGGCTGTTGAACAAAATCAAGCTTGCCTTTGACAGCTGGTTTGGCCCTTCGGTTTTTGGGCTATGCAAATAAATCACACTCCTTAAACACTCTTGTTTTGCAAGAAAAAACATTTTTGCGGCTGATCAGCGAAAGGGAGCGCCGGTGCTGTCCAACAGCTCCAGCCGACAAATGTGGCAGGGACATTCGACGCCTTGCTGTTCGTTCAGCGCCCCGGCCAGCAGGGTCGGGTTCAGGTTTTCCTGACCGCAGGGCAGGGTCACCGTCATGCGCGCGCCCCCCTCGACCGTCTCCAGCCGGGCGCTTTCGAAGGCAGGGCGAATGTCCAGTTGCTTCATTGTCTTTTTCTTTGTCCGCTTTTCCACCAGGATTTGCGGTTGAGCCAGCAGCTTTTCTAAAGCCGCCACATCGACCGCCCAGTCAATCTGATAACGGGCCGCCACGAGGGCGCCCGCCTTTTGCACCGCCGGAGCGGCGCAAAGCGCCCGCATCCCTTCGGGAAGGGCGGCGTTGATCCGCTCCACAAGAGCGGTCATATCCATGTCCTGCTCCAGCCGCAAATCCATGGTTTCCCGCAGTCCCTCCTGGCCCAGTGGTAGAGGCGCCGCAAAGGTGAGATAGGGATGACGGTTGAAGCCCTCGGTATACCACAGAGGGATTTCTGCCCGGCGCATCACGCGCGTCATGGTACGCACCAAATCCAAATGGGAAATATAGCGGGCGCGGCCGGTTTTCGAAAAGACAATTCTAACGCTTTGCAACACATTCACCTACCTTCCAGCAGGACGCGCCACAGCCGGAACAGGCCTGGCGGCAGTTCGGCGTTGTTTGGGACGCGTGTGCTTTTTCGTTTTCCCGTTGCAAAAAGGCCTTCGTTACCCCATAGTCCAAATGGTCCCAGGGGAAAATCTCGTCAAAGGAGCGGCGACGGTTGGCATAAAAGGCCGGGTCCAGCCCCGCCTCCCGGAACACCTCCATCCAGGCGTCGAAATTGAACCGCTCCGACCAGGCGTCCAGATTGAAGCCCCGGTCATGCGCCAGCTCCAGTACTCGACACAGACGGCGGTCTCCCCGCGCTAGCACCGCCTCCAGAAAGCTGGTCTTTGCGTCGTGCCAGCTGAGGGAGATTTTGCGGGTGTGGACATTTTCTACCAGATGCTGCTGCTTCTCCCGCAGCTCCTCCATGGTGGCCTGCGGCTCCCACTGGAAGGGGGTGAAGGGCTTCGGCACAAAGCAAGAGGCGCTCATGGACACGGTGACGCTTTTCCCCTTCGGCTTGTCCGGATTTTGATAGAAGCAGTCCACCACCTTCTGACCGAGCTGGGCCATCCCTTCGATGTCCTCCATGGTCTCGGTGGGCAGACCCATCATGAAATACAGCTTTACCGCCGTCCAGCCGCCACGGAAGGCGCGGGAAACGGTGTCGAGGATTTCCTCCTCGGTGATGTTTTTGTTGATGGCGTCCCGCAGGCGCTGGGTGCCCGCCTCCGGGGCAAAGGTCAGCCCGGCGCGGCGCAGAACATTCAGCTTGTTTGCCAGCTCCTCCGAAAAGCCGTCGATGCGCAGGGAGGGCAGGGACATGTTGGTGTGCTCCGGCTCGGCCCAGCGCAGCAGGCGATTGAGCAGCTCCTCCAGTTGGGTATAGTCGCTGGTGGACAGCGAGGCCAGGGAAAACTCCTCATAGCCCGTGGAGCGGCACAGGTCGTGGCTTTGCCGGTCGATGGTGTCGATACTCTTTTCCCGCACAGGGCGATAGATGAAGCCGGCCTGGCAAAAGCGACAGCCCCGGATACAGCCGCGGAAGATTTCGCTTTGCGCCCGGTCGAAGACCACATCCGTATAAGGAACGACAAAATATTCGGGATAATAGCAGGAGTCCAAATCCTTGATGATGCGCTTGCGCACGGTGGGCTTCACGCCGTCCAGCGGCACAATCGCGGCTACCGTGCCGTCCTCATGATACCGAATGTCATACAGACTGGGGACATAAACCCCTTCGATGTCGGCACAGGCGCGCAAAAAGGCTTTTTTGGAATAGCCCCTGCGGCGGAATTCCTTATAGAGGTTGATGACCTCCAAATCCACCTCCTCGCCCTCGCCGAGAAAAAACAAATCCACAAAATCGGCCAGCGGTTCAGGGTTACAGGTGCAGGGACCGCCCGCCACCACCAGCGGCATATCGTCGCCCCGCTGGTCGCTGCGAATGGGCACCCCCGCCAGGTCCAGCATATGCAAAACGGCGGTGTAGCACATTTCATATTGCAGAGTGAAGCCGATGAAATCGAATTCCCGAATAGGGTCGCGGCTTTCCAGCCCGAACAGGGGAATGTTATGCTCCTTCATGAGGGCTTCCATGTCGCTGTCCGGGGCGAACACCCGCTCGCACCAGACATCCGGCTCATGGTTGAACTGGGCATAGAGGATTTTCATCCCCAGATGGGACATTCCTACCTCGTATAAGTCCGGGAAGCAAAAGGCGAACCGCACGGCCACCTCCGCCTTGTTTTTGGTCACGCTGTTCAGCTCTCCTCCGGTGTAGCGCGCCGGCTTTTGCACCTTCAGAAAAAGCTCGTCCAATTTTGTCGTCATAGGGATGTTGTCCAATCCTTTCGTTTGGTTTTTTAATCCACGCCGGGGAAGCGGATGCCCGCCCGATGCCGTATCGCTTTCATGCAGCGGCATACCGCCAGCGCCAGCCGCTCCGGCTCGCCCGTTTGGGCTTCGCCCTGCTGAATGGCGCGGGCGAAGGCGGCGATTTCCCGCCCCATGAGCACCGCCTTTTCCTCGGTGGTATGCAGGAGCTTCTCCGGCTCGCTGCGCCGATGCAGGCGGATGTCCTCCAGCTTGGAAATGGAGCCGACGGTCACGCTGCCCTCGGTGCCGAGAATTTCACTGGGGGCGCTTCCCTGGGCGGTTTTGTTATAGGTGAGGGTCACCAACCGCTCCGGATGGGTATAGTGGAAAAGGGCAGAGCCCCAGCCGTCGGCGCCGGTGCGCAGGAAGCCGGCCTCGGCCTCGATGCGGGTCGGCTCGCCGAAAAGGAGAAGGGCTGGATATACGCAATAGACGCCCAAATCCATCAGCGCGCCGGTGTGCATCGCCGGGTTGAAAATATTCGGCGTTTCTCCCCGGCGATAGGTTTCATATTTTGAGGAAAACTGGCAAAACTGAAAATGTGCCGCGGTCACGGTGCCGCAGGCCGCCACCGCTTCCTGAAGCAGGGCCAGCTGGGGCTGATACAGAAGCATGATAGCTTCTCGGAAAAGAAGCCCCTTCTGCCGGGCCAGTGCTTGGAGAGTGGCCACCTGCTCCGGCTCGGCGGACAGGGGCTTTTCGCACAGCACGTGCTTCCCTGCCTCCAAAAACAGGCGGCATTGCTCCGCGTGACAGCGGTTGGGGCTGGCGATATACACAAAATCAATGGCGGGGCTGGCGGCCATGGCCGCCAGGTCGGTGAACACGGTGGGAGCGCCAACTTCGGCGGCGAAGGCTTGCCCGCGCTCCGGCGTGCGGGAGCAGACCGCCTCCAGTCGGAGAAGCTCCGGATAGCGGCGGGCGCCGTCGATCATCGACCGGGTGATCCAGCCGGTTCCAATCACACCAAAATGAAGCATGAAACATTCCTCCCGGATAAAGAGTTTTCAGGAAAGAGAGCGAAAACATGAAAAAAATCGGAAAATACATGTTAGCCGGTGCGCTGGCCGGGGCGGCCAACGGGCTGTTCGGTGCGGGTGGGGGACTGCTTTTGGTGCCGTTGCTCATCGGCTGGTGCGGGTTGGAGGAGAAGCGCGCCTTCGCCTCCTCTGTGGCGATTGTCCTCCCCTTGTCCGTTGCCTCCTTCGTCGCTTTTTCCTTGGGCGGAGGACGGGTGCTTGAGCAGGCGTTGCCCTATCTTTTGGGCGGGGTTGTTGGCGGACTGTTGTCCGCGCGGCTGTTTCGCCGGATTCCCGCTGGGTGGCTGCACCGCCTTTTTGGGGCGCTGATTCTGTATGGCGGGGTGCGGGCGGTGATGCTCCCGTGAGGCTGTTGGAGGGGCTTGTCGGGGTTATCACCGGCGTTGTCAGCGGCTTCGGCGTGGGCGGAGGGTCGTTGCTTATACTGTATCTGACCCTGTTCGCGGGGGTGTCCCAATATACCGCCGGCGGCATCAATCTGCTGTATTTCATCGGCTGTGCACCGGCGGCGCTGGTGGGGCATATTCGGCAAAAAAATGTCGAATGGGCGGCTGTTTTGTGGTGCGTGCTGGCCGGCGTGCTGGCGGCCGTACCGCTGTCGCTGGTGGCCGCCCATGCGCAGCCCCAGCTACTGCGCCGCCTGTTCGGCGGAGTGCTGTTGTATATCGGGGTGCGGGAGCTGAAATGGAAGCCCCGTCCGCCGAAGGACGCCGAGCCGAACGAATGAATATATCATAGCATATTTTTCCGCATATTGCAACGCGGAAGCCGGAAAACTTTTGCGGATCTTGTGTAGGTTTACACTGTATGAAAATTTTGAATTCGCACAAGGTCAGCCGGTATATAAGTTTATTCGCTTTTTCGATGAATTGGTTATGGAATTGATAAACGGCTGCCGAGAATTTTTTGAGGAATATTGCCTACTTGTGTTTTCTGAAAATTATGATGAAGCGCAGTGGAATTGCGGGAGATGTTTTTTGGATATTGTCGACAGTCAACAAGAAATAGTCTTAAATCCGTTAGGTCTGCCTTGGTATCATTAAAAGATATTGAAACAAATGCGTTTCAGCACGGCTTTCCGCCGTGCTGTTTTTTATGCCTACGGAAAATTGTTGGGTTATGATTTTGATTTTTTGAAACATAAGAATGTCCTGTTGTTTTGCAGGGAACCAAATTCGATTTTAAGTCCGAAAAAGTCCCCTGTAAAATAAACGGCAGATTAAACCCGCCTTTGTAACTGATGACGGGTTTTCTATATGAATCAATGCGTTCTATTGGAATAGTTGTGACGGTAAAATGCGGATTTGGGATACGAGGCAACAAATGGGTCATAAAGCACGACGAAAACTCATACAATGAACCAGTCCTTTGAGGAGATGATGGTATGAGGGAAACGGTACAGGACCGCGCGGTTGAGCTGGGCGAATTTATTTTGGAAAACCGCGCCACGGTGCGCGCCGCCGCGAAGCGGTTTCATGTCAGCAAATCGACGGTACATAAGGATGTGTCCGAACGCTTGCAAACGGTGAACCCCCAGCTTTATGGGGCGGTGCGCCATGTGCTGGAGGTCAACAAGGCGCAGCGGCATATCCGGGGCGGACTGGCCACGCGGCGAAAATATAAGGGTGAATAAAAAATAAAAATCCCCCGGCGAAGCCGGGGGATCCTTTTCAGCAATCGGGAATCAGACAGCGCGCGTAACCTTTCCGGAACGCAGGCAACGGGTGCAGGCGTACACTCTCTTCGGAGAACCATCCACCACCGCTTTGACGCGCTTGATGTTGGGCTTCCAGGAACGGTTGGACCGTCTGTGAGAGTGAGACACGCGAATACCGAAAACGATGCTCTTGCCGCAGAAATCACACTTTGCCATTATTCTGCACCTCCTTTTTTTCGGTCGCCGGGCGACCCCAAGTTGAGCCGAAAGATACCTTTCGACAAAGCAACGGGATTATGATAGCAGATTTCACCGAAAAAATCAAGTCTTTTTTTGATTGTTTCCAAAGATTATGCGGATTTTTTTGCGAAGGTGCGTTCTTTCGCTGAAAAAACCTATTCAAAAGCGTATTTTCTAAGAATTTTCAGGAAATTGGAAAAAAGACTTGATTTTTTTTGAAAGTGTGGTATACTATATGAGCATCCAGGAGATGCCAATATCGCGGGGTGGAGCAGGGGTAGCTCGTCGGGCTCATAACCCGAAGGTCGGTAGTTCGAATCTATCCCCCGCAACCAGAAAAAACCCGTCCAAGTCGAAAGACTTGGACGGGTTTTTTAATGTTGTTTTTGCCTTACGAAGAATGATGTGCATCTGCGGGCACACAGGGGCAAATATCGTATCCTCTTCGGTGTGGCCGAATACATCATCAAGGCGCAAGCCCGATTGCCCGAAGGAGCCGTTGCGGCGTTTTTTGGCAGTGCGATAAGCGCCGGCGGAGGGGGCGAAAAATCGGCAGAAAAATGAAATTTATGGTTGACAAGGGGAGGGGGGTGTGTTACAATTTCAAACAGAAGAAATCTTTAAGCACGATACAGAGAGATCGGCAAGATGGATCATCCCGAAGGGAAGCGGTGCTCCGCCTTCCCGGAAGCTTTGTTGTCTTGCCATACGGGGCAGGACTTTTTTTCTGCCACGAGAAAGGAACGGACGATGGAAAAACGGAATGTGAACCGAATTGGCTTCGAGTGCTTCCCGGCTGCAGAAAAGGCCGTCGAGGCTTTTCTGGCTTCCCATAAGTCGCTGAATCCTTCTCAATATACGATTTTTCCCGGCTTTTGCGATGTGCATGTGCATTTTCGCGAGCCGGGTTTTTCCTATAAAGAGACGGTGGCCACCGGCTCCGCCGCCGCCGCGCGGGGCGGCTATACGGCGGTTTGCACGATGCCGAATCTAAACCCGGTGCCGGACAACCCGGAGCACCTTGCTCCGCAGGAGGAGGCGATTCGCCGGGCGGCGCGGATTCGGGTTTATCCCTATGGCGCCATCACGGTGGGCCAACAGGGCGAGACGCTGGCCGACCTGGCGGGGCTGGCTCCGCGGGTGGTGGCCTTCTCCGACGATGGGCGAGGCGTCCAGTCGGAGGCGCTCATGCGCCACGCCATGGAAACCGCAAAGGGGCTTGGGAAAATCATCGTGGCTCATTGCGAGGACAACCGCCTTCTGCGCGGCGGCTATATCCACGACGGCGCCTATGCCCGCGCCTACGGTCACCGGGGAATTTGCAGCGAGAGCGAATGGGGGCCGATTCAGCGGGATTTAGAGCTGGTGCGCCAGACGGGCTGCGCCTATCATGTGTGCCACATTTCTTGCCGGGAGAGCGTGGAGCTAATTCGCAGGGCGAAGCGGGATGGACTGGATGTGAGCTGTGAAACCGCGCCGCATTATCTGCTGTTGGACGAAACTGATTTGCAGGAGAAAGGACGCTTCAAGATGAACCCGCCTCTGCGGGCGCCGGAGGATCGCCAGGCGCTGCTAGAGGGGCTGGCAGACGGAACCGTGGACATGATTGCCACCGACCATGCCCCCCACAGCGCCGCGGAAAAATCTCGCGGTCTGGAAGGGAGCGCCTTTGGTATTGTGGGGCTGGAAACCGCCTTTCCGGTGCTGTATACCGGGCTTGTGCGGACAGGGATTTTGTCGCTGGAGCGGCTGGTGGAGTGCATGGCGGTGCGTCCTCGCCGGCGCTTTGGGCTGATGGAGGAGCCGGGCTTTTCCCTGTGGGATTTGGAGGTGGCTTACCCTGTGCGCCCGGAGGAGTTTCTGTCTCTAGGACGAGCCACCCCCTTCGAGGGAAAGCAGGTATACGGCCGCTGTCTGGAAACCGTTTGCAACGGGAAATCCGTTTATACATACTGACTGTGATAAAAAATAGGAGGAATCAACATGGCAAAACGAACGGACATCAAAAAGGTATTGATTATCGGCTCCGGCCCGATTGTGATCGGACAGGCCGCCGAGTTTGACTATGCCGGCACTCAGGCCTGCCTGGCGCTCAAGGAGGAGGGCTATGAGGTCATTCTCTGCAACTCCAATCCGGCCACCATCATGACCGACACCTCCATCGCCGACAAGGTGTATATGGAGCCGTTGACTCTGGAATATATCGCAAAAATCCTCCGTTATGAGCGTCCGGACGCTATTGTGCCGGGCATCGGCGGTCAGACGGGACTGAATCTGGCCATGCAGCTGGAGAAAAAGGGAATTCTCAAGGAATGTGGCGTGGAGCTTCTTGGAACCTCCAGCGAGAGCATCGAGCGGGCGGAGGACCGGGAGCTGTTCAAGGAAATGTGCGAGGCCATCGGCGAGCCGGTGATTCCCTCCGAAATCACCTATTCTCTGGACGAGGCGAAGGCCGCAGCAGCGCGCATTGGCTATCCGGTGGTTCTGCGGCCGGCCTTCACGCTGGGCGGCACCGGCGGCGGCTTTGCCAACGATGAGCAGGAGCTTTGCGAAATCGGTCGCAATGCCTTCAAGCTGTCCCCGGTGCATAAGGTGCTGATTGAAAAAAGCGTGAAGGGCTATAAGGAAATCGAGTTCGAGGTTATGCGGGATTCCAACGACCGGGCCATCACTATCTGCGGCATGGAGAACATCGACCCGGTGGGTGTGCACACCGGCGACTCTGCGGTGGTTGCGCCGATTCTCTCCCTCAACGACCACGACCTGAAGCTGCTCAACGACAGCGCCATCAAAATTATCCGGGAGCTGAAAATCGAAGGCGGCTGTAATGTCCAGTTTGCCCTCAATCCTTATTCCAGCGAATATTACCTCATCGAGGTGAACCCCCGCGTTTCCCGTTCCTCGGCGCTGGCCTCCAAGGCCAGCGGATACCCCATCGCCCGCGTGACCGCGAAAATCGCGCTGGGCATGGCGTTGGAGGATATTCCGGTGGCCGGCGGTACGGCGGCCATTGAGCCGCGGCTGGATTATATCGTAGCGAAATTTCCCCGTTTTCCCTTCGATAAGTTCGCGGATGCGCCCAACACCCTCGGCACGCAGATGAAGGCCACCGGTGAGGTGATGGGCATCGGCGCTTCGCTGGAGGAGTGTATTTTGAAATCGGTGCGGTCGCTGGAAACGGGCGTGTGCCATTTCCATCTGGCGAAATTCGACCGGATGAGCGATGCGGAGATATTCGACTATATCCGGGAGTCGCGGGACGACAACATTTATGCGGTGTTCGAGCTGTTGCGCCGGGGCGTTTCGGTGGAGAAGCTACATGAGGCGACGAAAATCACCCCGCTGTTTTTGGAAAGCTTTTCCAGGATTGTGGAGCAGGAGCGGGTGCTTTCGGCGAAGAAGGGCGACCTCGACAACCTGCGCGCCGCGAAGCGCATGGGCTTCTCGGACGAATATATCGCCGGCGTTTGGGGCATGAAGGAAACCGCCGTTTATGCCCTGCGCAAGGAAAACGGAATTCTCCCGGTGTTCAAGATGGTGGACACGCTCCATACAGGAAAGTATATTGCCTATCTCTATTCCTCCTATACGGGCGAAAACGAGTCCCGCCTCACCGACAAAAAGAAAATCATCGTTCTCGGCGCCGGCCCGATTCGTATCGGCCAGGGCGTGGAATTCGACTATTCCACGGTGCACGCGGTGCAGACCATTCGGCGCGCAGGCTATGAGGCGATTATCATCAACAACAACCCCGAAACCGTTTCCACCGATTATACCACCGCCGACAAGCTCTATTTTGAGCCGCTGACGCCGGAGGATGTGAT
>CAZSTR010000037.1:0-14042 GCA_964609975.1 uncultured Ruminococcus sp. | reverse complement strand
CTGACAGGCGCGGGTGTATTTTTTGATGCGATATTGCAGAGTGCGTGGCTCCATGAAAGCGGTTGTCCCTGTGAGCACATAGGCTTCGTCGTTTTTTACCTTCATTTTTCGGCACAGGGCAACTATGTCCGCGGTCAACGGGATGGTGCGGGCGGAGGTGACGCTTTTCGGGTCGCCGATAAGAATTCGTGTGCGCGTAGTGCCGGCTTCGCTTGTGTACCGCAGGCGTTGCAATGTGGAGCGAACGCATACCGTTTGCTCCTCCACCGAGATATCGCCCCAGTGCAGGGCGCATAGCTCCCCGATGCGTATGCCGGTGAACAGCGCCAGCAAAAGGCCGAATTTGCAGTCATCCAAATCCGTCAGCAAAAACTGCACAAGCCTTTCCTGCTCCCGGCGGGATAAAACCCGCATTTCCTTTTTGGTTCCCTTCGGATAATGGATTTCTACGGGCGGGAACGCGCCCGGAAGCTGTTCGGCGGCATGGTTCAGCACACTGCGCAGTATCACCAGAATGTCATGCACCGACTTTACCGCCAGCCCATCCTCGTATAATAGCTCATGGACGAAGCTGTCCAACAGCTCGGTGCGGATGGCAGCGGGAAAACACCCGCCAAGCTTCGGCTTGATGTGCTTTTCGACGGTGGCGGCGTATTTCACATAGGTGGATTCCCGCACCCGCGGCTGCTTCAGTCGTAGCCACTCGTCGCAATAGAAGGACAGACGGTGGCAGCTGACCGGCGGTGGCGTTTTTCCGAGAACCAGAGCTGCCTTGAGCTTTGTCACCTTTTCCTTGGCCTCCCGATAGGTTTTTCCGTAGCAGAAGCCATATTGGATGCGCCCGGCCAAATCGTGGCCTTTGATATAGCGTGCTTCCCATCGCCCGTCTTTCCTCTTGAAAATGTTTTCGCCTTTTGCCATTTTGTTTTCCTCCTTATGTTTGTTTCCGGCTCGGCTTGGAGCCTGTGTATTGATATTGTAACAGCCGAAAACGACTGCTATTTTGACTGCGGAAAAAGAAAAAAGCTGTATAAATTTTACAAAACGCAGTTTGTTTGTCAGTGAAAATTGAACAGTTTCAAAAAAACGCGAAAAATTTGCGCCTACATATTGCGCTTTTGCTCGTTTTATGCTAAAATTCTCCAACAGAAGGTATTCGTTGAGTGATGAACTCTGCGAAATGCCGGGAGATAAAGGGGCAGGTGTGAACGGGTTGTTTCACACCTGCCCTGTTTTTGTATAGATGGATTTGTGGCGTCTCGACGGGCGGCTTTCGGGATATGGGCGCAAAAAAAGAATGGCAAGCACTTTTGTGCTTGCCATTCGCGCATCAAAAGGGGGAATGCGCCGCATTTTCGGCGCTATGCAATTATCGTGGCATCAGCAGACAAACCGCATGGGCGGCGATTCCTTCCAGCGCGCCGGTGAAGCCCAGCCCCTCCTCAGTGGTGGCTTTCAGTCCAACGGCGTCTTCGGCTATGCCACAGGCCGCCGCCAGCCGCCGTCGCATTTCGTCGATATAGGGGCGAAGCTTCGGCTTTTGCGCCAAAACGGTGGCGTCGATGTTCGCGGGGACAAAGCCGGCAGTGCGCACCCGTTCCGCGACCTGCTCCAGCAGACGCAGACTGTCTGCGCCGGCGAAGGCCGGGTCGTTGTCCGGGAACAGCGCGCCGATGTCGCCCAGCCCGGCCGCGCCGAGAAGCGCGTCCATGATAGCGTGAGCCAGCACATCGGCATCGGAATGGCCGAGAAGCCCCATCTCGAAGGGGACGGTCACGCCGCCGAGAATCAGCGAGCGCCCCTCCACAAGTTTGTGCACATCATAGCCATGTCCGATTCGCATATACCCTTCCTCCCGCTTTCTCTGTTGCAGAATGGCCTCGGCCAATCCAACGTCGGCCGGGGTCGTCAGCTTCAGGTTTGTTTCCTCGCCCGTGACCAACCGCACGGGAAAGCCCGCCGCCTCCAGTAGCTGGCAGTCGTCGGTATAGTCCCGGTTGTCCGCCTTTGCCCGTTGCAGAGCGCGGGCATATATTTCCCGCTGAAACACCTGGGGCGTTTGCACCCGCCAGAGGGCGGTGCGATCCACGGTGCCGGTCACCCGGCCGTTCTCATCGCTCCGCTTGAGGGTGTCCTGCACGGGAACGGCGGCGGCGGCCGCACCGCTTTCCTTCGCCGCCCGAATGACGGCGTTTATCAACTGGGGAGAAGCCAGCGGCCGTGCGCCGTCGTGGATGCCGACGAGGGTTGCTTCGGCTGGAATGGCGGCGAGACCGTTTTGCACCGACTGCTGACGGCTGTTTCCGCCCTCCACGACGGCCAACAGCTTTCGAAGCCCGGCGCGGTGCGCCATGGCGGTCAGATCCTCCCGATCCTCCGCCCGGAGAATCAGCACGATGCCGTCCACGGCTTCGGCCGCCTCCAGCGCGCGCAGGGTGTGCAACAGCGTTGGCTCGCCCGCCAACAGAATTTTCTGCTTCGCCCGCCCCATGCGGGTGGAGCTTCCGGCCGCGGCCACAAGCATTACGGTATAAGACATGGCTTCCGCCTCCTTTTCTCGCGGATAGTGTAGCATAAATCCCGGAAAAGTGCAACTGTTTGTCGGATTTTGCCGACAAACCGAAAAGCGGCACAGGCGAATCCCCTCGATGAAGAGGTGTCTGTGCCGCGGTGAAGCGGGGAAGCTATTGAGCGGATGCCTTTGGTGGTGGAAGCCGCCAGATTTTCTTGGCGTATTCCGCCACGGCTCGGTCGGAGGAAAAATAGCCCGCGGAGCAAATTCCCCGCCACTGCTTCGCGGCGAAGGAAAGCCGGTTTTGCGAAAATTCCCGGTTGAGCCGCAGACGCGCCTGCAGGAATTCGTCGAAATCCAACAGCACATAATAAGGATCCGGCCGCTGTCCGTCCGTCCCGATTAGTAAAGCGTCGGCCAGTTCACGAAACCAGCCGGTTTCTCCGTCGTCCAGCGTGCCGTCGGTGATGGCATCCAGACAGCGGCGCAGGGATGGATTTTTCGCATACAGCTTTTTCGGCGTGTATACGCCCTCAATTTTTCGAAGCCCTTCCACGCGGGCGCCGAAAATACAGCAGGCATCCTCGCCGATAGCCTTGGCGATTTCGATGTTTGCTCCGTCATAGGTTCCGAGGGTCACCGCCCCGTTGAGCATCAGCTTCATGTTGCCGGTGCCGCTGGCTTCGGTGCCGGCGGTGGAAATTTGGACAGACACATCTGCCGCCGGGATGATTTTTTCGGCATAGGACACCGAGTAGTCGGTGACAAACACCACCTGCAAAACGGATGAAACCGCCTCGTCCCGGCGAATCAGCGCACCGATTTCATGAATGAGCTTGATGATGGCCTTGGCGCGGGTATAGCCCGGCGCCGCTTTGGCGCCGAAAAGGAAAACCGTGGGATGAAAATCGATCAGCGAGCCTTCCCGCAGACGGAAATACAGCTCCAGAATGCACAGGGCGTTCAACAGCTGGCGCTTGTATTCATGCAGGCGCTTGATTTGCACATCGAAAAGCGCCTCCGGGTTGACGGCCAGCCCCTCCTGTCGCAAAAGATGGGCGGCCAGCCGGCTTTTGCATTGCTGCTTCACCGCTAAAAATTCCTCCAGCGTTTCCCGGTCTCCCTCCAGCGGCTTCAGCTTTTCCAGCGCATCCAGTTGTGTGAGCCAGCGGTCGGAGCCGAGCTTTTCCGTGAGCAGGCGGGAAAGACCGGGATTGCACAGCGCCAGCCATCGCCGTTGGGTGATGCCGTTGGTGACGCAGAGGAGCTTTTCCGGGGTGAGGGAGTGAAACTCGGTCAGCACCTGTTGTCGCAGAAGCTCCGTATGCAGAGGCGCAACGCCGTTGATTTTATATGAAAACCAGGCGGCGAGATAGGCCATGTGCAAACGCCTCTCCTGCAAAAACAACAGCCGCGGCCAACGGCTTTCCGCTACGCCGGCGGCCTTCAGTGCGGCGATTTGTGCTTTTGCCAGCGTTTTCAGCAGGGGAACCAAATGGGGACAAACCTCCTCCACCACCGATAGCTCCCATACCTCCAGCGCCTCCGGCATGACCGTATGGTTGGTGTAGCAGAAGCAACGGCGGGCGATGCTTTCCGCTTGTGCAAGCGTTGCCCCGCGCTTCAAAAGCAAATCCATCAGCTCCGGGATGGCAATCACCGGATGGGTGTCGTTGAGCTGAAAAACCGTGCTTTCCGCCAGCCGTTTCCATCGACGGCCATGCTGTTTTTCGAAGCGGCGAAGCGCATCCTGCAACGAAGCGGAGGCGAGAAAGTATTGCTGGCTCAGGCGGAGCACCTTTCCGGCGTGGCCGGAATCGCCGGGATACAGCACGCGGGAGAGATTTTCGGCCCGGTTTTTGGCGGCCAGCGCCTCGGCGTGGTTCTCCCGGCTGAAGGCGGCGAAGTCGAAGGGGGGCTCCGGCTCGCCCTGCCACAGCCGCAGAGTGGATATATGACGGGCGTCATAGCCCAAAATCGGCATATCATAGGGCACCGCCAGCACCCGGTCGTTTCCCAGCCGCACCGTCACCGCCTCCTCCGCCCGGCGCACAGACCAGGGGTCGCCCTCCCGGCTCCAGTCATCCGGGCTTTCCCGCTGAAAGCCCTTTTCGAAGCTTTGACGGAAAAGACCATAGCGGTAGCGAAGTCCATAGCCATCCAGCGGCAGACCGGCCGTGGCGGAGCTATCCAGAAAACAGGCAGCCAGTCGACCGAGTCCGCCGTTCCCCAGCGCCGCATCCTCCACCTCCTCCAGCGCCTCCGGGGATAGCCCGGTGGTCTCCAGCGCCCGGCGCGTGGAGTCCGCCAGCCCAAGGCAGAGCAGGTTGTTTCCAATAAGGCGGCCGACGAGATATTCAGCGGACAGATAATAAGCCCGACGGCCGGCGGCGTGGGCCTGCTGGGAGCAGGCCCACAGCGGCTCGATTTGTTCCATCACGGCGGTTGCGATGGCGTCTTGAAGTCGGGCGGCGGAGGGAGGTGTCGGCCACCGACCGAGAGCGTCGATGGCCGCGGTCACAGCGGCCTGTAAGCGTTCCTTCATGCAGCTCATTTTTTCATCCTTTCACGGCGCCGGCGATGACGCCTTCCACGATATACCGTTGGCAAAACAGGAAAAAGAGAACGATGGGAATCATGGCTACCACCAGCATCGCCATCAGCCCACCCAAGTCGGTGGAGCCATAAGCGCCCTGCATGGACAGCTGGATGGCGACGGGGACGGTTTTCTGCCCCGTGCCTAGCACAAGATAAGGCAACAGATAATCGTTCCAAATCCACATGGCGTTAAGCACGGCCACGGTGACGGCCGTTGGGCGCAAAACCGGGAAAACTACGCGAAAAAAGCACTGGAGCGGGCCACAGCCGTCGATGGTGGCGGCCTCCTCCAGCTCGATAGGCACGCCGCGCATGAAGCCGGTCATCATGAACACCGCCAGCCCTGCCCCGAAGCCCAGATATACCGGGACAATTCCCACCACATTGTTCAGTCCGACCCGTCCTACGGTATAGGTGAGGGTGAACATCACCATTTGAAAGGGCACGATCATGCTGAACACAAACAGCAGATACAACAGCTTTGTCCAGCGGGTGCGCACCCGCGCCAGATACCAGGCGGTCATGGAGGTGCACAGCACAATCAGCGTCACCCCAGCCACGGTAATGAACAGCGATCGGCCGAGAGCGGGCAAAAAGCCGGTGGAACGCAATCCGGAAAGATAGTTTTCCCAGCCGACGAAGGTGTCCTGTCGGGGGAAGAAAAAGGGCGCCTTGGAAATATACAGGCGGGATTTGAAAGAGTTTAGCACCACCAGCCAAATGGGAACGAAAAACAGCGCCGCCAGCAGGGTGAGGAAAGGAATGCGCAAGCGAGACGGCCCTTTCGGCTTTGTGTTCATGTGTCTACCTCCCGTCGGCGAGTCAGCCAAAGCTGCAGCATTGCCAGTGCCCCCACCAGCAGGAAAAACAGCACGGCCTTGGCCTGGCCGACTCCCTGCCAGCCGGTGCGGCCATAGAAGGTTTGATAAATGTTCAGCGCCAGAAGTTGGGTTTGCCGTTCCGGCGCGCCGGCGGTTAGAGCCAGGTTTTGGTCGAACATTTTGAAGGTGTTGGTGAGGGTGAGAAAGGTACAAATGGTGATGCTCGGCATCACCAGCGGCAGCTTCACCCGCCGCAAAATTGCCCCCGGCGAAGCGCCGTCGATGGCCGCCGCCTCCAAAAGCTCCTGTGGAACATTTTGCAGACCGGCGATATAAATCACCATCATATACCCGGCCAGCTGCCAGTTGGTGAGCAACACCAGCCCCCAAAAGCCATATTCGGCGGCGAAGGTGATATCCACACCCCAAAAGCGCAAAACTCCGTTGATGAGCAAATTCCAGATATAGCCGAGAACGATTCCGCCGATGAGATTCGGCATGAAAAACACCGAGCGAAAGAAATGGGTGCCCCGGCGGCTTCCGGCGAGCAACAGCGCCAGCCCAAAGGCGAGGGCGTTGACGGTGACAATCGCCACCCCGGCGAACAGCGCGGTGAAGCCGAGGGAGTGGAGAAATTCGCCGTCGTCGGTGAAAGCGCGCATATAGTTATCCAGCCCCACAAAGCGGGCGTCGGTGACGGCAGTGAATTTCGTGAAGGAAAGGCCGAGCCCCAGAATGAAGGGGATGAGAAAGGCCAGACAAAAAGCTGTCAGCGTCGGCAGAACGAACAGCGGAAACCAGCGTCGCAATTCCTTGCTCATAGGCGTTGCTCCTGCTGGTCAGCGATTGGCGGCGCTCTCTTTTTTCCAGTCCGCCGCCATGTCCGTCGCCACCTGCTCCCAGCTTTTTCCGCCCTGGGCATATTTCAGCAGGGAAGCGCCGAAATTCTCCTTGAACAGGGCGGAGGGGAACAGCGTGAAATTCCACGGGACGGAAAAAACACCGTCTCGCTCCATCCAATCGGCCACCTGCCGGGTGAGCGGGTCCTTCGGGCGCTCGTCGGCGGAAAAGGTGTCGAAGGGGGCGAGGAAGCCCAGCTTCTCGGTCACATATTTTTTTCCAGTTTCGCTGGAAAAGAGCCAGAAAATGAAGTCGGCGGCCGCCTTTTGCTCTGCCTCAGAGGCCTTTGCGTTGATGGCGAAATAGTTTTCCGTTCCGATGCAAAGCCCTTGCTTTTCCTCGCCGGGAGCGCCGATATAAATCGGCAGAAACCGCAGGTTCTCCGCCTCCACCCTGTTGCCCTTCACCCCCTGAATTTGGCTGTATGCCCAGTTGCCGTTTTGCACCATGGCACATTGCTCCAGGGCGAATTCGGCCATGGAGTCGGAGACGGTTTTGCTGCCCAACAGCTTCGGCTCGGTGACGGAGTTGCTCAAATACAGGTCAAACACCGTCCGGAAGCCGTCGCCGAACTGAAAGGAAAGCTCCTCCACCGCGGAGGAGGACAAATCCGTGTTTTTCTCCTGAAATTCATAATAAACCGGCACATTCGCCAAATGGGTTTGCCAGCGCCAGTCCTCGCCCGCCTTCAGCGAGGTGGAGGCGAACACCCCTTGAATGTTCAACTGTGTGCGGTGCGCCTGCATATCCTCCACCAAAGCCTTCAGCTGGGAAAAGCTGTGCACCTCCTCCATGGAGGAGAAGGCGGTTTTTCGGTCGTCCAGCGCAAAATAGCGGTCGGTGATGGCCTTGTTATACAGAATTCCATAGCCCTCCACCACATAGGGGATGCCCACCACCTTGTCGCCGTCGGTGATGGCGAGGCCGGGGTCGGTCAAATGGCTGTACAGCGCGGTGTCCGTCAAATCTGCGCAGTATTCCCGCCAGTTGGCATAGCCCTTCGGACCATTGATTTGAAACAGGGTGGGCGCCTCGGCGGTGGCCATTCTGGCCATGAGGGTCTGCTCATAGGTGTTATTGGCGGCGGTGTCCACGATGACCCGCACGCCGGTTTCCGCCTCATAGGCGACAGCCAGCTCCTGATAGGCCTCGGCGATTTCCGGCTTGAAATTCAAATAGCGCAGGGTGACCGCCTTGTCCTTTTTCCCGCAACCGGCCAGCCCGCTCAGCGCCAGCACCAGCGCCGCCAGCCCGGCGAGCAAACGAAAATGCTTTTTCATATCATTCATCCTCCTCAGTTTTCGATGACATTGTCCTTCGAAGGATATTTTGCGTGAACCAGCGCGGATTATACCCGAAAAAACGCGAAAAAGGCCTTCAAATTGGCGCGGGCAAAAAAGGAAATGTATTTTCAAAATTTTCGATGGATAAATCCGGCGGAAAATGTTGTCAACCGAAAATCCCTGTGCTATAATAAATAGAAAACAGGAGCAAAGAAAACAGGCCGGGCGAAGCGGCATGGCGAAGGCCCGCAGAGAGGAGCTTTTTTATGAAAGACGGATTTATCCAGGTGGCGGTCGGGACACTGCATCCGGAGGTGGCCGACCCGATGAAAAATGCCGCAGAAATTGGCGAACGCATTGCAGCGGCGGATTGCGCCGGTGTCCAGCTGCTGGTTTTGCCGGAGCTTTGTCTCACCGGCTATACCTGCGGTGACTTGTTCTATTCCCGGCTGTTACAGCAGGGGGCGCTGGAGGCGCTGGAGACGGTGCGGCAGGCCACGGTCGGCCGCTATCCGGTGGTGACGGTGGGCTTGCCCCTGCTATGGCAAAATCAGCTGTATAACGCGGCGGTTGTGTTGCGCGACGGCCGGGTTTTGGGAGCGGTGGCGAAAACCCATCTTCCGAATTATGGCGAGTTTTATGAAAAACGCCAGTTTGTCAGCGGGGACACCCTGCCGCCCCAGGCGGAAGTGACGCTGTGCGGCCAACGGGTTCCCTTCGGTGGGAAGCTGTTGTTCGCTCATGAGAGTCTGGCGGATTATTGCTTCGGCGTGGAAATTTGTGAGGACCTCTGGGCGCCGAATCCGCCGGCGGAGGAGCTTTGCCGCCGAGGCGCGACGCTGGTTGCCAACCTCTCCGCCTCCAACGAGGTGGTGGGGAAGGAGGACTATCGCCGGCTGTTGGTGAGCGCCACTTCGGCGCGTTTGTTGTGCGGCTATGTATATTGTAGCGCCGGGCCGGAGGAGTCTACCCAGGATTTGGTGTTTTCCCGCCATCATCTGATTGCGGAAAACGGCACGGTTTTGGCCGAGAATAAGCCCTTTGCGGCTGGCGGCGAAAACGGACTGCTCATCACCGAAATCGACACCCAGCGGCTGGCGGCGGAGCGCCATCGCATAAGCGATTTTGCCAGAACCGGTGGCGAGGAGCCGCGTCGGGTGGTGTTTGACCAGCCCATGCAGGCGGTTTCCCTGACGCGGCGGGTGGACACGAACCCCTTTGTGCCGCCGGAGGATGCGCGCCTGCGGGAGCGGGCCGAGGCGATTTTCCGGATGCAGAGCTATGGACTGAAGAAACGGCTGACCCATGCGCGGGCGAAAACGGCGGTTGTGGGCATCTCCGGCGGGCTGGACAGCTGCTTGGCTCTGCTGGTGGCGGTGCGGGCGATGGATTTGCTGGCGCGCCCCCGCAAGGAAATTCTGGCGGTGACGATGCCCTGCTTTGGCACGACCCGCCGCACCCACGAAAACGCCCGCCAGTTGTGCCATTGTCTCGGAGTGACCCTGCGGGAGGTGGACATCACCGCCGCCGTGCATCAGCATTTCGCGGATATCGGCCATGACCCGGCGGCGCAGGATGTGACCTATGAAAACAGCCAGGCGCGGGAGCGCACCCAGGTTTTGATGGACATCGCCAACGAAACCGGCGGAATTGTCATCGGAACCGGCGATTTGTCGGAGCTGGCGCTGGGCTGGGCTACCTACAACGGCGACCAAATGTCCATGTATGGGGTCAACGCCTCGGTGCCGAAAACGCTGGTGCGCTATATGGTGCGCTATGAAGCGGAGCAGGCAGCGCCGGCGTTGCGGGCGGTGCTGGAGGATATTCTGGACACCCCGGTTTCGCCGGAGCTGTTGCCGGCGACCGCCGACGGCGCTATCGCCCAGAAAACCGAGGATTTGGTCGGCCCCTATGAGCTGCACGACTTTTTCCTGTATTATATGCTCCGTTTCGGCTTCTCGCCCCGAAAGATTTTGCGGTTGGCGCTGTATGCCTTCGAGGAAGCCTATGACGAAAAAACGGTGCGGAAATGGTTGACCGCCTTCGTTCGCCGGTTTTTCACACAGCAGTTCAAGCGTTCCTGTATGCCAGACGGCCCGAAGGTCGGCTCTGTGGCGCTGTCTCCCCGAGGCGATTGGCGGATGCCCTCGGATGCTTCGGCGGCGCTTTGGCTGCGGGAGCTGGAGGAGTGAAAAACACTTTGGTGTTTTGCCTATTTTTCGCTTTTAATCGGCAAAGCGAGTGTTGAATGTGTACAAAGTTGGAAAAAAGCCTTGACAAAGGCGCTTTTCCAGCGTATAATGGCGAAAAAACACGAGAGGAGTGGATTCGGATGTTCGGATTTAACGGAAAACAGACTACATCTACCGGTGCCAATTTCTGCGCTCCGGCCACTTCTTGCTGTGCTTCTGCGTCTCATGCTGTTATTGCGGACATCGCCCTGCTGGCGATGTCCGTTTTTGTTTTGGCGCGAATTAGCGTGCCTGTCGCGATTATTGGCCGAATTATTCTACTGGCCGTCGTGCTAATGGCGCTGATTTTCGCAAACAAGGGGCAGAAATTTCGTTTGAGCTTTTCCTCCTGATGAGGGAGAAGGTGAACGGTTCTGCACTTGTGGCAGAACCGTTTTTCTGTTTTCGGTATCAAAATGGGGGTATACACCCGTTTGATATATAAATTCAGTCACTAATTTTTTAAGGAGCGATGAAGTATGAAAAAGTTCACCCGTTTGGCCGCTGTTGTTTCGGCGGTCGCCATGCTCGCGGTCGCCTGTGTCGGCTGCGGCGGAAGTTCCAACAGCGACACCTTCCTGATCGGTTGCACCGGCCCGCTGACCGGCGACGCCTCCTCCTATGGCATTTCCGTGCAGCGCGGCGCCCAGCTGGCTGTGGACGAAATCAACGCCAACGGCGGCCTCAACGGCCTGAAGTTCGCCTTCGAGATGAAGGATGACAAGGCCACCGCCGAGGAAGCCAGCACCGGCTATGACGCGCTGTATGACGCGGGCATGAAGGTCTCGCTGGCCAGCGTGACCTCCGGCTCCTGCAAGGCTTTCGCCGAGAAGGCTGTGGCGGACAATATGTTCGCCATTACCCCCTCCGCCTCCGAGGAAGCCATCATCCAGAAGGGCGACAACGTGTTCCGTGTTTGCTTTGGTGACCCTGACCAGGGCACGCTGGCCGCACAGGAGCTGTTGAAGACCTATACGAAGATCGGCGCAATCTATGACACCAGCGATTCCTATTCCACCGGCGTGTTCAACGCCTTCGAAGCGGAGATGAAGAAGCAGGGTGCTTCCTTTACCGTGCAGACCTTCGACAAGGAGAACAACAAGGACTTCTCCACCCAGGTGGAAGCGCTGAAGGATTGCGAAGTTATCTATATGCCCTTCTATTACACCGAGGCCGGCCTGGTGGCGAAGGCCTGCGTGGCTAAGGGCGTGACCGCGGAGCTGTTCGGAAGCGACGGTTTCGACGGTATCGTAGATCAGCTGGACGAGACCGTCACCAATAAAATCCGCTACATCACCCCCTTCGATATGAACAGCACCGACAGCAAGGTTTCTGCCTTTGTCAACGCGTTCAAGACGAAGTTCAACGACTCTCCCGACCAGTTTGCGGCGGATGCCTATGACGCGGTTTATGTCATCTATGAGGGCATGAAGAAGGCCGGCGTGGACAGCGCCTCCATCTCCGCCAGCGACCTGTGCAACAAGATCAAGGCGGCGATCACCGCCGATGGCTTCACCTATGCGGGAACCACTGGCGAGATGACCTGGGAAACCAGCGGCGCCTGCAACAAGAAGCCGGTCATCGTGGATTTGAGCAAATAATTGCTTTACGTGTGTGGCGTTGGCCCGTCCGAGCCATTGAGGCTCGGACGGACAGCGCCCATTCGGGCTGTTTCGCAGAAGGGATAAGACAAGGGCGCTTGTCTCTTCTCCGGCACAGACCGGCGGCAGAAATAGAAAGAGGAGAATAAAGTCTATGAGTATACTGTTAGACGGATTGAGTCTCGGTGCGATTTATGCGCTGATTGCTCTCGGATACACGATGGTGTATGGCATCGCGAAGCTGTTGAACTTCGCCCATGGTGACATCATCATGGTGGGCGCCTATGCCATTTTGGTGACGCTGAATGTCACCGGCAGCCCCTGGCTGGGGATTGTGGCCGCGACGGTCGTTTGTATTGTTATGGGCATCGTCGTGGAGCGGCTGGCCTATCGGCCGCTGCGGGGGGCTTCTCCGCTGGCGGTACTGATTACGGCCATCGGCGTGAGCTATTTCCTGCAGAGTCTGGCTCAGCTGATTTTCGGCGCCCAGTCTCGCCCGGTGACCCTGCCGGCCTTTTCGAAAATCAATATCGCCGGTGCGCAGGTGAGCACGGGCACGCTGATCACGCTGGTGGTGGGCGCGCTGATTATGGCCGGTCTGACTTTGTTCGTTAAGAACACCCGCACCGGCCGCGCCATGCAGGCGGTGTCCGAGGACAGAGGTGCGGCGCAGCTCATGGGTATCGATGTGAACCGCATCATCATGATCACCTTCGCCATCGGTTCGGCGCTGGCGGCGCTGGCCAGCCTGTTCTATCTCATGCAGATTCCCTCTACTAACCCGACCCTTGGCTCGATGCCCGGCATCAAGGCGTTCACGGCGGCGGTTATCGGCGGCATCGGCTCCATTCCCGGCGCGATGATTGGCGGCGTGCTGTTAGGGCTGATTGAGAAGGTTTGCCTGAGCATCCCGGCAATCAGCGCGTATACCACGGCGATTGAGTTCAGTCTGCTGATTCTCATCCTGTTGGTAAAGCCCATCGGTATTTTGGGAAAGAAAAGAAGGGTGAAGGTGTGACATGGGATATTTACAGAATGTGAAAAAGGGCTTTAAGCTGAAGCATAACATAACCTATTTCGTCTTTTTAGCCTTTATGCTGGTGATGGTTTTTCTGAACAGCGCCGGGGTGCTGGGGCGTTCAACGGTGGGCTTGCTGTCCCGTATCGCCTATGGCATCATCATGGCTCTTTCCCTCAACCTGGTTGTGGGCTTTTTGGGTGAGCTGAGCTTGGGACACGCTGGCTTCATGTGTGTGGGCGCCTATATCGGATGCTTCTGCGCGAATCAGCTGCACTCGGTGATTGGCAGTCCGCTGGTGGTGCTGATTTTGGCGATGCTCATCGGCGGCGCCTGTGCCGCAGTGTTCGGCTTCATCATCGGCTTGCCCGCTCTGCGGTTGAAGGGCGACTATCTGGCGATTGTGACCCTGGCCTTTGGCGAAATTGTGCGCAATGTGTTCAAGAACCTGCCCTGGTTCGGCGGCGCTATGGGTCTGAACACGAAAACCTATAAGGCGTCCTCGCTGTTTGTTGTGTCCTTCATCGTGGTGATCATCGTGCTGTTCATCAGCCAGAACCTGTTGCGCAGCAAGCACGGACGGGCGATCACCGCCATCCGGGACAACGAAATCGCGGCGAAGGCCATGGGTGTCAATGTGACCTTCTATAAGCTGCTGATTTTCGTGATTTCCTCTGCCTTCGCGGGGGTGGCCGGTGTGCTGTATGGCCATTTTGCCACGCCGGTGCTGTATTCCTTCTTCTCCTATAACTATTCCATCGAGGTGTTGGTGATGGTGGTGCTCGGCGGCATGGGAAGCCTCAATGGCTCCATCATCGCGGCTACTCTGATCACCTATATCAACTTCCTGTTGCAGGATAAGCTGTCCGGCGATTTGGCCGCTCTGCGCCTGATGGTGTATGCGCTTATCCTCATCGTGATGGTGCTTTTCAACAATGCACCCAAGATGCAGAAATATCGGGAGCGGTTCAGCCCGAAGCATTGGATGGACCAGCGCGCCCGGCGCAAGGTGGAAAATGTGCTGGATGACGGCGCGGTTTGGGCGCGTGTGCCCACGAAGATACCGATGGATGAGGTG
>CAZSTR010000036.1:0-14050 GCA_964609975.1 uncultured Ruminococcus sp. | reverse complement strand
CCGCTGACCTCTTGAATGCCATTCAAGCGCTCTCCCAGCTGAGCTATACCCCCAGATGCATCCGCGTCGCCACGGAACGGTTTATATGATAGCAAATCCCCTGGAAAATGTCAAGGGGTTTTTCAAAAAATATCCGAGAATCGGCAAAATTCCGCAAAGACAGCCGTCCGCGGGATGAGCCGATGGCTCATCCCGCGGAGCTTTTCCAAAAGCAGGCGCCGCCACGACCGTCAACGGCTCTTCGCTCCCTGTGAAAGGGCAGCGTTCAAATATCCGCTGTGGGTGCCCTGACGATAGCGCTTTTTCATTTCCATAGGTGCGGGCATGAAGCAATAATTCTCCCCATAGGCATAGATTTTTCCTGTTTCCTCCACCGTTTCGACCAGTTCCACCGCCTCCTGCATAATCTAGCAGGGCAAAACCTCCGAAAACACATGAAGCCCCAGCTTCATCGCAGCAATAGCAAAGGGCGTATGCTCATGCGCAAAATTCGCCAGCACAACGGCATCCATGTCATGCTGAATAAAATCGGCAAAATTGTCATAAAAGGCGACGTCCTGTCCGACGGCCGATTCCCGCTGCGCCTCCATCACCACCGGGTTGTTGTCGCAAATCGCCACCACCTGAGCATCCTCGCTGCACTTGCAAAAGTTGATCATGCTGGAGCCGCGATAGCCGCCCAGCACACCAATACGGATCTTCGCCATAAAAAATTCCTCCTTGTTTTTTGGGGATTCTATGGCTATTATACCGCGCCGCCAAAAATGAAAATGGACAAAATCCATCTATTTGAGGAAAAAATACTGATTTTTCTTGACTTTTCGCCATCCGCTCGCTATGCCGGAAGAAAAGGAACAGACAGGAGGTCTCGGCCGTGGAAATCAACCGTTGTCATTTCATCCCCTATCACAAAGAGGCTCATTCGTTGCACACCATCCATTTTGTGCTGGAAACCATAAGCCAGCAGCTGTCCTATAACCGAAAATACATCTCGGCGGTGTTCAAAAAGCACATGGGCGTCGGCGTGTCTGAATATGTCAACACTGTGCGCATCCAAAACGCCTGCACCTTTTTGCGACAGGGCTACACCTGCGTCGGCGATATCGCCTGGCGCTGCGGCTTTTCCGACGCCCAATACTTTTCCCGCGTATTTCAGGAAAAAATGGGGGTCACCCCCACCCAGTTCATGCGCCAGCTATGACCGCCGAAGCGGTCACAAAAACCAGTCCCGCTCCACAGCCACAAACTCCATTGGAAACAGTGTCAGACCGCCGGAGCGGTCACAGGTGGCCAAAAACACCTGCCCCACCGTCAAATTGCGGTCAGCGAGCTGACCGTCCAGCCAATCCTCGTTAAAACCCAGCGCCTCCAGATTCCCCGGCAAGCTTTCCCCGTCCACAATCACATTCACCGGCATTTGCGCCGTCGGAACGGACAGCCCCAGTTCCTGGGGTGAGGCCGGCTTCCGTTCGCTTTTCGGCAAAAAGCTGATGCGGCCGGTGGTTTCCAACAGCGCCAGCTGAATATCGTTCAGGTCAAAAAAGCCGCCATCCCGACACTGGGTGAGAAATTCGTTCACATCCAGCTTGGCCTTCTTCAGATTTTCCCGATACAGCGTGCCGTTTTCCATCAGCACCAGCGTGCGCCCGGTAAGCCAGCGGCGAAAGCGAGCCGAATGGGTCGTGGCGAAGGAGGTCAACGCCACCAGCGCCCCATAAGCCCCCATCGCCAGCAACGGCCGCAACGGATTTTCCAGCTCCGTGGCCATTTCCGCGGCAATAGAGCCGATGGTGATTCCGTTCACATAGTCAAATATGCTCAGCTGGGAAATTTGCCGATAGCCAATCCATTTTGTGATGAGAAACAGCAGCCCATAGGATACCGCTGACGCCAGAATAATTTTCATCCAATCCAAAAGCATCCACGCCCTTCCTATTCAACCTCCCGGATAGTATCGCCGCCGCCCGGAAAAATATACATCCTCCCAACAACGCCCGGCGAGGAGCGCTCCATCGGGGTGTCCGAAAATTTCGGACACCCCGATGGGTTTATATATGGCTTGAAAAGCGCCCCGAAAAATGCTATAGTATATGCAAAGAATTGGCTCCCGCCTCCTGTGCAGAGGGCGGAGAAGGGGATTTCACCCATAGATATACAACATCCACGCAAAAAAGGGGGACGCTTATGCTGCGATTGATTCTCGGCCGTTCGGGCAGCGGAAAAACCGAACGGATCACCGAAATGCTGGCCGAGGAGGCGAAAAATGGGGAAAGCCGTCTGTTTTTACTCATCCCGGAGCAATATTCCTTTGTCAGCGAACGGGCGCTTCTTCGCCGGCTCGGCCCGGCGGACGCCAACCGCATCCAGGTGCTCAGCTTCACCCGGCTGGCCCAGGCGGTTTTTCGCGAGGTGGGCGGTCTTGCTGGAGAAATGCTGGACGAGGGAGACCGGGCGCTGTTGATGTGCCGGGCGCTGAACGAGGTGGCCGGGATGGCGGCAGACGCCGGAGAAACCGTCCTCGGCGCCCCGCCGGAGCGCCTGCGGGATTCGGGATATGTGGAACAGCTGTTGTCTCTTTGGGAAGAGCTGCGCCAATGCGATGTGTCCACCAACGCGCTGGAGCGCACTGAGCAGGCGCTGGAGGCGGGACAAACCCTGCAAGCCAAAATGCGGGATGTCTATCGCATTTACACCGCCTATGAAGGGCTGGTGGCCGCCGCCGGACAGGATGAGCTGACACTGCTGGATCGACTGGCGGAAAAGCTCCCGATCAGCCGCCTGCTGGCCGGAGCGCAGGTATATGTGGACGGCTTCAAGGGCTTCACCGCGCAGGAGCTGACGATTTTGCGCCGGATTTTGCCGCAGGCGGCCACTCTCACCGTCGCCCTCACCACCGACACCCTCGGACGCAGTTTCCCCGGCACAACCGCCGCCGACTGTCGCCGGGAGGCCAGCCTCTTCGCCCCGGTGACCCGCACGGCGGAGCGCCTGCGCTCCATGGCGGAGGAGGAGGGCATCGCCCTCGAAACGGAAATTCTGTCGAAAAACCGGCGCGCCCGCGCCCCGGAGCTGGCAGCGCTGGAGGCGGGGCTGTATGCCCCGGCGCCGGAGGTGTTCTCCGAGCCGGCCGAAAATGTGACGCTGACCCCCTGTGCAGATGTGTATGAGGAATGCATCTGGGCGGCGCGCACAGCCCGGCGGCTGTTGCGGGAGGACGGAATGCGGGCACGGGAAATTGCCATCGTGGCCCGCAATTTGGAGGATTATCACGGCCTGCTGGAGGACGCCCTTCAACAGGCCGGCGTTCCCTATTCCATGGACGAGCGCCAGGAAATCGCCAGCCAGCCGCTGATGGTCTATGCCCGCACGGCGCTGCGGCTGGCCGTCGGCGGGTGGCGCACCGAGGAGCTGCTGCGTCTCGTCAAAACCGATTTGAGCTTTCTTTCGCCACTGGAAATCGCCCAGCTGGAAAACTATCTCTACACCTGGAAAATCGACGGACAGGCCTGGGAGACTCCCTTCACCGGCCATCCAGACGGCTTCGAGCGCTCTGCAACGCCCAACAGCGCCCGCCGGCTGGAGCAGTTCAACGAATGGCGTCAACGGCTGATGGCGCCCCTTTCCCAGCTGCGGCAGGCTCTGCGCGGCGAGCCGACTGGGCGGGAATTTGCCGAGGCCATGTATGCCTTTTTGACAGCCGACCCCCAGCTACCTCAAAGGGTGGCGGCTCAAACCGCCCGGCTGGAGGAAATGGCCGAGCCGTTGCTGGCGGCTCAAACCGCCCGACTGTGGGACGAGCTGATGAAAATCCTTGACCGGTTCGCGTTGCTGTTGCCGGATTATAGCATGGCGGCGAAGCGGCTGGAGGAGCTGTTTTCCATGCAGGTGGGGTTGGTCAGCCTCGGCCAGATTCCCGCCGGGCTGGACGCGGTGTCCGTGGGCACCGCCGACCGCATTCGCTATACTGCGCCACGGGCCGTTCTTCTGCTGGGCGTGAACGAGGGAGTTTTCCCGGCCTATCCGAAGAAAACCGGCCTGCTCTCCGAGGAGGAACGGCGGCAGTTGCGGGAGCGGGGGCTGCCCCTGGCGGATGACATCCTTTTGCAGTTTTTGGAGGAGCGCTATTTTGCCTATATGGCCATCGCCGCCCCGTCGGAAAAGCTGTTTCTTTCCTGGCGGGCGGACAACGAAGCCGCTCCCTCGCCCCTGTTGAGCATGATACGGCGGATTTTGCCCGCCTGTTCCGGTGAGCCGGCCTTCCGCGCGGACGGCACGGATGTGGAAACGGCCTTTGAGGCCTTCTCCCGACTGGCCGACGAATACAGCCATCCCACGCCGGTGACCGAAAGCCTGCGGCAGGCCGTGTCCGCCTGTCCCGAATATGCGGGACGCCTGCGGGCGGTGGAGCGGGCGGCGACCCAGGGCGCTTTCCGGCTGGAGGAGCCACGCACCGCCCAACAGCTTTTCCACACCGAGCTGGTTTTGTCCGCCAGCCAAATCGAGAAGTATCATCAATGTCCCTTTTCCTTTTTCTGCCGCCATGGTCTGCGAATTCAGCCCCGGCCGGTGGCACAAATGGATTCCCGTGTTTTCGGAAACCTCATCCACTCTGTGATGGAAACTCTGCTGCCCACCTATGTGGGCGAGGGACGGCTCATCGAAGCGCTGAAGGCGGAGGACGCCGGACGCGCTGGAATGGAGCCGCAACAGGTCAAGCAAGCAGAAGCGGCTCTCCAGCAACAGCTGAACGACCATCTGCGGGCGGATGTGAGCCGGGCGGTGGAGCGCTATTTGGAGGAACAGCTGAACGGCCGGGAAGGAAGCTCAGCGCGGCTTTTATACCAACTCCAGCTGGCCCGACGCGCCGCCCTCCATATACTGTGGCACACGGTGATGGAGCTGCGGCAAAGCGCCTTCACGCCGGTGAAATACGAGCTGGCCATTTTGCCGGAGCCGGAGGAGGGCCGGGATGGAATTTTATCCCTGTGTATGCCCTTCAATGGCGGCCATGTACGCCTGTGCGGACGGATAGACCGGGTAGATTTGTTCCTGCGCTTCGACGGCGAGGCCTTCGTCCGCGTGGTGGACTATAAAACCGGGGCAAAGACTTTTCGGCTGGACGAGGTAGCCGCCGGGCTGAACACGCAAATGCTGTTATACCTGTATACCGTTTGCGCACAGGGACAGCAGGCGTTGGCACAAACCAGCAGCTTGCGCCCGGCGGGGGTGCTGTATCACTCGCTGGCCGACCTCGCGGCGAAGCGCACCGACAAGGAGCTCGTCCGGGAACAGCTGAAATCCATGAAAATGAGCGGCGTTCTGCTGGACGACCCGGTGGTGATTCAGGCCATGGAGCAAAACGCGGAGCAGGTATTCATCCCAGCAGGGCTGGACAAATCCGGTGCCGTGAAGGGAAGCGTGCTTACCGCCCACCAGCTGGAGCTTTTGCGCGGTGTGCTGGAACGACTGGTTCGCCGGATGGCCGAGGAGCTGATGGCGGGGAACATCGACGCGTTTCCGTTGATTCAAGACGAACAGCATTCGCCCTGCGACCGGTGCGATTATCGAGCAATTTGCGGCCACGAAGCGGAGTCATCCAGCCGATTGATAGAAAAGGGTGCCATGGAGGCAGCGTTAGCCGCCGCAGAAACAGAACAGGAGGAGACAGCCTATGCCACAGCGGAATTGGACAGAGCCACAGAGGCACAGCATTGAGGCGCGGGGCGGCACCCTGCTGGTGTCCGCCGCCGCCGGTTCGGGAAAAACGGCGGTGCTGGTGGAACGGATTTTGCGCATCATCACCAACCCGGAGCATCCCGTGGATGTAGATCACCTGCTGGTGGTAACCTTCACCCGCGCTGCGGCGGCGGAAATGCTTCAGCGGCTGGCCGCCGCTCTGGCGGAGCTGGCCGCCGACGCGCCGGAAAACCCGCTTTATCAGCGACAACAGCTGCTGCTTCCCCGCGCGCACATTTCCACGGTGCACAGCTTTTGCTCCGATGTCCTGCGGGAATATGCGGCGATGGCCGGTGTTCCGCCCTGCTTTCGGGTGGTGGAGGACAGCCAGACGCACCTTCTGCAGGAGCTGGCGTTGGACCGGGTGCTGGAAGAAAAATATCGCCAGGCCGACCCGACTTTTTTGGCTCTGCTCTCCCAGCTGAGCGACAAAAGCAGCGACGACACCCTGCGGGAAACCGTGCTGCGGGCGGACGAATTCATGCAGGCGCAGGCCATGCCGGAGGCCTGGCTTCGGGAACAACTGGAGCAATACACTCAGCTGCGCCCGTTGGAGGAAACGCCCTGGATGGAGAGCATCCTTCGCTGGATCGGCTTTTCATTGGAACACAGCCTCAGTCTCATTGACCGGGCAACCGAAATCGCCCGGCAGGCGGGGCTGGAGCCTTATGTGAACTCGCTGATATTGAACCGTCAGCAGCTGATCCAGCTAGTCGCGGATCTGGAGGGGGCGGAATATGATGCCCTGCAGCGACGCATACTGGCCTATGGCTTCCAAGGTCTAAAGCCGGTGAAGGCGGCCGACGCCGCCGAGGAGGAGTCCAAGGAGCAGGTCAAGGCGCTGTTTAAAAAGGCCCGCGATGGCTTCTCAAAGCTAAAAGACACCCTGTCCCTTTCCGCCGAGGAATGTCGGCAGGATCTGGCGCAGATGGCACCCATGGTGGAGGCGCTGGGCGATTTGGTGACGGCCTATCGAGCGGAATATACCGCCCGGAAGCGGGAGAAAAAATGGCTAGATTTCGGTGATTTGGAGCATGAATGTCTGCGCATTTTGCAGGATGAGGCCGGGGCACCGACGCCGCTGGCTCGGGAGCTTGCGGGGCGGTTCGAATATATCCTCATCGACGAATGTCAAGACAACAACGCCGCCCAGGACGCCCTGTTTCACGCCATTTCCCGCGGCGGAGAAAATCTATTCTTCGTGGGCGATGTGAAGCAAAGCATTTATAGCTTCCGCCAGGCCATGCCGGAGCTATTCACCGCCCGCCGGGACACCTTCGTCCCCTTCGACCCGGAAAATCCGGTGTATCCGGCCACGGTGACGCTGGAAAACAACTTCCGCAGTCGCCTTTCCGTGACCGACAGCGTGAATTTTCTCTTTCGCCAGCTGATGCACCGCTCTCTCGGCGGCGTGGAATATGACGAGCGGGAGGCGCTGGTTTGCTCCGCCGCCTATTCGCCGGCAGAGGATACAGAAACCGAATGGCTCCTACTGGAGAACGGAAACGCCCAGCAGGAGGCGCAGGAAATCGGCAAAAAAATCCGCGAAGCGGTGGGACATCGCCTCATTCAGGGAAAGGACGGCCCCCGGACGCTGGAATACGGCGATGTTTGCATACTGCTTCGACATTGGAAAAAGGCCTCCGTTTTCGTGCATCAACTCAACGCCATGGGCATCCCCGCCGGAGCCACCGGCGGCAACGATTTGCTGGATACGCCGGAGGTTTTGGCGGTGCTGGCGCTGCTGCGCGCCATCGATAACCCCCTGCGAGAGGTGGAGCTGACGGCGGCGATGATGTCCCCGGTTTTCGGATTCTCGGCGGACGATTTGGCTCTTCTGCGCATCGCCTTTCCGAGCCTCCCGCTGTTTTCGGCGGTAGAGCGTTATACGGCAGAGGGAGAAAGGGAGGCTCTCCGGGCGGAATGTGCCCGGTTTTCGGCGACGATGCGCCGGTTGCGCACGCTAGCGGTTTCTCTTCCGGCGGATCGGCTATTGGAGCGGATGGATCGAGAGCTGGGAATCACGGCGGTCTACGCCGCCCGCTCCGGCGGAAAGCAGCGGGTGGCCAACCTGCACCAGCTGGATCGAATGGCCCGCTCCTTTGAACAGGACGGCTTCCGGGGCTTGAGCGCCTTTGTGCGCCATATCGACAGCCTGCAGGAGCGGGGAAGCGAAATCAAAGCCGGAAGCGCTCTGCGGGAGGAGCGGGTGCAGGTGATGACGGTGCACAGCTCCAAGGGGCTGGAATTCCCGGTGGTGTTTCTGGCGAGTCTGTCCGCCCAATTCAGCAAAAAAAACGAGCGGACGCGATTGCTGCTGCACCATCGGGCCGGCATCGGGCTGAAGCTGAAATCGGAGCAGGAAAAGCACGACACCCTGCCCTTCACCGGGGTAAAGCTGGCACGGAAAATGGACGAGCGCGCCGAGGAGCTTCGCCTGTGGTATGTGGCGCTGACCCGCGCGCGGGAAAAGCTGTATCTGGTGATTTCCCAAAAGGATGTTCGTCGCCAGCTGGCTCAGCTGGAAATGCAGCTCCCCAACCAGCGAGCGTTGCCCCCCTATATGCTGTTGAGCGCACAAGCTCCGGCGGAATGGTTTTTGGCGGCGGCGATACGCCATCCTTCCTTCGCCTTTTTGCGAACCGACCCAACGGCGACTCCCTCTTTGGCGGCGGAAACCGATTTTCGCGTGACCCTTCTCACTCCGGAGGAGGAAACACCTCCCGCGCCGGCAACGGAGGAGGCTCCCCCGCCGGATGAGGCGCTTTGTCGTCAGCTGGCCGAGCGGTTGCCCTATGTATATGCCCATGAAGGGCTGGCGCGGGTGCCGGCGAAGCTGGCCGCGTCGGCGCTGGCGCACAAAGAGCTTCAACGAAACCACATCGCCACGGCGCGCCCCGCATTTCTCCAGCGGGAGCGCATGACCCCCGCGCAACGGGGCACGGCGATGCACACCTTCATGCAGTTCGCCGATTTCGGTCGGGCGGCGGTCGACCCGGCCGCCGAGGCGGCTCGGCTGACGGAGGCGGGCTTTTTGACCGAACACCAGCGCCAGGCGCTGGACATCAAACGGCTGGCCGCCTTCTTCGCCGGGCCGCTGTATGCCCGGATGGCTACCTCCCCCGACTGCCGCCGGGAATTGCATTTCGTGATCGAAATTCCCGCCGGCGAGGTGGCCACCGGCCTGGTGGACGACGAGGAACGGGTGATGATTCAGGGCATTGCCGACTGTGTGTTCCAGGAGGGTGACCGGCTGGTGCTGGTGGACTATAAAACCGACCGGGTGCAAGCCCCCGCCGAGCTAGCGGAGCGCTATCGCTCCCAGCTGAAGCTATACCGTCAGGCGCTGGAAAGCGTTTTCGGCTTGCCAGTGAGCGAAGCGATTTTGTACAGCTTCGCCCTGGGCACCGCGGTGCCCGTGAAACTGGAAGGAGAATGAAAAGCCATGGCCTATCAGCTTCTGCTGTTCGATATGGACGGCACAATACTCAACACGCTGACCGATTTGACGGACAGTCTGAACCGGGCGCTGACCCTTTGCGGTCTGCCGTCCCACAGCGAAGAAGCGGTGCGCTCCTTCGTCGGAGACGGAATTCCGAAGCTGGTGGAGCGAGGTGTACCCGCCGGGAGCGACGAAGGAACCGTGAAAACGGTGCTGGCCGCCTTTCATGCGGATTATAGCCGCCATTGCGCCGACCGCACCCAGCCCTATCCGGGCATCCCGGAGCTACTCCTCCGTCTGCGGGCGGCGGACTATACGCTAGCGGTGCTGTCCAACAAGGCGGATTATGCCGTGGCGGAGCTGTGCCAACGCTATTTCCCCGGCCTGTTCGACCTCGCCATCGGCCAGCGGGAAGGCGTTCCGAAGAAGCCCAATCCCGCCGGGGTGGAGCGGGCGTTGCAGGAAACCGGCTGTTCCCCCGATGGGGCGGTGCTCATCGGAGACTCCGATGTGGATGTGCAAACGGCGAAGAACGCCTACATCGACTGCTTCGCGGTGGAATGGGGCTTTCGCGACCGCCCGGTGCTGGAGGCCGCCGGCGCAGACCGGATTTTTTCCTCCGTCGCCGCACTGGAACAGGCGCTTCTCCCGCCGCAGGGATAAACTTACCACACTCCAAAAAGACAAAAGAAAAAACGAAAGCACAAGAAACGTCATGCCATCGACCGATTGTTGTCGATGGCATGACATTTTTTCCATTGTCCCCGCCTGTGCCAGAAATCCGATAACGTTCGCATCTTCCGTGTCACCACCTGCGTGCAGAAGCCCTATCTGGCGCAGAAACCGCAAACAGCCTCCCCTCAACGTTGAGGGGAGGTGTCGGCAAAGCCGACAGAGGGGGGTTGAACGAGAATTTCACACGAATTCAGCCCCGCGCGCAACCTCCATTTCGAAATCCCCTCAGTCCGCTACGCGGACAGCTCCCCTTGCTTCCCCAAGGAGAGCCTTGCGGAGTTCACCTTTACACAAGGGGATTGTCAGCTTACGCACACGCCCCTTCCCCTCCTTTCCCACTTTTCGCCTCTTTTTCCTCATTTTTCGAAAAAACAGTTGCATTCCCACCGAAACACGCTATAATCGTAGCGCTACGAAAAAGGGAACCACAACGAATCACAAAACAACTAATAGAGGGGCGGAAAATGACGAAAAAACGAAACCGAAATTTGACCCAGCTGGACATCGTGCGCACAGCCGCGCGGTTGTTTCTCGAAAGCGGCTATTCTACCACCTCGCCCGCCACAGTATGCCAGGCACTGGACATCAGCCTCGGCAGTCTGACTTATTATTTCCCGACGAAGGAGGATTTACTGAGCATGCTCATCGAGCTGTTGGCGGAGTTTCAATGGGAAACCGTACAAGAGCTGGTGGACAAGGGAGAAACGCCGCCGACGGCGCTATGCTTTGAGCTAACAGCGATGGCCTCCATGTGCGCAGAAAGCGCCGTGGCGCGGGATTTATATATTTCCGCCTATACCAGCCCGAAGCCGCTGGCCATCATCCGCAAAAATGACACCGCCCGCGCTAAAAAGCTGTTCGCGAAATTTTGTCCCGATTGGACGGACGAGATGTTTTCCGAGGCGGAAACGCTGGTTTCCGGCATCGAATATGCCACCCTGCACACCACACCGGGGTCTCCGCCTCTTAAAGCGCGCATCATCGGCGCCATGAAAGCCATCCTCACCATCTATCAGGTGCCGGAGGAGCGCCAGAATCGAAAAATCGAAAAGGCGCTTGCCCTGGACTATCGCCGCTTCGGCCAGCGGGTGCTGGAGGATTTCAAGGCCTATGTCACGGACATCACCGAAAAAAGTCTGGTGGAGGCGGCGCTTCACGGCGACTGCGCTCTTCAGCCCCGCATAGCAGAAATTCGGGCCGCCTTTTCCAACAGCTGATGCCGCCGAGGGGACCTTGAGGGGATTTTTTTCGCTTTTTTTGAAAGCGTGTATATAAATTTCATAAGCAGAAACCCTGAGCTGTGCATAAAAACCGAAAACCCCATTTCCATCAGCGGCTCCACCACCACCGACCGCATCCTCGTCGACCAAAGCGTCTCCGCCACCATCACCCTGGCGGGCGTGAACATCGACCTTTCGGCGACCGGAGACGAATACTTTACCGGCTATTCGCCACTGACATGCAAAACCGATGAGCGCGTCCCGCTGACGCTGACACTGGCGGAGGGCACCATCAACACCCTGAAGGGCGGCTATCATGCCACCGGTTTGGAAAAAGAGCATGCAAGCGGTCTTTTAACCACCAGCGGCGGCTCGGTGCGCACCGTGGTGAAGGAGGGCTGCAATCCCATCGGCGGCACAGACAGCGAATCAGGCGCGGTCACCCCCGTGAACAACGCCAATAAAAAGGTCCATCCGCTGGTTATGAAAAACGCAGCAGACGCCAATGTGCTGGTGGACGAAATCTCCTATCCGCACAAAAATCACAAGGCGGCCGACACCTTTGAAACCACTCCGCTCTCGGCCAACGCCTCTTCGTATCTCTATCTCGATGAAGAACATCATGCCATCCAGCTAGGCGAAACCATCCGGTGCTTTCACTGGGCGAACGGGCAGTTCTCCTCCTGCACGGTCTCCGACACGCTGTCTCATAACAACTTCGTCCATTGGAATACCTGCACGGAGCCAACCTGCACCGGCAGGCATAACTCACAACTCCATGTGCAGGACATCCATAAATCGGATGACACCCAGTTCTGGCGCGAATGTGTATGTGGCTATATCAACCCAAATCTGCCGAAGCAGGACAAGCCCCTGTTCCTTATCGCCGGCGCCGACCGGGTTTGCCAAGGGCAGGACTATGTTTTCACCATCACCCTGGGAGAAGGCCTGGCCTTTGATGATATGTCGAATGGTTACGCCTTTACCACCTTGGACCGGAGAAACTACTTCAACATAGTGCCACCGAAAATCCGGGCGAATATACCGTCACCATCCCCGCTTCCAAATATCAAAGCGATGCCGGCATGACGCTGTATGTTTCCACCTATTATGCCGAGGGAGACTTCTTTTTCTCCCAGTCGAAAACCGTCACCATTCTGGCGAATCATTCCGGCGAAAACGGCGTCTGCCAGGTATGCGGCACCGCCCTCCCGACGGACGGCAACTCATCCGCCTCGGATGGTAACGCCTCCAACGGCGGCTCTAACAACGGAACTTCCTCCGACAACAGCGGAAGCTCCACCCCCACAGGCGGAGATACCTCCCCCGCCACCGGCGAGTCCTTTACCATGGCGTGGGTGACGCTGATGTGTGCCGGAGCGGGCGCGCTTCTGCTGTCCCTGCGCGGAAAAGCAAAAAAAGCAAACACACGCTAAGAGGCCGAAGAGGCGAACATAGAGAAAAAACAAAAATGGAAAAAGCTCGAAAACGGTTGTTTTCGAGCTTTTTCCATTAAATAACAGGCTTTTCCGAAAAATCAGTCTACCAACAGGGTGGCTTGCAAGCGAACCGGGTTATGGTCGGCAAGGGCGAAGCCCAAATCCACCGTTTCCACCGCGTCCAGCCGCACATTGGGCGAGAGAATGAAGCCGTCGATAGCATACAGCTGGCTGTTTTCGTCCAGCGGCCGGTTCAGCAGACGACAGGAGGCAGTATCCCCGTCAAAGGCATACCGAAAGCCCTCCGGCAGGTCGCTTTCTGCCAGCGTACCAGGCGTCCACACATCGCCCACCACTGGGAAAGCGTCCGAAGCCCCCGGAAACATTTGATTGAAATCACCGCCGGCGATAACATAATTCCCTTTTTCATATTCCTGGCGCAAAAATTCCATCAGCTCGCGGGTTTGAGCGAGTTTTCCCTCTCCGTCGTCATATGCCTCCAGATGCAAATTCACCAGCACAAGCTCCTTGTCGCTGTCCGCCACCGCCAGCCGGGTCACCAGCAGGCAACGCTTCAAATTGGCCACGCTGACCGGCCAGGAAAAGGGGCAAGGAAGCGCAAGCCGCTCCGGCGTGCCGTTGACGCAACCGCCGGCGAAGGTGGCGATGCCGCTTTCCATTTTCCCGATAGGCGGCCATGGAATCGGCACAAAGGCGCATTTATAGTTATAGGCCAGCGCATAGCTGGACGGATACACCTGGGCGATGGCCTCCAGCTCGTTGACATAGCCCGTGCGGGCGGAGCGCACATCCACCTCCTGGAGAAGCCAGGCGTCCGCCAACTGACCGGCGATGAAGGCCTGTATCGCCGCCAGGTTTTCCGCCACAGACTCCGCCGTCGGGTTGACCGTTTGGCCGCCGTCCATGAAAAAGTCGGTTTTCGCGTCCAGCCCGGCATAGCCGATGTTCCAGCTGTATACTGTCATCGATGCCCCCGCCGTCAGCGCCCTGCCGTCGCAGATTTTCAGCCATTCGGCGGCCTGCCGCGCCTGGGGGCGATATTCCGTCGCCGACAGATAGCCCACCAGCCCCGCCAGCAGCAACAGCACTGCCGCCAAAAGTCCTCCGAGGATTTTCAGCCATATCCGTTTTTTCATACAAAAGCCCCCTTGCTCCCGGTTTTTCTTGAAGAATGTGCTTGTGATAAATGGGAAATGCGAAAATACATCACCCCGGCTCCCTGGTCAACCGTTCGCAGACACCTCCCCGCGAGTTCGTGGTGCGAACTCGCCCCTTCGAGGGGAGGCTATTTGCAGCTCCTGCGCCGGATAGGGATTTCGCGCAGCCCCCGAACAGTCGCCCCCTTCAATCGGGTTTCCCATGACAACAAAAAATCCGTCCACAAACAGTGAACGGATTTTTCTGGTGGAGACGAAGAGGATCGAACTCTCGACCTTACGGATGCGAACCGTACGCTC
>CAZSTR010000035.1:0-17358 GCA_964609975.1 uncultured Ruminococcus sp. | reverse complement strand
GATTGAAATTTACTACAAGGCTGTTGGAATTATCAATATTGCCAATGAGGATTGCGTTGCTCTTGACGGCAGACTCGGTATGCAAAACCGTAAAAAGAAAACAGCCTGATAACGCAAAGCGGCGGCACAGCATCCGCTGTACCGCCACCTTACATAAATACTTCGTTATCGCACCTCGGCTATAAGCCGATGGCTCTTTTTTCGCTTCACAGTCCTCTAGCCACACCGATCAGCTCCTTGGGGGAATATTCCGGCTGGAGAGCACCGTTTATCGCCAGCGCAATCAGCCGCGCTGCACGGGCAATCACCAAATCAATTTCCCGCGGCGTCACCATCATCGACAGTCCGCCGCCGTGCACCTCTGCAGCGTCCTCCAGAAGCTGTGCCGCGTCCACCACCGTGGGCACGCCTATACCAATCACCGGGATGCCCAACAGCTCCCGATTCAGAGGTCGGCGATTATTCCCCACACCGGAGCCGGGGGCGATCCCCACATCGCACAGCTGAACCGTGCACCCCAGCCGCTCCGGACAGCAGGCCGCCAGCGCGTCGATGGCGATCACCACCGCCGGCAACAGCTCCCGGCACACGCCCCGCACAATTTCGCCGGTTTCCGCCCCCGTTTGCCCCAAAACACCGGGAGACAGCACCGCCGTCGGGCGCAAATCCTCCAGCCCGGCGGTGCGGGCGAATTCGCCACGAATATGCCGGGTGGCCAACACCATATCGGCGGCCATGGGACCGAGCGCATCCGGCGTGACCGTCCGATTTCCCAGCCCTACCACCAGCACCGTTCCCGTCGCCGGCAGAAAGGCCGCCAGCTCCCGTTGCAGACAAAGGGCCGCCTGGGTTAGCAGACGCTCATCCTCCGAAAGCGCCGGAAGCTGGAGGGTGACATAATGCCCCGGGGGCTTTCCCAGCGCCTGCGCCACCTGTGGGGAGGTGATGTGCAGCTTATCCAAGGTCAAGCCGTCCTGTTGCTCCGTGCTGTGCGCCACCCCCTTTTGCGGGAAGCTTTCGGCGCGGCCGGTCGCTTCAATCGCCAAATCCGTCCGAAACAGCATACCAATTCCTCCGTTTTTTCGATCGTTCTTTATTAAAATGCCCCTTTTTTGCCGCAAAACTCCGACAAAATGCAGAAAAATCGAAAAAAGCCGAAAATTATAGTTGCATTTCAGGCAAAAGCGTGGTATCATTACCAGTGCGTGAATTATCTGCATATCTGAAAACAGGAGGTGTTACCATGCCGAACATCCAATCTGCGAAGAAGCGTGTGAAGGTTATCGCGGTCAAAACGGCGCGCAACAAGGCGAACCGTTCCGCTCTGAGAACCGAAATCAAGAAGGCCAACGTGGCCATTGCTTCCGGCGAAAACAAGGAGGAGGCGCTGCGCGCCGCCACCAAGAAGATCGACCAGGCTGTTGCGAAGGGACTGCTGCATAAGAACAATGCGGCGCGTAAAAAGTCCGCTCTGGCGAAAAAGGCCAACGCGTAAGCGTCTTGTCGCTCAAAAGCCCCCGGCTGTCCGCCGGGGGCTTTTTCTGCTTTCTTCGCTGTTTTGGCGCCCGGCGCGTCCTCTCGCCCCCGCCGGGCGCTTTTCTCTTGACCTTTTAGCAAAAATGCAGTACAATAAAGTGAACAATTTTGCGGCAACAAAACTTTTTCATACGGAGGACAAGCTGATGAAGGTCTCACCCTCAATTCTCACCTGCGATTTCGCCCACGGAGCCGAGGAGCTCCAATTCGTGGAGCGCTCCGGCGCCGATTTGGTGCATCTGGACGTGATGGATGGCATTTTCGTGCCCAACCTGAGCTTCGGCCCTCCGGTCATCGCCGCTCTGCGCCCCCATACTCAGCTGCCCTTCGATGTGCATCTGATGATGCAGCATCCCCGCCGTCTCCTCGAAGCCTTCGCCAAGGCTGGGGCGGACATCATCAATATCCATCTGGAATGTGCCGACCCCATTGAAGAAACACTGAAGGAAATCCGCGCGGTCGGCAAAAAGGCCGCCATCACCCTCAAGCCGGCCACCCCCGCGGAGGCGGCCTTCCCCTATCTCGAACTGGTGGACATGGTGCTGGTGATGACCGTGGAGCCGGGCTTCGGCGGCCAATCCTTCATGGCCGACCAAATGCCGAAGGTTTCCGCCCTACGCGAAGAAATCCGGCAGCGCGGGCTGGCCGTGTCCATTCAGGTGGACGGCGGCATCGGCGAAAAAACCGCCCCCATCGCCGCCGCCGCCGGCGCCGACATCGCCGTCATCGGAAGCGCACTGTTCAACGCGGAGCATCCGGCCGCTCTTGTGGCGGCGGTTCAGGCGCTGAAATAAACCGCTCCAACGCGTTTTCGGCGGCCAGCAGGCGGCCATGCTCCTGCACCGCCGCCACCGCCAAGGCGCCCTGCCCAACCGGACAGGCGTAGCGCTCCAGCAGGCGGACAACGCCCGGCGACAGAGGCGCGGCGGCCTCGAGCATCAGCCGATATTCCTTTCCCCATTCATACAGCGTATTTTTCGGGAGCGGCTGGCCCAGCCCGCTCCAGTCATCGGCCAGAGCATAGAGCGCCTCCACATCGCGCACCCGGTATATGCGCTCCCCCACGCCCCTTTCCGAGGGAAACACCGACAAAACACAGCCCCCGACAATCGGGATGGCCTCCACCGTCCAGGCGCCAACGCCCGGCGGAAGTCCTGCCGCCTGTAGCATCTGTCGCAAAAAGCGCTTCGTGCGCGGCTCACCCCCGGCCAGCCTCTCAAAGGACAAGCCAAAGCGGCCAAGCTCTGTCGCCGACAGCCAAATACGCCGGCGGCCGTCCTCCTGCTTTTCGATTTTCACCCGGCCTCTCCCCTCCCCGCGGGCGCAAGCGCCCGCTATGCGTCTTTCAATCTCTATCATACTGCCACGACCCCGACGGTCGCAACAGGGAATTACCGACGGAAGCCTTTTCCGTCAAAGGGATATTCCCTTTCAGAAAGGTGTGACTCTATGAAACTGTTTCTCCCCGGCATGGTGCTCCCGTTTCAAAAGGGAGACGCCGCCAAGCGACCTCCCGAAGCGTTCATCCCCTCCGAGCCGTTGCGTATTCCGCTGACCATGACACCCGACGCCGAAGCCGCGCCGACGCTTTTGGCGGAGACGGGAGACCGCGTGCCGGCCGGCGCCGTTCTGCTCCAGTCGGAAAAGGAGCTTCCCGCGATCGCCAACTGCGCCGGACGCCTCGAAGGGACGCTGGTACTCAATCATCCCCAATATGGGGAGATGCTTTGTGCCGAGCTATACCCGGAGGGCGACGAAAGGGAGCTTCTGCCGGTCACCCCGGCAGGCGAAATTTCGGCGGATACTATTTTGGAAGCGGCGCGCGACGCCGCCATTTATGACGAGCTGGACGGCGCCTGCCTGATCGACAAGCTCAATGCCTGGCAGCTTCCGAAGGACGATGCGGTGGCGTTGCGGTCGGTGCTGGTGGCCGACGCCACCGAAAACGATATTTTCGGAAGCGCCGCCTGGGCGGCGCTGGATACCGACCCTGCGGCGGCTCTGGACGGCCTCCAGCTGGCCGCAAAGGCGTTGCATTTCACCCATTATCACATCGCCACCATGCTTCCGAAGGAAAAGCGCCGGGCGCTCAAGCGCGCCATCGGACGCAACAATATTTATATCGTCGGAGACGAATATCCCGTAAGCGTGTTCGCCGACGGAAGCCCGGAGGTTTTTCGCATCGGCATACAGGCCTGTATCGCCCTCTCAAAGGCTGTCCGCTGCGGCAAAAAGGCCACCGGCGCCATCGTCACCGTGGCGGGAAGCGGGGTACGGGACTCCCGCAATCTGGTTGTCCCCTATGGCACCCAGCTGCGGGAAATTCTCTCCTTCTGCAAGGCCGTGCCGGAGGCCACCGTCATTTTGGGCGACGCCATGAACGGCATCGTATGCACGGACACCAGCATTCCCCTTTTGCCCGGCATCACCACCCTTCTGGTGATGCAAAGCTATCCCGTGCGCGTACCGCGCCCCTGCATCGGCTGCGGCCGGTGCGCCGCGGTTTGCCATGCCGAGCTGTTGCCCTATGAAATCGTGCGGCGCTATGAAAATATGCACTTCGAGCGCCTCCAGCACCTGTCGCCGGCCGATTGCGACGGCTGTGGCCTGTGCTCTTATGTCTGCCCCAGTCAACGGGAGGTAGCCGCCGGTGTGCTGGCCGCCGGCGAGAGCCATGGCGCTATGTTTTTGAATTGGGAGGATGGGAACGATGAGTAATCCCCTGGCTCCGCACATCCGCACCGAGCAACGCAGCTATCAGATGCTGTTGGATGTGCTGTTGGTTTGTTGCCTGCTGTGCGCCTATTCGGTGGTCAGCTATGGCCCCCGCCCCGCAACGATTCTCCTGCTTTCGGTGGTGACAGCGGTGGTGGGCGAATGGTTCTGCTGTGTTTTCCAGAAAAAGAACGGAAAGGCTGCCTTCGACGGCAGCGCCGCCGTGACCGGCGCCATCATCGCCTTGGCCATGCCCCCGGCGGTTTCCTATTGGGTTCCCATGGTTGCCGCCGCCTTTGCCATCATCGTGGCGAAGGCGCCCTTCGGCGGATATGGCCGCAATATTTTCAATCCGGCGGCGGCCGGCATCGCCGTCGTGAGCTATTGCTTCCCGAAGCGGGTTTTCGCCTATACCGCGGCCACCGCCGTCACGAAGCTCCCCCTGTCCTGGGGGATTGACCCGGTGCTCCTTTTGACGGAAAGTTCGCTGGCAGCACAGCTGCGCGCCGGCGCCACTCCGGCGACCACCCGGATGCAGCTTCTGCTGGGAGATTTTCCCGGCCCGATTGGCGCCACCGCCACGCTGATTCTGCTGGCCGCCATTGCCTATCTGCTATTTCGCCGCACGGTGCATCCGTCCCTCGTTTTCTCCTATCTTGGCACCTGCCTTGTCTGCGCGTGGCTTTTCCCCTTCCCGGGAACCGGGCGGCTGTATGGCACGATGGCGCAAATGTGCGCCGGCTATGTACTGTTCACCGGCGTGCTGTTGCTCAACGACCCGGTCACAACACCGCGGTTTTGGCTGGGCCGGCTGTTTTACGGCATCGGCGCCGGTTTCCTTGTGATGCTGCTCCAGCATGTGGGCCGCGTGGAGGCCGGAAGCTGTTTTGCCATTCTCCTCATGAATGTGCTCTCCCCTATCATCGACCGGTGGAGCTGGCATTTGTGGCGACGGCTTCGCCGTCTGTTCCGAATTCGACAGGAGGTGAACAACCGATGAACCAAAAAGGAAGCTTCCGTCGCCATCTTTGGCGGGCGGCGGCCGATTTCACCGAAAATGCCGTCACCAACAACATCGTTCTGGCACAGGCCATCGGCCATTGCCCCATCATCGCCGCCGGCGTTTCGCTGAAAAACGGCGTGGTGCTCACCGTTTGCACCGCTCTTGTGATGCTCCCGCTGAGCTTCGTCATGTCCCTCATCGGCCCCCGCCTGCCGAAATGGCTTCGCCCGGCCGTCTATGTGGTAGCCGCGTCGCTGTCGCTGGTGGGCGCCGCCTATGTTCTGGAAACCCGCGTGTCCCCGGAGCTGTATGCGAAGCTGTATCTGTTCATCCCGCTCATGGCCGTAAACCTACTGTATACCCGCAACATGGATTTCGTGGCGCGGGTTTCGGTAGTGGAGGCGGTGATGGACGCCCTCGGAAGCGTCATCGGCTTCGGCACCGTGATTTGTCTGATTTCCGCCCTGCGGGAGATGGCCATCAGCAACACCCTTTGGGACATTCCTCTGCATTTCCGCGTAGATTTGCCGGAGGCGGCCGCTCCCTTCTCCGCCTTCATCCTGCTGGGCTTCCTAGCCGCCTTGCTCCAATGGAGCCACCAGCACCAGCGCATCCACCAATATTTCCACAAAAAGGAGGAGGAAGCATGACCGTTCTTTCGACCATCTGGGCAGAGCTGTCCGATTTGTTCTCCTTTTTCGTTTTGATTGCCCTGCTGCAAAATATTGTGCTCACCACCGGCTTCGGCTCGTCGATTCTCCTCCATGTAGTGCGCAAGCCGAAAACCATTTGGCTGTTCACCGCCGTTATGACGGTGTTTTCCACGCTGACGCTGTTCATCGCCTTTCCGCTGGACAGGCTTTTTGGCACCATGATCACCAACTTCTGGCGGCCGCTGATGATTGTCGGCATCACCGCTCTGCTGTATGTGCTGGCACATCTGATTTTGGGACGCTGGTTCCCCGGCTGTTACCGAAAAATCGGCCGGCTTCTCCATCTGGCCGCCTTCAACAATCTGGTAATCGGCATCGCACTCATCACAAATGTCCAGTTCACCGCCAATTTGGGCGCCATCCTCGGCCTGTCGCTGGGCGCCTGTCTGGCCTTTGGGCTGCTGACCTGGATCACCGCCGAAGGCATCGAGCGCCTGGACAACCCCGACATCCCCCAAGCCTTTCGCGGAATGCCCGCGACGCTGGTTTATCTCGGCCTCGTTGCGCTGGCGCTGATGGGCTTTTCCTCCGCTTTCAGCCTGATTTAAACTGTCCAAGGGAGGATCTTTATGAAACAAAGACGGCTACACCGGCGCCGCTCCATTTTCAAGCGGCGCAACCCCCTGTGGGGGATTTTGAAATGGGCCATTCCGGTGCTGGCGGTGGTGGCGCTGGGCTTCTTCGGCGCGAAATATTTTTCGGAGCACCCGCTGGAGCCCCAGGACCCCACTTCGCCCCCCTCCTCTGAGCCGGGTGCACCCGATTCCTCGGCGCCCTCCGCCCAGACACCGCCCGCCTCCGCTCCCGCGTCCATGAGCGCGTTGAAAGCGTTTTATCTGCCCGCGGACGCCTGGCTGAACGCGTCGGCCGACGCCCTTTCCGACACACTGACCAAGGCGGCAAAGGCCGGCCTGGACAGCGTGGTACTGGACATGAAAACGGCCGACGGCACACTGCTCTATCGGTCGGCCACGGAGCGCGCCAACACCGTCGGCTCCTTCGACGCGAAGGCTCTGTCGCCGGAACAGTTGAAGACTCTTTTTGAAACGGTGCGCTCCGCCGGCTTGCGTCCCATGGTGCGGCTGTTTGCCTTCCGGGACCATGCCGCCGCGCGAGCGCTGGCGGACGCCCGCATTTCCTATCAAGGCCAGCCCTCCTGGGTCTGGTATGACGGCGACCCGAACAATGGCGGCCGCGCCTGGCTGAATCCTTATGCCGATGCGGCACAGCTGTACATCATCGACCTGGCGCGTGAGCTGCGCGATTGGGGCGCCGCCGCCATCCTGCTGGACGGCGTGGAATTTCCCCTCTATACGGTCGGCGCCGATTTTGGCACCGGCTCCAACACAGCGATGAGCCACGCCGAGGTGCTTCGCGCCTTCGTGGAGCACGCGGACAGCCTGTTAGGCGCCGATTGCCCGGTGCTGTTGGCCTGCAGCGAAAAGAGCGCCCTCGGCATAGACACCCGCGTCTATGGCGGAAATCCGCTGACCTTTTTGGCGGATTTCGCCGCACCCATGCTGACCGTCGGCGACACGGAAAACCAGACCGCTTCTGCGGCTCTGCAAGGCCGGCTGGATCCTCTCACCGCCCGTATTCAGGTCATGCCCGCCGATGAGCAACCCGTGCTGTCGCCCATTCTGCAGATAGACGGCGCTTCCGCCGATACCCTGCGGGACGCCCTCACCGCCTGCGAAGCCAGCGGCATTTATTCCTTCGTTCTCTATCAAACAAAGGGAAGCTATGATTTTTCCGCCTTGACCTTCTGAGCCCGTTTTCAATATACGCGGCCGCGGCCCGTCCGGACACAGCTTCTCCTCTTTTCGCAAAAGCAGAAAGCCGGCGCGCCCCCACATCGGGGCACGTCGGCTTGTTTTTTATACCGCGACAGGCTTCTCGCCCGTCTCATTTCATCAGTTCATCGGTCAACCGCAAAATTTCCGGCGCCACCCGCGCCCGCTCCTTTTTGAGGGTGCGTAGATACAGCGGATAGGCGCAGGCCAGCACAGCCAGCCCCACCACACCGACAACAACGCCCACCGGGCGCGCCAGCGCGCCCAGCGCCGCGCCGAGCTCGGACATCACAAGGCTCATCCCGACGCCCATCACCAGCGCACCCACCACGCCCACGGCAATGGACACGCCGGTGGCCTTTCGGCCAACCGTCTCATCCAGCGCCCGCAGACGGTCGAGCTTGCTTTCCTCCTTCGCCACATATTTTTGGCGAATCGACTGGATTTCCTCCCTCTGCTCCGCGGAATAGGTCATGCGAAAGGTTTCTTTGTTTTCCATGGTTCATTCTCCGTTTTCCATAGGCGAGGCCTGCCCGGCGTCGCCGCTTGTTTCTGTTGTTTTTCCCCGACCCTGTGTCAGCATATAAACCGCCATTGCGATAATCCAGGCCGAAACCGCGCCGCCGCTGAGGCCGAGAAACAGCGTTTGGGTTTGGTGGGTCATGGCTTCTGTGCCGAAGGTGGTCAGCATGGTGTTTTCCAGCGTCAGCATCGACACACAAGCCGCCGCCAGCGAGATAGCCTTTGCGGCGGACAGCGCAGGACTTTGATAGCGGCGATAGCGTATCACATTGAGGATCGCCATCGTCAGCGTCGTGAAGGTATAGGCCGCCATGGCGATGGTGGTGATTTCATGATGATGCACCGCACGGCTTCCCTGAATCATATACAGCATCATCCCCGACAGCGCCAAATTCATCAGCAAAAAGACCCAGCCGCAGGCACGATACCGCTTTCGCTCCTGCGCCGGCCGTTCGCCGGGCTTATGGCGCAGAGTGTGGCGCACCAAATAAAACCGCAGCCCCGCCAGCAAGGCATAATAGGCCGCCAAAGAATAAAACCATATCTCACGGTGATAGATACCCAGCCCCAGCTGAAGCGCCGCATAGGCGCCATTCCACAAAACGCTTCCCACAAGGGACACATTCACCCGCAAGCCCGGATCCTCCAGCCAGCGGCGCAGAAGCCGGTTGTTTTTCTTCACACGGCCGAATAGCCGCACCGCCTCCGGGATGCGCGCGCACCAAACCGACAGCGCATAAAAAGCCACCACATAGGACGCAATGCGCAGCGGGTGCGTCTCCGTCAAGCGTAGCAGCCCATATATCAGCCAGGCGGCCACCGGGAGCGGAAGCAGAAGCAGCACCGCCCACGGAGGAAACAGCACTACCCTCCAAAGCCTTTTCCAATTCATCCTATGCCCTCCGTATACGCACCGTGAACACCGTTCCCTCGCCAAGGGTGCTTTCCACCTGAATTTCGCCCCGGAGAATATCCACCACCCGCTTCACCAGCGCCAGCCCCAGCCCGTTTCCCTGGGTGGCATGGGAGGTGTCCCCTTGATAGAATTTTTCGAAAATATGAGTGCCTACCTCGGCGGTCATCCCGCACCCGGTGTCCCGCACCTGCACGGTGGCATAGGCTTCGTCCGCCGTCAGAGAAACCGAAACCGTTCCGCCCGCCGGGGTGAATTTGAAGGCGTTGGAAAACAGGTTGTTCCACACAAGGTTCAACAGCTCCCGGTCGGCATAGACGAAGATATCCTCTCCGATGGCAGTGTCCAGCTCGATATTCGCCTGCTCCCACACGCTCTCATATTGCAGCAGACATTCGCACACCTGCTCCCCCAAATCGAAGCGGGCGGTTTGGGGATAAATCTGCTGGTTTTCCAGCCGATTCAGCTTCAAAATGTTCATCATCATATCCGCAAGCCGCCGGGAGCCGTCGGTCACCCCCTTGGCGTATTCCAGCCGCTTTTCCTCCGACAGACCGGGGGCCTGCAAAAGCGTTCCATAATTTTGCATAACCGCCAGCGGCGTTTTCATTTCATGGGACACATTGGCGACGAAATCGGTGCGCAGGGTTTCCAAGCTGCCCAGTTCCTGCGCCATTTTGTTGAAGCAGTCGATGATTTCGTTATAATTTTCATCGGCAGCGAGCTTGCCCACCGGCGCAATGCGGGTGTCGAAATTTCCCTTTACCAGCTCCCGCGTGGCAGCGGCGATATGCCTTGTGATTTTCTCCGTGGTCAGCTTGCGGCGCACCACATCAAGCCCCGTGATAAACAGGCTCAACACCACCACGCACAAGAAGGTCAGCTTGGCCGCCCGGTTCAGATTTTCCCCATTCAGCGGCAAAACCAAATCCCGCGACAGGATGCTCACGAACAGCGTCATGGTACAGCTCACCAAAAGCGCCACCAGCAGGAAAAACAGAACGAACCGATACAGTCCCCGGAAAAACCGATGCCAGAAGGTTACTTTATTCACCGAATCACCGCCTTATAGCCTAATCCGTGGACAGTCTTTATCTCGAAATCATCGCAGTCGGCCAGCTTCGCCCGCAGCTTCGTCATATACACATCCACTGCCCGCGGCGCGGTCTCGGTATCCACGTCCCAGAATTCGTCCATCAGCTGGGTACGGGTGAAGGTCTTTTTTGGATAGCTGAGCAGCTTATACAATATGGAAAATTCCCGGTTGGTGAGATTGATTTCCGTCTCCCTCAGATAGGCCGTGTGCTCATCGGCGTCCATCACGAAGCAGCCGATTTCCAGCTTTCGGGAGGCGGCAATCTTCGCCCGGCGTAGCAGCGCCCCGATACGCAAAAACAGCTCATCCAAATCAATCGGCTTGATCATATAGTCATCCACCCCAATACGAAAGCCCCGCTGCTTCGACGCGAGGTCGTCCCGCGCGGTCATGAATAGAATCGGGATTTCCGCGTTGGTGTCCCGCACACTTCGGGCGAATTCGAAGCCGTCCGTTCCCGGCATCATGATGTCTGACACAATCAAATCGAAAACGCTGTCAAACAGCGCGTCATAGGCTTCGTTGGCATCCAGACAGCCCACCGCCTCATAGCCGTTTTCGTTCAAAAAGGAGCAAACCGTACGATTCAGCTCCCGGTCGTCCTCCACAACCAAAATCTTAAACATGGTTCTTTCCTCCCCATCCCCCAGCTTTGGTATTTAGTATACTACAGAATTGTTAAGATTTTGTTTGCATTTTCGCTCAAGTAGCCAATTTCTTTGCTTTTTTATCCTTTTCGCAGCAAAGCGGACGCTTTTTTGAAAAAGGCGTCCGCTCTTTGGGAGAAAATACCCGTTCGGCCGGTTTATTTCCGGGCGGCGGCATAGCGGGCGTTCGCCCGGTCGATGCGCGCCTGAGCCTCGTCGATTTTTTCCTGTCGCGCCGTTTGCGCTGCGGCGGCTCTTTCCGCGCCGCTCTTCTTCGCCCGCACGAAGCTGTTGCGGCCGCGATTTTCGGCAAAATTCGCCCGGCTTTCCGCCTTCACCGCTTCGAGCTGAGCCTTGTCCACCGCGTGCTGGGCCTGCGCCGAGGCCTTCATGTCGGAAAAGGCTTTTTTTAAAAATCCAATCATGCCTGCTCCTCCTCCTTGTTTAGAATAGTATCGCTGAGAGCGATGATGCGCGCCGCAAATTTTTGCTGGCGCCCCGCCAAAAGCTTTGTATACAGCGGATAGTTGACCAGCGCCATCGCCAGCCCCACAAGCCCCAGCGCCACACCGGGAATCATCGGCGAGGCCAGCCCCACCGTCGCCCCGATGTCGGTCATCACAAGGCTCATTCCGGCGCCCATCACCAGCGCAGCCACCGTCCCGAAAATATAGGCGAAGCGCTTCGCCGGCGCCTTCACCTGCTTATCCAGCGCCTTCAGCTCGTCCAGCTCGGTGTGCTCCGGCTCGGTATACTGGGTGCGAATTTTCTGTACAAGATATTCCTGCTCGTTTTTGTTGGTTTTCATGAATGATTGCCCCTTTCGTTTGTTGTGAGGCTATCATACCCGCCGGATGTTTGGAAAAGTTTTGAAAAATGTTTGTGTTTTGTTAAATTTTCGCCGCCGGGGCTTTTTTCGCACTTTTTTGCATAATTTCCGGGCTTTTTATGAAAAATTATTCAAAATCCAAATTTTTTCTGCCCCTCCCGTCCCATCCCTTCCGGAATTGACAAGCCGCCGGGAAAAGGATATAATAGAGTCATTCGCGACGCCAAAGGGGCATCGCCCATTTTCAAGAAGGAGAGACAGAGCATGGAAAAGCCGAAACGCTCCCGCCTGTGGCGCGGTATATCACTGGTTTGCGCCGTTGCGCTAGTGGCGGCGATCGCCCTGCTGGTGAGCAATTTCTGGCCGCTGCTGTTCCGGCAAACGGTGCCGGAGAAACCAGACTCCTCCACCCCGTCCACTACCATCGAAAATTTGCCGGACAATCCCATTGATTTCTCCGCTCTTCAGGCGCAATACCCCGATTCGGTGGCCTGGATTCGCATTCCGGGAACGGTTATCGACTATGAAATCATGCGCCCCGGCAAAAGCACCGCCGAGAATTTTTATCTGGATCACGCCCCGGACGGCAGCTATCGCCGTAGCGGGAGCATTTATATGCAGTCCATGAGCTGGCCGGACTTTTCCGACCCGAACACGGTGCTTTACGGCCATTATATGGCCAACGGCTCCATGTTCGCCGACCTGCACAAGTTCCGTCGCGCCGCCTTCTTCGAGGAGCACGACACCATCTATATCTACATTCCCGGACACATACTCACCTATAAGATTTATTCCGCCTTCGTATACGACAGCCGTCATATTCTCAACTCCTTCAACTTCAGCCTCCCAGAGGAATATCAGCTGTTTCTGGAGGAAACCCTCAACCCCGGCACCATGCAACAACAGGTGCGCCAGGGGGTCTCGGTCACCACCGACGACCGTATTCTCACGCTCAGCACCTGCACGACCAAAAACACCGAACGGTATTTGGTAGAGGGGGTTCTCATTCATGACCAACGGACAAAATAAGCCCCGGCGTTGGCGGCGCCTCCTTTGCGGCTGCGGAGCCACCGTCGTGGCCGTCACGGCGCTGGCGGTCGGAGGCTGGTGGTGGCTGTATTCCAGCGGCCGCCATTCTCTGCTGGGAGGCGGCGCGCCTTCTGTGGACACCCCCTCCTCTCTGGTAGACGACGGTACCGAGGATGGCACCCGCGTGGTGTATCAGGGAACAGTTTATCAGCTGAATCCCAATCTTGTGAGCGTTCTTTGCATCGGCGTGGACAAGGAAAAAATCCAGGAAAACGCCGGCTATGGCAAAAACGGACAGGCGGACAGCCTCTTTCTTGCCGCGCTGGACACCAAAACCGGCGCACTGACCATTTTGCCCCTATCCAGAGAAATGCTGGCAAAGGTAGATATTTACAGCGCCGACGGAAGCTATATCGGCGTGCAAAACACCCAGCTCTGCCTAGCCTATTCCTATGGAAAAACCGGCGAGGAAAGCTGTCGGAATGTCCTCCGCTCCGTCAGCCGCCTGCTGTATGGCATGGACATCCAGGCCTATCTGGCCATCGACATGAAAGGACTGGAGGCACTCACAGACAAGCTGGGCGGAATTCAGCTGACGGCGCTGGAAACGCTGTATGCTGACGCCGACAACCCCTCCACCCTCATTGTCCGTCAGGGGCAAGCCGTCACCCTGCGGGGCACCCTCACCAACGACTATATCCGCAACCGGGGGCAGGATGTGGAGGCCAATGTCCGCCGGATGCAACGGCAAAAGCAGTTTTTGAACGCGCTGATGGAAAAAGCCGGCGGGCGGCTGAAAAGCAACATCTCCCTGCTCCCCTCCTACTATAACACCGTCAAGCCCTATATGGTCAGCAACCTGACCCTGTCCCAAATTACCTATCTGGCCAGCTCCGCCCTCGCCACCGGCATTCCCTCTCCCCAATATGAGAGCATCAAGGGCCGCTCCCAGCTCCAGGGCGAGCATGTAGCCTTCATCCCGGAGGAAGCCTCGTTGTATGAAGCGACGCTGAAGCTGTTTTATCTGCCGGAGGCCTCCTGAACGCCTGCCCGCACCCTCCTTTGACGGCGCAAACAGGCGAAAAAAGGAAATTTCGGCCTCCAAATGGCTTTTTTGCGTTTTAGGCCTTGACAAATCCGCTTTTCTTCGCTATAATAGGGAAGCTTTCCGGAAACGCCTGTCGTTTCTGTGGCTTTTGGACAATTAGCTCAGCTGGTAGAGCATCCGCTTGACGTGCGGAGGGTCAGCGGTTCGAGTCCGTTATTGTCCACCAAGGCAAAAACAACCGGGACTGTTCCTCGAACAGTCCCGGTTGTTTTTCGTTGTTATCTGAACAGCGGCCAGCTCTCCGTTTTTCGCCAAAACCAGCCTCACAGGGCACGCAGAAAGGCCGTCAGGCGCTCCGCCAGCCGGGCATTTCCAGCGTCATTAGGATGCAGACCGTCGGGCATGAAGGCCAACCGCTGCTCCTCCAGTTCCGGCTGAATTCCGCTGATTCGCCGCAAATCGCACAATGGAAGGCCATAATAGGCCGTCACCTCACGCACAATCTCCGCATAGGTGTCCAGCGGCGCCTGGTTGCGAATCCCCAGCTCGTTCAGCACCTGATTTTCGTTCAGCCGGTGCAAAGGCGTGATGAACACAATCACCGCCTCCGGATAGCGGGAAATCAGCTTGCGGCAAAGGCAGTGCAACGCGCCATAAAAGGTGTTGTCCTCCCGGTCGCCCATGGTACCAAGCGGGGCATCCCCATGGCCATAATCGTTGGTTCCGCCAAAAACAACCACCACATCCGCCTGCGGCTCCATTTCCTCCACGCGGGAGCCAAAATCCCGGTCATAGCGTTCATTGGTGGCCACAAGCTGGCGGGCGATGCGCGTGCCGCCGATGCCATAGCCATGCACCTCGGCGCCGGTGCGCTCGCCCAGCACCCGCCAATACACATGGCTCAGATCGCTGGTTCCGGCGCCCGCCGTGATGCTGTCGCCCAAAAACAGCATTTTCTTTCCCTTTAGCTCCATAAAAATCGTCTCCCTTATTCTCTATGATGGATTAGAACACAATCGCCTTGTCGGGGAACACCGGCTCGCTAGTAGCGTTGATACGCATTTTCCGCAAAATGGACTCGTCCCCGGAATGGAGAATCTGCGTGGAATGAAGCTCACAGCCCCGCAAACGGGGAAGCTGCTCCACCGCACGGGCAGCGGTGGGGTCGCTGGCGGCGCAAATATACAGCGCCGTCAGCGAATCGTCCAGCTTCAAGGCGCTGGAGCTGCTGTTGAGCAAATTGGTTTTCAGGTCGATGACCGGCTCCAGCACCGCCGGGCTCATCAGCAGGGTGGATTTTGGGATGTCCGCCAACACCTTGATGGCGTTGAGCACCGCGCCGGAGCAGGCACTGAGCAACGGCGTCGCCTTTCCGGTGATGATGCGTCCATCCGGCAGCTGAATCGCCACCGCCGGCGCGCCGGTGCGGTTGCTTTTTTCCAGTGCCGGGAGAACCACCGCCCGATCCGCCTGGTGCAAATTCAGCTGTTGCATAATCATCTTCAGCTTTTCCACCGTTTCCGGCTTTTCCCGACCGGTGCGCAAATCCACCAGCCCCTTATAATACCGCCGGATGATTTCCTGACAGCTGGCCTGCCGGCAAGCCTCATCGTCCACGATGGCATAGCCGGCCATGTTCACACCCATATCGGTGGGACTGCAATAAAACTTGTCGTCACCGGTGATGCGGGACAAAATCGTGTGTACAATCGGGAACGCCTCCACATCCCGGTTATAGTTCACCGTGGTGATACCATATTCCTCCAGATGGAAGGGATCAATCATGTTCACATCCTGCAAATCGGCGGTGGCCGCCTCGTAGGCCAGATTCACCGGGTGCTTGAGGGGCAAATTCCAAATGGGGAAGGTTTCGTATTTTCCATAGCCGGCCATGTTGCCGCGGCGGAACTCATGATATACCTGGGACAGGCAGGTGGCCAGCTTTCCGCTTCCCGGGCCGGGGGCGGTGACCACCACCAGCGGCTTCGAGGTTTCAATATACGGATTCGCACCATAGCCCTCGTCACTGACGATATGGTCCACATCGGAGGGATAGCCCTCGATGGGGCGGTGGATATAATGGCGTATACCCAACGCCTCCAGCTTGCGAATGAACTGGTCGGCGGCGGTCTGGCCGGTATAGCGGGTGATGACCACGCTGTTCACCAGAATCCCCATGCCCTTCACAATCTGAATTTGCCGCAGCAAATCCAGGTCATAGCTGATGCCCAAATCCGCCCGGATTTTGTTCTTTTCGATGTTGTCGGCGCTGATGCAAAACACGATCTCCGCCTGATCGCTCATGGAACGCAGCAGCCGAATCTTCGCATCCGGCTCAAAGCCCGGCAAAACCCGCGCAGCGTGATAATCGTCGAACAGCTTTCCGCCGAATTCCAGATACAGCTTTCCGCCCCAGCGGGCAATCCGCTCCAGAATATGCTCCCGTTGCTTTTGCATATACAGTTCGTTGTCAAAGCCATTTTCCATACTCTGCACCTCCACATATCTCACCGGCAAAAGCGCCCAGCACCCTTGTCGCACCGTCTCTAAAATCGTCTACAAGCATACCACATTTTCCCGCCGGTGACAAGAATAAACCGGCGGTTTTTCGACAATTTTTTCGATTTTTTTCATTCTCCGGAAAGAGGCGTCACCGCTATTGACTTTTTTATCGAAAAACAGTATAATGATGGGTGTAACGCAAAACTCGGCATTCCCGAAAAAAGGAAGGATTTTATGAAGCTCATCGGAAAAAACGGCCTGAGCCGTTGGACAGAAATATATACCACCGTTCTGCTGGTGCTGATTCCGCTGTTGATTGTGACCCTCCCCTTCACCATCACCTGGATCACCGAGCGTCCCCATGACGACCCGTTTTATTGGCGCTATCTGGTGATTCTCTCCTATTCCGGCGTGATGGCCGAGCTGTTGTTCTGGCAAGCGCGCCGAATTCTCCATAATGTGAACCACGACCGGGTATTCACCGCCGACACGGTGCGCCGGATGCGGGTGATGGCGGTGGAATGTCTTGTGCTGGCGCTGGCGTATTTTTCCACCATGTTCTGGATGTCGAAATTTTTCATGGCGGTGCTGTTTGTGGTGTTTGTGCTGGCCGCCGGCGTGTTGCTGGTGTTTTCCGAGCTGTTCCGCCAGGCCAGCGCCTATAAAGCCGAAAACGATATGACAATATAAAGGTGGAGCACAGCGATATGGGAATTATCATCAATCTGGATGTTATGATGGCCAAGCGAAAAATGGGGCTAACCGAATTGTCTGACAAGGTGGGCATCACCCTGGCCAATCTGTCGATTTTGAAAAACAACCGGGCAAAGGCCATCCGCTTCTCCACGCTGGAGGCTATTTGCCAGGCGCTGGATTGCCAGCCGGGGGATATTTTGGAATACAAATCAGATAAAGAATAGCCAATTATACAAACAGTAATCAAAAAGCCTCCCCGCAAATAGCCGAGGTGCGATAACGAAGTATTTATGTAAGGTGGCGGTACAGCGAGAGC
>CAZSTR010000034.1:0-17393 GCA_964609975.1 uncultured Ruminococcus sp. | reverse complement strand
AAGAAAGCGCCAACTGAACCCGCTTTTTAGACAGAAATGGGGGCTTTTGGGCAAAAAAATCGGGGGGGGGTAATAAAAGAGAAAGTTCTTCACAAATCGAAAAAAATTGCGAAAAAGGGTTGCCAAAACCGAAAAAGGGTGGTATAAGATAGGCGTTTGAAAAAAGCTCTCTTGCGGGAGTGAGAAAGGTGTGAGACCATCATGGATTTTGAACAGGTTTTGAGCAACAGGCCGATTCCTATCCAATTGCTGCCTTCTCTGCGGGAGGCGGTGCCCTTGGACGATACCCCGAAGCTTATCCTCATTGGAGACTTGCTTCTCGACGCAAGCTATGGCGAAACGGCGTTGGTGATCACCGACCGCCGTGTGGTTTGCGTGGCGGACAGCGAGACCAATGAGGTTTTTTCTTTGCCTTTGGAGGAGGTTTGGCGGGTGCGGGTGCGCCGGATGTACGGAAGCGCCCTGCTGCGTATTAATCACCGCAGTGTGTTTCGTTGTACCCTTTCGGTTGTGACAGTGCTGGAGGCGGTGGCGGCCTATCTGGAAGCGCTGTCGAAGAAGGGAAACCCGGACCAGGCGCTGGAGGCGGTGCACGCGGAGCTGGATAAGGAGCGCACTACCTGCCCGAATTGCGGACGGACGCTGATTCGCCCCGGAGCTGTGTGTGTGCACTGCATGAATAAGCGGGGGCTGCTGAAGCGGCTGTGGGGCTATGTGGCGCCGAAAAAGGGGTTGCTGTTTTTCTCCATTGGGCTGTCGGTGGTGACCACCGCCATGACTCTTGTTCCGCCCTATGTCACCAAAACTCTGGTGGATGATATTATCCCCAAGCAGAACCGCGCCGGGCTGTTTTGGCTGGTGGGGCTGCTGGTCGCGGTGAACGCGGTGCTGTATGGCGGCTGTTGCCTGCGGCGCTATTTCATGCAAACCATCGGAAACCGGCTGTTGACCGTTATGCGCAACGACATTTATGAAAAAGCGCAGTATCTGCCGGTGCGCTTCTTCGATAAAACCAGCACCGGCTCGATCTTCTCTCGCATCGACAAGGATGTGGCCACGGTGCGGGATTTCACGATGAATCTGGCTCAGGAGGGGCTTGTGCAGGTGATCACGCTGGTGGGGATTTTGCTGGTGATGCTGTCCCTCAACTGGCGTCTGACGCTGTTGTCGCTGATTCCTGTGCCTGTCATCGCTCTCGGCTCCCGGTTTTTCCAGAAAAAAATTCGCCCGATTTATCAGCGGGCGTGGCTCAAGCACGCGGCCATCACCTCCACGCTGTCGGACACCCTTCCCGGCGTGCGCGTGATCAAGGCCTTCACCGGCGAAAAGCGGGCGGTAAAGCGCTTCTCCGACTGCACCGGGGAATGGCTGGAGGAGAACAACAAGGCGGTGGCCGCTTCGAACATCTTTCCGCATCTGGTGGCGTTTCTGGTCACCTGCGGTTCGCTGATGATTTGGTGGGTTGGCGGCTGCTGGGTGATGGATGCGCCGGAAACCACCTCCCTGGGTCTGCTGGTTTCCTTCATCTCCTATACCTCCATGTTTTATGGCCCGGTGAACTTCTTCGCTGGCCTGTCGGATGGGTATCAGCAAACCCTCACCTGCGCGGAGCGGCTGTTGGATATTTTGGACGCGGAGCCGGAGCACGATTTCGGAAAGGGGAATGTGACCCCCTCCATGGAGGGACGCATCGAATTCCGCCATGTGAGCTTCTCCTTCGACCGGGGAAAGCGGACGCTGGAGGATATCAACCTGGTGATTGAGCCGGGCGATGTGGTGGGCATCGTGGGCACCACCGGCTCCGGAAAAAGCACGCTCATCAATCTGCTAATGCGGTTTTATGATGAATACGAGGGCGAGATTTTGGTGGACGGTCAGGATATTCGCACCATTGATTTGGAATATTATCGGGGACATATCGGCTATGTTCAGCAGGAGCCGCTGATGTTCCATGACACGGTGTTTCGCAACATCGCCTTCTCCAACCCGGAGGCGTCGGTGGAGCAGGTGATGCACGCCGCTGATGTGGCGAATGCACACGAATTCATCGTGCGCCTGCCGGACGGCTATGACACGATTCTCGGCGAGCGGGGCACTGGCCTGTCCGGCGGCGAGCGCCAGCGGCTGTCCATCGCCCGCGCCATGATGAAAAAGCCGTCGCTGTTGATTTTCGACGAAGCGACTGCTTCGGTAGACAGCGAAACGGAGCAGCTCATTCAGGAGGCCATCGAGCGGCTCATTCACGGTCGCACGACGCTGATGGTGGCGCACCGGCTGTCCACCCTCAGCAAGGCCAACAAAATCGTGGTCGTGGACCAGGGGCGTATTATCGAATGTGGTACGCCGGAGGAGCTGTTGGCGCAAAAGGGAAAATACTACCGTCTGCTCCAGATTCAGAACAAAAAGGGCGACGGAACCATTGACTTGGAGCAGTGAGGAGGCGAGCGCGATGGAACGAATTGTGATCGACGGAAAGAGTGTGCGGATCACCCGGCGGCAGGGAGACCTGCGGGTGGATTTGGAGCTGGCCTCCGGCCAGCGCTTCGAAAAGCTGGAGGCGCGGCGGATGTTCCCAATTTCCGATCCGGAGCATTGGGTTACGCTTCTGGACGAGGAAAAGCGGGAGGTGGCGGTGATTCCCCGGCTGGATCAATTAGAGGCTGAGGATGCGGCCGCGGTGCTGGATTCGCTGAAGGAATATTATCTTATCCCGCAGATTCTCTCCGTCCTCAAGGTGGAAAACCGGCCGGGCGGCTGTACCGTCCAGGCGCAGACGGATCATGGGTTGTGCACCTTCAAGGTGGAAAACCGCCAGCAGGACATCAAGCGCCTGCCCGACGGCCGCATACTGATTCGGGACGCCAACGACAATCGCTATGAAATCCTGGATTGCGGGCGCTTGGATCGCAAAAGCCGGGACGGCTTGCAGCTTTGACGGAAAAGCCGGAGAGTGGCCCGGAGCGAACGCCTACTTTTCGAACGCAGAAAAGTGAAACGCCCCCCCGATAGATTTTTGGTCTGTCGGGGGGCGTTTTGTTCTGACTTTTCGTTGGGGAGGACTTACCCTTTGAGAAGCTTGCCGTATGGATATGCTCACGGGACAATGGTGGGTGCACCGATGTGGGCTCTATAGTCCTTGGGCGCTACGCCGGTCACCTCCTTGAATTTCTTCGAAAAATACACATAGTCTGTATAGCCGCATTTTTCACCGATTTGCGCCAACGACATTCTTCCGGCATAAATTTCTATCAAATGGCAGGCGTGCTGGATGCGCACATCCCGCAGAAAATGCTTTGGCGTTTTCCCGGTGTGGGCCTTGAAGCGGGAGCGGATATAGTCCTCCGCATAGCCACTTTTTTTCAGCTGCTCCTCCGAGGAAAAATCGGCGTCGTGAAAGTCCTGCTGGATGGCGGCGATGATGTGGTTGACAGCGGCGGTGATGTTGTCCTCTGTGTGGATGCTGCGCAGAACGAAAAACACAAATGCGGTGCACAGGGCGGATAGATAGCTGTCGTTCAGATGATGGTTGCGATAGATGGCTTCGGCGAGGAAACGCCCCTCCTGAAAGGTGTTGTCCTGCAAAACCACCGGCGCTTCAAAAAACAGCTGGGGATGAAAATCGCCGACGATGGAAATATTTTTGAATTCCCGTTCGGAAGCGGAGCCGTGGGGGAGACCGGGCGGGATGATGATGATAGTTCCGGGGGAAAAGGGGTAATCTCCCTTGCGCGTGCGCATATATCCGTTCCCGGAAAGATACAGCATGATTTCGAACCGATTGTGTTCGTGCAGAGGATAGCTTTTTGTGCCGGCTTGCGTGCAATAAATTTGAAAGGCGGGAAGGCTTTGTGCGGTCATGGAGAAACCTCCTCTCTAAAGCTAACTTGATTATAGCGCAAATCTCGGTTTTTGACAAGTATCTCTATGAAAAAGTCTAATGAGAAGACACGTTTTCGCTGTATAATCACAAGAAAAGGAACGCTTTTTGCGATTTCGCAGGGAAGGGAGAGCAGACATGAAAAAACTCGAAAATTTTCAAAAAGGGATGGGAATTGGCGGATGGCTCACAAACTATAAGCGGTTCAATGTGTTGCCGCCGGAGCAGAGGATGAAAATCACCGTCGGAGACATGGAGCATTTTGAAAGCTATATCACCGAAAGAGACATCGCCTATGTCGCCTCGCTGGGGATGGACCATGTTCGCCTAGGCTTTGACCAAATCGTTTTGGAGGAGCGTCCCTATGTCTATCGGGAAAAAATCCTCGGTCTGTTGCAGGATTTTGTCGGCTGGTGCAAAAAATATGGTCTGCGGCCGGTGCTGAATATGCACAAGGCGGTGGGCAATTATTGCGACATTCCGGAGGAATGTGGCCTTATGCAGGATACGGAGCTGCAAAATCGGTTTGTGGCTGTGTGGACGATGCTGGAAAACGCCTTTTCCCAGGAGGAGGATGTGGTTTTCGAGCTGTTGAACGAGGTGGTTCATTCGACCGCCGAGGAATGGGATTTTGTGGCGCGGAAAACGGTGGACGCGATTCGGGCGTTGAACAAAAATCGCTGGATTGTTCTCGGCGGCATCGACTATAACAATCCTTCGGGACTGGAGCGGCTGAAGCTATTGGAGGATGACCGGATTATCTATACCTTTCATTGCTATGCCCCCCATGAATTCACCCATCAGCGGGGGGTGCTGTCGACGGCTAATTTGTATTATAATCGGGAAATGCCCTATCCGACGGAGGACATCGAGCGGTATCGGGATTTTCACCGGCTTCACGGCTGGAACGGCGCCTATGCAGATATTCGGCGCATGGATATTCAGTTTTTGCGGCAATATTTACAGCCGGTGAAAGCCTTTGTCGAGGAACACCCGGACAAAATTCTATGGTGCGGCGAGTTTGGCACGATTCGCCATTGCAAGCTTCCATATCGGGAAAACTGGATGCGCGATGTCATCTTCCTGTGCAAGGAATGGGATGTTCCCTATTCTGTGTGGAACTATTTGAGCACGCCCAACGACGGAAACCGCTTCAGCCTTGTGGACGATGACCGCCGGGAGATTTTGAGCGAAAGACTTGGAAAAATCATTCGAGGTGAAAGGGATTGAGCGCTTTTCTTTTGCTGTTCAGCATCGGGTGCGCAACGGCTCGCAATTTGCTGTCGAAATGGGTTTCGGGAGTGGATTTTGGCACGAAGGCCTTTTTTCGGATGCAGGGAATTCTGTTCCTGGCAGCCGGTGCAGACGCTGGCGGAGACTTGTGCGCTGTGTGATGCGGTGGAGAAAAGCGGCTGTGTCTATGCTTGTGGGGAAAACTATTGCTATTCGGACGCGTCGATGGCGCTGCGCTCCCTCTGCGAGCGTGGTGCCATCGGTGAGGTCATTTGTATGGAGGGCACCTTCATCAACGATTGCTCCCCCAAATGGGAAATGCTGACCCGCGGTGCGCGTCAACGGTCTGGAAATCCCCCGGATGGAGTATATGGCGGAAAAAGGCGCTCGCTCCGGGAGCGCCGGCATGGAGGTGATGGAACTGGACAACGGCGGCATCGCCCGAAGCCTCAACGGGAACTTGAAGCATCCATATGAGGTGAGCTTCCGCCTGATTGGCTCAAACGGTCGCTGGTGGGGGATTCCGGAAGCCTGCGGCTGGTCGAATACAAGGGCGGGTTTTCTTTCGAAACGCAGGAGGTCGCACTCTCCTTCCGCGGATACAAATACCGCCCCACGGGGGTGAAAGGGGCGGTGGCAATGGCGATTTCGCCGCTTTCGGATATTTTATCGGGGCGATTTTTGGGGATGCCGAAGGAAAGCGGTATAGCATTGATGTTTACAGTGCGCTGGATATGGCCCTCCCGGGTCTGTTGGCCTATCGTTCGATTGTGGACGGCGGAAAGCCCTATGCGGTGCCGGATTTGGCTAACCCGGCGGTGCGTGCCCGCTATTGGGAGGATTACTATTGCACCGACCCCCGTACACCGGCGGAATTTTTGCTTCCGACGACGAAAAACGGCACGCCCGTTGTGGAGGAGGTTTATGGCGCGGCGAAGGAGCGATTTGGACAGACGGTCTTGAAGTCAGGGATGAACTGAATGTCCGTCTCGGCGTCGGGGAGCGAGGTTCTTCGATTGACGGCGTCCGACTCAAACAAAACGGCAAACAGCCCGGATGAAAATCCGGGCTGTTTGTGCTTTTCGAAGAGGAAAAAACGCTTTTTTCGGCCGTTTTTAGCAAAAATTTAATTTTTTTGCGGTTTATCTCTTGCAAAAAAACAAAAACTTGTGTACAATAGAAAAGGTATTGGGGTTCGCAGGTGCTGGATGCCTGGGCGTTGTCGGGCCGGTGCCCCCTGTGCTTGGAGACAAAGCCGCCGTGCGTTTGCGCGGAGAGTGTATATGAATGTGGGTTCTTGCTTTTTCGAGAGCGAGCGTTTTTGCATACCCGGCGGCTCATATTGTACAACAAAAGGAGCTGTGTATATGTCCAACCGGTTATTCCAGGGAATCATTCACCAAACCAGAGAAGCTATCGACCGGACGGTGGGCGTCGTGGACGAAAGTATGACGGTTATCGCCTGCAGCAATCTGAGCCGCATCGGCGCTCCCATGCCGGAAATTTCGGATGTGTTCATGAACCAGGAGCAGATGAAAATCGGCAACTATACCTATCGCCCCTTTGGTTCCCGTCCCCGCAGCGAATATGTGCTGTTCGTGGAAGGAACCGACGAGGCGGCTTCCCGTTATGCGGCGCTGTTGGCGGTGTCCCTGACCAACATCAAGCAATACTATGATGAAAAATATGACCGGAGCAACTTCGTCAAGAATGTGATTTTGGACAACATTCTGCCGGGGGATATTTATCTCAAGGCGCGGGAGCTACGCTTCAACAGCGATGTCAGCCGTGTGGTTCTGCTGATTCGCGTGGCGGCGCGGGCGGAGGTTTCGGCCTATGATGTGATTCAGAACCTGTTCCCGGAGAAAAATCGGGATTTCGTTATCAATATCAACGAGACGGACATCGCCCTTGTGAAGGAAATCCGTTCCGGCATCGAGAGCCACGATTTGGAAAAGCTGGCGCGCTCCATCGTGGATACGCTGGGCGGCGAATTCTATACCCAGGCTGTAGTGGGCATCGGCACACCCGTCGAGGAAATCAAGGAGCTGGCCAGCTCCTTCAAGGAGGCGCAGGTGGCGCTTGAGGTGGGGAAGGTTTTCGACACCGAGAAGGCCATCATCAGCTATGACCATTTGGGCGTCGCCCGGCTGATTTACCAGCTGCCCACGACCCTGTGTGATATGTTCCTGCGGGAGGTTTTCCGCAAGGGCTCCATCGAATCGCTGGATCAGGAGACGCTTTTCACCATCCAGAAGTTCTTCGAGAACAATCTGAATGTATCGGAGACCTCCCGAAAGCTGTTCGTGCATCGAAACACGCTGGTCTACCGGCTGGAGAAAATCAAGCGCTTGACCGGTTTGGATTTGCGCGAGTTCGACGACGCCATTGTGTTCAAGGTCGCGCTCATGGTGAAAAAATATCTCAGCGCCAACCCGGTGAAGTATTGATTTTTCAAGGGAAAAAGACGGCAGCCGCCGGCAGGAACTGTCGGCGGCTGCCTTGATTGGCAATCATTTACACTTGCACAGACGAAGCTGCTACGGTATACTGAAAAGCGAGCCTTCGTCGGCCGCGGAGAATCCAATCTTTCTCTCCGGCGCCGGGCGCTTGGTCGGGGCGAGGCCCCGGCCCGAAACAAAGGAGGAGCGGAGCATGATTGAATTTCGCAGTGTGTATAAGTCCTATGGAACCGACAGTCATGCATTGCATGATGTCAATTTGCATATCGACGACGGGGAGTTCGCCTTCATCGTCGGCGCTTCCGGTGCAGGGAAAAGCACCTTTTTGAAGCTGATTATGCGGGAGGAAACCCCGACCTCCGGCGAGGTCATTGTGAACAACACCCGACTGTCTCGCCTCAAACGGCGAGATGTGCCCTATTTTCGCCGCAATCTCGGCATCGTTTTTCAGGATTTCCGCCTGATAAATTCCATGACGGTGTATGACAACATTGCCTTTTCCATGCGGGTGATTGGCCGCTCACCGCGAGAAATTCGGCGTCGGGTGCCCTATCTGCTGGAACTGATGGATTTGCGCGGGAAGGGCGAACGGTTTCCGCTGGAGCTGTCCGGTGGCGAGCAGCAGCGCGTGGGGCTGGCCCGCGCGCTGGCAAACAATCCGAAGCTGATTATTGCGGACGAGCCGACGGGAAATGTGGACCCCCGGATGTCTTATGACATCGTGGAGCTGCTCAGCCGGCTCAACGAAAAGGGAACCACCGTTTTGATGGTGACCCATGAGCATGAGCTTGTCCAGCAGTTTGACCATCGGGTCATCACCCTGGCGGGCGGCCGCATTGTGGCGGACACCGGCGCCAAGCGGCCGAGCGCGGCAATGGGAGGTGCGGCTCTTTGATGCGGATGAACGATATGAAATATTTGGTGAAGGAAGGGCTGCGCAACACCTGGCACAACCGCTTCATGGCGCTGGCCAGTGTGGGTGTGCTGGTGATTTGCCTTTTGCTGACCGGTTTTTCTTATCTGGTTTTCGAAAACATTGACCATTTGTTCCAAAACGCTTATGAACAGAATGTGGTGGCGGCCTATTTGGACGCGGAGCTGAACGAGGAGCAGGTGACTCAGGTGGGGGAACGGCTTCGAGGCTTGGCGAATGTGGCGAAGGTTTCCTTCGTTTCCAAGGAGGAGAGCCTGGAGCGCTATGGAAGCGAGCTACCCGCAGAGGTCTTCGCCAGCTATCAGGGGGAGAACAACCCCTTGCCGGACATCTATATTGTTTCGATGAAGGATTTGGAGCTGTTCGAGACCACGTTGACGGCCATCGAGCAGATCAATGGGGTGGAAAGCATTTCTTATGACGGGAACATTGCCACCACCCTGTCCCGCTTGCGTCGGGTGGTGCTGGCGATTGGCGGCACGCTGATTGCGGTGCTGTTGGCGGTGTCGCTGTTTATCATCGTGAACACCATCAAATTGACGGTGTATAGCCGCCGGCTGGAAATTTATATCATGAAATCGGTTGGCGCCACCGACGGCTTTGTGCGTCTTCCCTTCGTGGTGGAGGGGATGCTGATGGGGCTGTCCGCCGGCGGAGTGGGCTTCGGCCTAATTGCGCTGTTGTATCATTGGCTGACACAGAAAATTTCCTTCGGCGTGCTGATGAGCTTGGTTCCTTTCCGTTCCGTGTGGACGGTGCTGCTGGTCGGCTTCTTGGTCGGCGGCGTACTGGTGGGTGTTTGCGGAAGTGTTATTTCCATGAACAAATATCTGAAGCAGGAAGGGAGTATGCGGATATGAAACGAACCCATCCGTTGCGGCGACGCATCACGGCGGTGCTTCTTGCGCTGACGGTGGTGTGCCTGTGCGCGTCTCCTATGACAGCCACTGCAGCGACCTCGGATTTGGAACAGCAGCTGAAGGCTTTGCAGGAGCAGCAGGCCGCTATCAAAAAGGAGCTGTCTAAGGCGCAAAGCGATTTGAACGCCAGCCAGCAGCAGAAGAACCTGCTGAATTCGCAGATTTCCAATGTGCTGCAGCAGATGAATGTGCTTTCCGACCAGCTGGCGACGCTGGAAAAGCAGGCAACAGAAACCCAGACGCAAATCAACGAAACGGAAAAGGAAATCGCCGAAAACGAGGCGGCGGTGGTGGAGACGAAGGAAATTCTGGCTCAGCGCCTGCGGGCGATCATGAAAAGCGGAAACGTGACCACTCTGCAAATGCTGCTCAGCGCACAGAACTATACCGATTTTTTGCTGAAATCGGAGGCGGTGAAGCGCATTTCCGCCAACGACCAGAGCATCATTGACTCTCTGGAAGCGGCGCTGAAAACGCTGGCGGAGCGAAAGATCTCGCTGGAGGAGAAAAAAGCCCAGCTGGAAAAGGACAGGCAGGCGCTGGACGCGAAAATTGCGGCCTCCAATTCGAAAAAAACGGAGCTGGACGGGCTGTATGCCAGCGCCCAGTCGGCGGTGAGCGAGGACCAGTCTGTGGTCAACAGCTATAAAAACCAGCTTTCCGCCTTGGAAAAGGCGAACGAGGAGCTGGAGCGCCAGCTGGCTAACAACTCCGGCGGCGGCACCTATAACGGCGGGATGATGTATTGGCCCGTGCCCACGGTGCGTGCTATTTCCTCTTATTTCGGTGATCGCTGGGGCACTACCCATCGGGGTATCGACATCGCCAACGGCCCCATCCCGATTTCCGGCCAGAACATTGTGGCCGCGGCGGACGGAACGGTGATTTTGGCGAACTATACCAGCACCTGGGGCTATGGCTGGAGCTCCGGCTATGGCTATAGCTGTGTCATCGAGCACGGTGAAAACAGCAAGGGTCAGACGGTGACCACGCTGTATGCCCATTGCTCGGTTATGTATGCACGGGTTGGACAAAAGGTGGTTGGCGGAAAAACGGTTATCGGAAAAGCCGGAAAAACCGGCAATGTCACCGGGCCTCATTTGCATTTTGAGGTGCGGCTGGACGGGAAATCCGTGAACCCGTATCCGACCTATGTGAAGCCCAATGTCAACTGACAGAGACGGAGAGTGGCTATGAAAAGAAAAATCACAGTGAGCACAGCGGTGACGCTGATTGTGCTGGCGGTTGCGATGACCATATCCATCACCATGCTGGTGGCGATTCGCTATTTCAATCATCAGGTGCAGGATGTTTCCCAGCGCCAGGCGATGTACACCCATATCAACGATGTGGACAAAAAGGTGCGGGAATATTATGCCGAGCTGGACGAGGAGGCTCTGCGCCAGGGAATCACGAAGGGCTATGTGGAGGGGCTCGGCGACAGCTATGCCGACTATTTCTCCACCACCGGCTATGCCAAGGAGCAGCTTCGTCTGTCCGGCCGGATCAACGATGTGGGCGTGGGCGTTTGCGCCGACGGCGACGGCCGGCTGGTGGTCTGGCGCGTGGACGCGGGTTCGGCCGCTGACAAGGGCGGCGTGAAGGTGGGCGATGTGCTCAAGGCGCTGGACGGCGAAGATATGACCGGCCGGCGAGAGGCGGAAATTCAGAGCCGTCTGGATGTGGCGGAGAAGGTGATGCTCAGTGTGGAGCGCAACGGCGCGGCGTTGGCCTTTGAGCTGTCGGCCTATGAGCATACGGTGCGCAGCGTGCAGACCCAAACCATCGACGGCGTGGGCTATGTGCGCATCACCGCCTTTTACGAAAACACGCCGGAGCAGTTCCGCTCGGCGGTTTCCTCCCTCGTGGAAAGCGGCGCCACTGGCATTGTCTTCGATTTGCGGGACAATGTGGGCGGTTTGCGTGAGTCGGTAAAGGAAATTCTTACCTATCTGATGCCCCTTGGACAGTATGCGGTGGAAAAGGATCCCGAGGGAGCTGTCACGACCGTTTCCTCCAACTCGAACAACCAGCTTTCTCTTTCCACGGTAACACTCATCAACGGCACTACCGCGGGAGAATCGGAGTTTTTCGCCGGCGTTCTGCAGGAATTCAGCCTTACCACGGTGGTTGGAGAAACCTCTGCCGGGAAGGCGAAATTCCAGGGTTATTTCATGCTGGAATCGGACAATTCGGCTATCCGACTGACGGTGGGCGAATATGGCCGGATCAAGGGCGGCTCCTGGGAAGGAGTCGGGATTGAGCCGGATGTGGAAGCAGGGCTTGGAGCGGAGCAGAGTGCTGTCGCCCGCTTGCTGACCCCGGCGGAGGATGCCCAGGTGCAAACGGCTCTATCCCAGTTCGGTTCTTCGGTACTCACCAATAAGGCCAACACCACGAAAGTAGCCGGTTGATTTTTCGTTGGTAAGCCCGGCGTCTGTTTTCCCCACAGACGCCGGTTTTTTCTGCTTGAGTAGACAGCCTTGAGTGTTGTTGGAGGGCGGCTATTTTTTGCGGCGAGGGGGCTTCTTTTGAGAAAGCGGTGTTCCTTCGGGGGAACGGTGCAAAAAAATGCCAAAGAATCGAAAAAGTGGGTTGCTTTTTGTCGCCGTTCGCGCTATAATAACGATATACTTTAGAATGGGCGAGGATGGTTTTTTCGCCCGGTGAACAGGAAATGTTCCAGAAGGAGGAATTGGTCTATGCTGTTCTTGGCAGAGGAGGTTTCGGCCGGCGCGATTTTGAGCGATGCCGGGCTGACCATCCTGATTGGACTCGTGGTTGTGTTTGCGGTGCTGCTGTTGCTCACCGGCGTGTTTCGTCTATTCGGCGAAATCATGTCCCGACTCGGCGAAAAAGCGGAAGCCGCAAAAAATGTCGAAAAAACCGCTCCGATGGCCGCGGTTGCCGCCCCTGCGGTTGTCGGCAACACCCAGCCGGTGACCACGGCTCCGGCGGTGCAAAACGGAATTGCCCCGGAAACGGTGGCGGTGATTTCTGCGGCGGTGGCCGCGGTGGCGCCGGCCGGCATCCAGTATGCGGTGTCCGCCATTCGAAAAAAGGGGGAATGACGCTATGTGGCAACAGTTTTTGGGAGCGATTGTGGATTTGTGGGAAGGCTCAGGCCTGGCTCGCTTGATGAATTTCGAAAACGGCGGCTGGAAAAACCTCATCATGATTGGCATTGCCTGCGTGTTGTTGTATCTGGCGATTAAGAAGCAGTTTGAGCCTCTGCTTTTGTTGCCGATTGCCTTCGGTATGCTGTTGGTGAACCTGCCGCTGGGCGGGGTTATGGACCCCCAGCGCAACTCGCTGGTGGATTTCACCGCTGAGGAGCTGGTGCAATATGTGGACGGCACCTATGAACAGGTCTATCCCGTCTATGAACAGGAGCAAACCTTCAAAGCCGAATATGCTTCGGCGCTGAATTTGCAGGATTATACCACCGCCTCCGGCCAGACGGTGAAGGTCGTGAATGTCAGCGACCGCATCTATAAGGCTTCGGTGGCCTCGGACGGCTCGATCACCGTGACGATTCCCAGGTGGGAGCATTTTGAGCAGGGGGGCCTGTTGTGGTATCTGTATCAGGGCGTGAAATTTGGCATTTATCCGCCGCTGATTTTCCTCGGCATCGGTGCGATGACCGATTTCGGCCCGTTGCTGTCCAATCCCAAGAGCTTTTTACTGGGCGCGGCGGCGCAGATGGGCATTTTCGTGACCTATTTCGGCGCCCGGTGCCTCAACCTGTTGCCGATGGCCGGCTCCTGGGGCATTGATTTCACCCAGGCGCAGGCGGCCTCCATCGCCATCATCGGCGGTGCGGACGGCCCTACGGCGATTTATTTGACCTCGAAGCTGGCGCCGGAGCTGTTGGGCGCCATCGCGATTGCGGCGTATTCCTATATGGCGCTGGTGCCTATCATCCAGCCGCCGATTATGAAAGCGCTTACGACCAAGAAGGAGCGTAGCGTGGTGATGACCCAGCTGCGCACGGTGTCCAAAACCGAAAAAATCCTGTTCCCGATTATGGTGACGGTGATTTGTGTGCTTCTGTTGCCCTCGGCCGCGCCTTTGATTGGTATGCTGATGCTGGGTAACCTTATGCGGGAAAGCGGCGTTGTGGATCGAATCAGCAAGACCGCTCAGAATGAGCTGATGAACATCATCACTATCTGTCTGGGCGTGACGGTGGGGGCGACCGCCAATGCCAACAGTTTCCTGAAACCCACCACTATCCTCATCATCTGCCTGGGCCTGATTGCCTTCTCCATGGGCACGGCCGGCGGTGTGCTGTTGGGCAAGCTGATGTATTATCTCACCGGCGGAAAGGTGAACCCCCTCATCGGCTCGGCCGGTGTGTCGGCGGTGCCGATGGCCGCCCGTGTGTCCCAGAAGGTGGGACAGGAGGAGAACCCCGGAAACTTCCTGCTGATGCACGCCATGGGCCCCAATGTGGCCGGCGTGATTGGCTCGGCGGTGGCGGCCGGTGTGCTGTTGACGCTGTTCGGATAAAGAAAAGCTGGCGAAAGGCCGGGCGCAACGCCCGGCCTTTTTTCGCCCGGAGAAAAACGACAGGGAGGATGAAACGGATATGCTGACCCCCAATGAATTTGTCTCTTTGCGCCGCGATATCCTGAATCGACAGTTTTCGCGGATGAATGAGCCTCAGCGGCAGGCGGTGTTCCATGCTGAAGGGCCGTTGCTGATTTTGGCAGGCGCCGGAAGCGGAAAGACCACCGTTCTCGTCAACCGCATCGCCAATTTGATTCGCTTCGGCCGGGCGTATGCCAGCGAGGAGATGCCCCCATTCCTTTCGGCGGAGCAGGAGCAGAGCCTGCGGGATTGCGCTGCCGGACTGTGCCAGCCGGATGGGGCGCTGTGCGATTTGATGGCTGTGGAGCCATGCCCTGCCTGGAAAATTTTGGCCATCACCTTCACCAACAAGGCGGCCGGCGATCTGAAGGAGCGGCTTTGCCGGATGCTGGGCGAGGAGGGCGAGGAGGTGTGCGCCAGTACCTTTCATTCCTTCTGCGCCCGCTTGCTGCGGCGGGAGGGAGAGGCGCTGGGCTATTCCCGCCATTTCACGATTTATGACACCGATGACAGCCGCCGGCTGATGAAAAGCTGTATGAAGGAGCTGGACATCGACGAAAAAACCATGGGGCACAAAGCGATTCTCGGCGAAATTAGCCGGGCGAAGGACGAACTGGTGGACCCGGAGGAATATGCCGCCGCCCATGAAAACGGGGGGGATTTGCGTCTGCGGCTGGCGGCGAAGGCTTATCGGCTGTATCAGCGTAAACTGCGAGACGCTGACGCCATGGATTTCGACGATCTGCTGTGCCGCACGGTGGAGCTATTTCGCTCCCGACTGGATGTGCTGGAGCGCTATCAGAATCGGTTTCGCTATTTGATGGTGGACGAATATCAAGACACCAACCACGCCCAGTATAAGCTGGTGAGTATGCTGGCGGCAAAAAGCGGCAACCTCTGCGTGGTGGGGGATGACGACCAGAGCATATACAAATTCCGCGGCGCCACCATCGAAAACATCCTCGGCTTCGAGGACGAATTTTCCGGCTGTCGGGTGATTCGTCTGGAGCAGAACTATCGATCTACTCAGCGAATTCTTGCGGCGGCCAACGGAGTGATTTCCTGTAACAAGGGACGAAAGGGAAAGACCCTCTGGACAGACAACGGCGCCGGAGACCCGGTGCGGCTGGTGACGGTGGACAATGCCGAGGAGGAGGGTCGATTCATCGCGGACACGATTTTGTCCGGGGTGGCCGGCGGCCGCCGCTTTTCCGAATATGCGGTGCTGTATCGCGCCAACGCCCAGTCCAACGCCGTGGAGCAGGCGCTGGTGCGCAGCGGTGTGCCCTATCGGGTGGTCGGCGGCCATCGGTTCAACGACACTCAGGAGGTGCGGGATGCGATGGCCTATCTGCGGGTGATCAACAACCCGGAGGATGAGGTGAGCCTGCGCCGCATCATCAACCAGCCGAAGCGGGGCATCGGCGACACCACCGTCGAGGTGGCCGCCGCTATCGCCGCCGGGCTGGGCGAGCCGCTGTATGCTGTTTTATCGCGAGCAGGGGAATTTCCGGCTCTGTCGCGGGCGGCGGCGAAAATTGCCCCGTTTGTCGAGACAATGGAGAGCCTGCGCCGTATGGCGGAGGACCCGGAGAATTCTTTGCATTGGTTGTATACCACTATGCTGGAAATTACCGGCTATTTGGCCATGTGGAAGGCGGCGGGGGACGCGGAGGCGGGACGCGTGGAGAATTTGGAGGAACTTTCCTCCACCATTCGGCGCTATGAGCGGGATTGCGGCGACGACCTGCCGGAGCTGTCCGGCTTTTTGGAGGAGCAGGCTCTTATGACCGACATCGATAACTTCGACGCGGACGCGGATGCGGCGGTGCTGATGACCATGCACGCGGCGAAGGGGTTGGAGTTCCCGGTGGTGTTCTTGCCCGGCTTCGAAGATGGGATTTTTCCTGGCTATCAGACGATGTTTGACCCGGTGGAGCTGGAGGAGGATCGCCGGCTGTGCTATGTGGCGATCACCCGCGCCAGAGAGGAACTGTATATCACCCGCGCGCGGGAGCGCATGCTGTATGGCCAGACCAACCGAAACCAGCCCTCCCGCTTTTTGCAGGAAATTCCACCGGAGGTGACCGAGGAGGAAAATCGCTGTCGGTGCGTCGCAGAATTCGGCGGCTTCGGCGGGGGACGCTTCTCCGGCGGGGAACGGCGTGAGGGCGGCCGCGGCGCTGCTCACAGCGACCCGGCCTTCCGCACTGCTGTCAAGCCTCAGGAAAAAACCGGCGGCACCCGCATCACCGTGGCCGGCGGCCAGCCGGCGGCGTCGGCCGCTATCGATTGGCAGGTGGGGGATTTGGTACGCCACGCCAGCTTCGGGGATGGCACAATCCTGCAGATCACCCCCATGGCCGGCGACCGGTTGCTGATGATTGAGTTCGACCGGGCGGGGCAGAAAAAGCTGATGGCGAACTATGCGAAGCTGGAGCGCAGGGCTTGAGCGAGAAAAGCACAAGAGCCTGTCGAAAAATCGCTGTTTTCTCCGGCGCGAAAAAGCGAAGAAACCCGCATGATACCGGCCTTTGGACGGCTTTTTGCAGGAAATCTGAATAGAGCTTCATTTTTCCCGACCACTATATATTGTGGTCGGGAAAAATATTTTCGAAAATACAGTCCAATATATTGACAATCCATGGATGGCTGTGCTACAATAGGAGCGATGTTTCGCGAGGGCTTGGCGAAAACTGTCGAAAAAGGCGGAAAAGCGGAAACAAGCCGAAAAGCGGAAAAGTGGAAAAATTACGCAGGAGGATGCTTCCCAATGAAAATCATCAAACGAGACGGCTCGGAAATGACCTTCGACCGGCAAAAAATCGAAGCGGCTATTCAAAAGGCGAACGATAGCGTCGAGGAGTCCGATCGACTGTCGCTGGAGCAGATTGAACGGGTGGCGCGCCAGGTCGAGGAATATTGTGAAAAGATGAAGCGGGCGCTGAGCGTGGAGGAGATCCAGGACCAGGTGGAAAACCATCTGATGGAGCTGCACGCCTTCCGGCTGGCGCGTTGCTATATCACCTATCGGTATACCCGCGCGTTGGTGCGTAAATCCAACACCACCGACAAGCAGATTTTGAGCCTCATCGAGTGCAACAACGAAGAGGTGAAACAGGAGAACGCCAACAAGAATCCCACCGTCAACAGCGTTCAGCGGGACTATATGGCCGGCGAGGTGAGCAAGGACATCACCCGGCGCATTCTTCTGCCGAAGGAGATTGTGGACGCCCATGAGGCGGGACTCATTCATTTCCATGACGCGGACTATTTCGCACAGCATATGCACAACTGCGATCTGGTGAATCTGGAGGATATGCTGCAAAACGGGACGGTTATCAGCGGCACCCGCATCGAGCGCCCCCATTCCT
>CAZSTR010000033.1:0-18236 GCA_964609975.1 uncultured Ruminococcus sp. | reverse complement strand
GGGTATGCAGTTCGACCGGGGCTATATCACCCCCTATATGGTTACCGACACCGACAAGATGGAAGCGGTTATCGACGATGCTTATCTGCTCATCACCGACCGCAAGATTTCCAACATTCAGGACATTCTGCCTCTACTGGAGCAGATTCTCCAGTCCGGCAAGAAGCTGGTCATCGTGGCGGAGGATGTGGAAGGCGAAGCTCTGTCCACACTGATCGTGAACCGCCTGCGTGGTACCTTCACCTGCGTCGCTGTGAAAGCCCCCGGCTTCGGCGACCGCCGCAAGGAGATGCTGCAGGATATCGCTGTGCTCACCGGTGGCCAGGTGATTTCCGAGGAACTGGGTCTGGAGCTGAAGGATGCGTCTGTGGCGATGCTGGGTCGCGCCGGACAGGTGAAGGTGACCAAGGAGAACACGGTCATCGTCAACGGCATGGGCGATTCCGATGCCATCAAGGCTCGTGTGGCGCAGATTCGCAACCAGATTGAGTCCACCACCTCCGATTTTGACCGGGAGAAGCTGCAGGAGCGGCTGGCGAAGCTGGCCGGCGGCGTGGCCGTCATCAAGGCCGGCGCGGCCACCGAGGTGGAGATGAAGGAGAAAAAGCTGCGCATCGAGGATGCTTTGGCGGCCACGAAGGCAGCGGTTGAGGAAGGCCTGGTGGCCGGCGGCGGCGTGGCGCTCATCAACGCCTCGAAGGTGTTGATGCCGATGCTGGACGAGAAGGACGGCGACGAGAAGACCGGCGTGAAGATCGTGCTGCGCGCGATCGAGGAGCCGGTGCGCCAGATTGCGGTCAATGCCGGTCTGGAGGGTAGCGTCATCATCGACAAGATTCGCTCCGCCAACAAGGTGAACTATGGCTTCAACTTCGCTACCGAGGAGTTCGTGGATATGTTCGCGGCCGGAATCGTCGATCCCACGAAGGTGACTCGTTCCGCTCTGCAGAACGCGGCTTCTGTGGCGGCGATGGTGCTGACCACCGAGAGTCTTGTGGCCGACAAGAAAGAGCCGGTGCCGCCTGCTGCTCCCGCGGCCGGTGGCGGCATGGACGGAATGTATTGATAAGGTCCGCGCCGAAATAACCGAGGATAACGAAAGCCCATCCCGGATGAATCTGCTGATTCGTCCGGGATGGGCTTTTTTGTGTTGAACTGTGTCAAATGATGAATTCCTTCGACTGGCGGTAGGCGCTGGGAGTGATGCCGGTCACCTTTTTGAAGCGCTTGTTGAAGTTTGCGGTGTTGTTGAAGCCACAGCGAACGGCGATGTCCAGCACATTGCTGTCCGGCTGGGTTTTCAAAAGCTGCATAGCGGCTTCGATTCGCCGGGTGTGGATATAGTCCCACAAGCGGATACCCGTGAGGGTATGAAAAAGCGTCGAAAAATAGGTGGGGGTCATGCCGGCGTTTTCCGCCAGTGTGGCCAGCGAAATCGGCTCGGCCAGGTGGTCGTCGATATAATGAATGGTGCTGCGGATGAGGCTGGAGCGCTCCGTGTTCAGGGCGGTCATGCCGGCGGCATATGCGTGATGGCGAATCAGCTCAATCACCAGAATATTGAGCAGGCTTTTCACCATTAGCGCGTATTCCGGCTGCTGCTCCCGCAGGGCGTCGGCGATTTCGAAAAGTCGACGACTCAGCGGGTCGCTTTTTCTGGCGGGGATGCGGTTTTCGAAGCGGGGGCTGTGGGAAAAGCAGAAATTGAAGTTTTCCGGAGACAGGCTGTCCTTCGTGCGTCCCCATAGATAGCTGGGGTCAAAATGGAGATTCAGAAAGCGCAACCCGCCGGCGTCCACCGAGGTGATGCAGTGACGCTCATTGCTGGAAAAGACGAACAGGTCGCCGGGGCGAATCGGATGCTCCCGTTCGCCGACGCTATAAATTCCGCTCCCTTCGCAGGCGAAGGTGAATTCGAAGGCGATGTGGCTGTGCAGGCGGGGCGCCCGTTTTCCGGCTGGAACCGATACGCTCCACATCTTCAATAACGGACGCTCGGCGGCGTCCCGAATTTCTCCAATGTCCTCAATCATAGGTATCCTCCGTAATATAGTTTGCAAATTGTATAATATAGCTGATGAAAAGAACAGGGGATAGCGTTTAGAATATACATAGATTGTACGGCGATTTTTCGTGTTTGTCAATCGAAAAACGGTTTGGAGGTTAAAAATCATGAACACTTGCTCGGCTCCCTCGGAGCTTCGTATCACCGACATGCGCTTTGTGGACATTGTGGACGCGCCCAAGCGGTGCACGATTTTGAAAATTATGACGAATCAGGGTATCACCGGCTATGGCGAGGTGCGGGACGCATCCAGCAAAACCTATGCCCTGATGCTCAAAAGCCGCATTCTCGGCGAGAACCCCTGCAATGTGGATCGGATTTTCCGGAAAATCAAGCAGTTCGGCGGCGCTTCCCGGCAGGGTGGCGGCGTGTCCGGTATCGAAATCGCCCTGTGGGATTTGGCCGGCAAAGCCTATGGCGTGCCGATGTATCAGCTGCTGGGCGGAAAGTTCCGGGACAAGATACGGGTGTATTGCGACACGGATGTGGACGGAAAGCACACCGGCCACGATATGGGACTCGCGCTGAAAAAACGCATGGAAATGGGCTTCACCTTCCTGAAAATGGATTTGGGAATCGGCCTTTTGCTGGATGAGCCGGGCACGCTGAATGCGCCTCTGGGCTTCATCGACGACATGAAAACATACGCCTCCCACATTCTCAATGTGCAGGGCGGCTCGGTCACCGCCGACATGGTGCGCCACCAGAAAAGCTATTCCATCGTCACCACCGCCCATCCCCATACGGGTATCCACTTGACGGAAAAGGGTCTGGATTATCTGGAAAATTATGTCCGCGAGGTGCGGGAAGTGATTGGTTATGAGGTGCCGCTGGCCATTGACCATTTCGGCCATGTGTGCGTGGAGGATTGCATCCGCTTCGCCCGGCGTATGGAGCCGTATAACCTGGCCTGGCTGGAGGACATGGTGCCCTGGATGTATACCGATCAGTATGTGCGGCTGAAAAACAGCACCACCATTCCGATTTGCACCGGCGAGGATATTTATCTCAAGGAGGGCTTCGAGCATCTCATCAAGGCCGGCGGCGTGTCGGTGATTCATCCGGACATTCTCACCTGCGGCGGCGCTCTGGAGCTGAAAAAAATCGCAGACATTGCGGATGAAAACGGCGTTGCCACCGCCATTCACATGGCGGAAAGCCCGGTGGCCTGTCTGGCGGCGGTGCATACGGCGGCGGCCATGCACAATGTTTTGGCGCTGGAGTTCCATTCGGTGGATGTGCCCTGGTGGGCGGATATGGTCACGGGAATTCCCAACCCGCTTTTCGAAAACGGCTTCATCACCGTTCCCGAAAAGCCCGGTCTCGGCTTCGACGAGCTGAACGAAGAGGTGCTGAGAGAGCATATCAACCCGGAAATCCCCGGCTTCTTTGAGCCGACGGAGGAATGGAATCGGGAATTTTCCAACGACCGGGAATGGTCATAAAACGGAGAAAGGGAGGAAAAGCCGATGAACCGTAATTATGTGTTGGAGCATTTCCTGAAAAACGAGGAATGGCTGGAGGAGCGCAATGCGGCGGGCATCGAAAAATACCGCAAAGGGAATTTCACGCTGCATATCCCTGAAGCCGCGGGGAAAAAGGTCTCCGTCCGCCTGAAAAAGCATGCCTTTTATTTCGGCACAACGGCCTTCATGCTGGGAAGCTTCGAAAAGCCGGAAAAGGAAGAAATCTATAAGAAGGAATTCGCCAAGGTTTTCAACCAGGCGGTGGTTCCCTTTTACTGGTCGGATTTCGAGCCGGAGGAGGGGCGCTTGCGCATGGGAGAGGATAGTGCGTTCATCTATCGCCGCCCGGCTCCTGACACCTGCCTGCGCTTTTGCCGGGAATATGGAATCGAGCCGAAGGGACACTGCCTGACCTGGAACAATTTTGTGCCCGATTGGCTGGCGCGCTATACTCCGGAGGTGCGAAAGGAAATTCTGGAGCGCCGTTTCCGGGAAATCGCCGATGCCTATGGGGATAAAATCCCCTCCTTCGACATTGTCAACGAAAGTGCCAGTAACTATCGCTTCGGAGCGGAGCGACTGTTCCCGGATTATGACGAATACGGTCTCCGGCTGGGCGAAAAATATTTCCCCCGCAATCGAAAAATTCTCAACGAAACCAACGAAGCCATCTGGCGGGATTATCGCACTGAGGGCAAATATATGGCCTTTAATATGCAGCTGCAGGACTTCATCCGCCGGGGAATTCCCTTCGACGAAATCGGCCTGCAATATCACATTTTCTGCCCCACTGAGGAGATGGAGGGCTGGGGAATGCGGGATATTTATCTGGATGTACGGGCGATGGTGGATGTGCTGGATATTTATGACCGCTATGACCTGCCCATGCACATTTCCGAGATCACCATTCCCGGAAGCGGCCAAAAGGCAGAAAACGAGGAGGTTCAGGCATATCTGGTAGAAAAGCTGTATAAAACCTGGTTCGCCACGCGCAATATGAAAAGCATTGTCTGGTGGAATCTGGTGGATGGCTATGCCGCCTATGCGCCTCTTGGTTCGAACGAGGGCGAAAACCGGTGCGGGGGCGGTCTGCTGCGCTTCGATATGAGTCGCAAGCCTGCCTATGATGTGCTGGATAACCTGATAAACAAAGAATGGAGCACCTCTCTCGAAGGGGAAGTATCCGCCGAGGGTCGACTTGAATTCCGAGGCTTTTATGGCGAATACGAAATCACCGTGGACGGTAAAGCCTATACCGCTCTGCTGGACGCCGACGGCAAGGAAGTAATTGTGTAAAGGATAGGATGGGTTATGAATTTCAACGACCGGGAAAAAATCATTGCGCTGACCCCGCTGTGGAAGGGGGAGCGGTTGCCGGATGGTCGCCCGAAGGTGGCGGACAAATATCTGGATGCCCTCTACGGGATGACGCTGGAGGAGGTGTGGAAGCCCATTTTTGTGCTGGGCTATGAGCACCAGTTCGTGGGCGGCGGCGAAGCGCCGCTCAAAACGCTCCATGATGACGGGCGAAAGCTTGTGGGGCGGGCGGTGACCTGCACCTATTGCCCCACGCGTCCCGATTTGCATGATGTGCAGTTTGGCCGCGGTGCGGAGGACGGCCTTCAGGGCAACTATAACCAGTGGGTTGTGGACCATCTGTATGAGCGGGACGTGGTGGTCTGCGATATGTATGACAAAATCTACAAGGGCACCTTTCTTGGCGGAAACCTCACCACCGCCTTGCATAACCGCACGAAAACCGGCGGCGCGGTGGTTTGGGGCGGAATTCGCGATGTGGAGCAGATGAAAACCGTGCCGGATGTGCAGGTGTATTATCGAGGCATTGACCCGACCCCCATTCGGGAGTTCGTCATGAAGGATTGGAATGACATCACCTCCTTCGGCGGCGCGGTGTGCCTGCCCGGCGATGTGGTTTTCGGCGCCGGCGGCGGCGTTCTGTTCATCCCCGCCCATCTGGTGGCCGATGTGGTGGACGGCGCGGCGAAAACTCATGTGAAGGATGATTTTGGCTTCGAAATGATTTGTCAGGGGCGCTTCACCACAGCGCAAATCGACAAGAATACCTGGAGCGAGGATATGCTGGATTTGCTTTTGGAGTGGATTCGAACTGACCCGCGGGGCGAAGCCTATCGGAACCTGGATTGGTCGAAGGAATATGACATGGCGCGCAATGGGGATCCCAACGATACCCAAACCGCCCTTTGATAACGAAAGGAGAAACTGCTATGGAAAAAAACATTCCAGTTGTGGTGATTCGGGAGCTGGCGGAGACCGACCGAATTTTGTCAGCCCTGCAGGCAAGAGGAATCCACTGTGCTGAAATCACCTTCCGCACCGACTGTGCCGCGGAGGCTATTGAATATGCCTGTCGGCATTATCCGGAAATGTCCATCGGTGCGGGGACGGTCATCAACGCTGTCCAGTGCCGTCGGGCGTTGAAGGCCGGCGCTCAGTTTATTGTGTCGCCGGGTCTGTCGGTGGCGGTAGCGAAGCTTTGCCGCCGGAAAGGGGTGCCCTATTATCCCGGCTGTGTGACCCCGACGGAAATCATGCAGGCACTGGAGCTGGGCATCACCACGGTAAAGTTTTTCCCCGCGAATATCTATGGCGGGCTGGCGGCGCTGAAGGCGCTGTCCGCACCCTTCCCCCAGGTGAAATTTATCCCGACCGGCGGGGTGGACCGGAAAAATATCGACGAGTTTTTGGCCTTCGACCGGGTTGCCGCTGTGGGCGGAAGCTTTTTCGTGAAGGAAGCGTTGGAGAAAATGGAGGAGAAAAACAATGAGTAAGGTTGTGACCTTTGGCGAGCTGATGCTGCGCCTGGCGCCCAACGGATATTATCGTTTTTTTCAGAACGACCAGATGCAGGCGACCTTCGGTGGAGGCGAGGCCAATGTGGCGGTGTCGCTGGCGAATTTCGGGCTGGACAGCACATTCGTGACGAAGCTGCCCACCCATGCCATTGGACAGGCGGCGGTGAACAGCCTGCGCTATTTCGGTGTGGACACCTCCCAGATTGTGCGGGGCGGCGAACGGGTTGGCATCTATTTTCTGGAAAAGGGCGCGTCCCAGCGTAGCTCGGTTTGCATTTATGACCGGGCCAATTCAGCCATTCAGCAGGCGGCGTTGGAGGATTTTGACTGGGATGCGATCTTTGAGGGGGCGGACTGGTTCCATTTCACCGGCATCACTCCGGCTCTCGGCGAGAATTTGGTGGAAATCTGCAAGCGCGCCTGCCAAAAGGCGAAGGAAAAGGGCGTGAAAATCTCCTGCGATTTGAATTATCGCGGAAAGCTTTGGACGCGGGAGGCGGCGCGTAAGGCTATGACGGAGCTGTGCGGCTATGTGGATGTTTGTATCGCCAACGAGGAGGACGCCAAGGACGTGTTTGGCATCGAGGCAGAAAACACCGACATCTATGGCGGAAAGCTGAACAAGGACGGCTATCGCTCGGTGGCGCGCCAGCTGGTGGAGCGCTTCGGCTTCGAAAAGGTGGCGATCACCCTGCGCACCTCTATTTCTGCCAGCGACAACAACTGGGCCGGTATGTTGTATGACGGCACGGATTTCGTTTTTTCGAAGGAATATTCTCTGCATATCGTGGATCGCGTGGGCGGCGGAGACAGCTTCGGTGCGGGGCTGATTTATGCCCTCCTGCAAGGGAAGTCAACGGCCGAGGCGATTGGATTTGCCGTTGCCGCCAGCGCCCTCAAGCATTCGGTGGAGGGCGATTATAATCGGGTGACGGTGGCCGAGGTGGAGAAGTTGGCCGGGGGCGATGGCTCCGGCCGGGTGCAGAGATAAAACGATAAAACACAGAAATGATGCTATGCGTGAGGAGAAAAGCCTATGAAGCATGTCTATGCTTGCGCCTGCGACGCAGCGGGCGGAGTGTATCACTATGTTCTGGAGAACGGTACGCTATCCTTTCGTGATCGATTGCCGCTGGATCGGCCGATGTATATGGCGATTGAGGGCAAAAAGGCTTATGTTATTCTGCGAGAGATCGACCGGGAGACCCATGAGGGTGGGCTGGTAGCTTGCGACATTGCCGCAGACGGAAGCCTGACAAATGTACGCCCGCCTGTGTCCACCGGCGGCGTCGTTCCCTGTCATGTGTGTGTGGAGGGGGAGACGGCCTATGTGGCGAACTATCTTTCCGGAAGCGTGGCGAAAATCCCCGGCGGGCTGGTGACGCACGAAGGGCACGGCTTGGATGCGTCCCGCCAGGAGGCACCCCACACCCATTTTGCCGGAAAAGCGCCGGACGGATACATTCTTTGTTGTGATTTGGGCCTGGATACGGTGTTCACCTATGACCGATCGCTGAGAGAGGTGGCGCGCGCCACCGTTCCCGCCGGACAAGGCGCCCGCCATTTGGTGTTTTCTGCGGATGGGAAATGGGTCTATTGTGTGAACGAGATGGGGAACACGGTGACCGTTTTTAGCTATTCCGAGGGGCGGCTGGAGCGGCGAAGAACCTATGCGCCTCCGGGCGATTTTTCCGGCTCCACGGCGGCGGCCATCCGCCTGGATGGAAAGAACCTGTATATTTCCCATCGGGGTGCGGATTGCATTTCCCGCTTCGCGGTGGATGGGGAGAGACTGGAGTTTTTGGAATCCATTCCCTGTGGCGGTCATTCTCCGCGGGATTTTGCGCTGGCGGATGATCGGATGCTTGTGACGAATGAGGACGGCTATTTGGGGCTGATTGACCTGTCCGGCCCGTCCGCTCGGCTGTTAGACCGCATTTTCGTGGAAAAAGGTCTGTTGAGTATCTGCTTTTATGAGGAGGAATGAGCATGGAGAAGAAACGGGCGCTGGTCACCGGCTCCTCCCGTGGAATTGGGCGGGCGATCGCCTGCCGATTGGCGCAGGATGGCTATGAGGTGGTGGTGCATTGCGCCGGCAACCGGGAAAAGGCGCTGGAAACCAAGGCGGAAATCGAGAAAAACGGCGGAACAGCTACGGTGCTGTGCGCGGATTTGTGCGATGAAGCCAGCGCTCTTGAACTGGGAAAGGCAATGGGATCGGTAGATGTGCTGGTGCTCAACGCCTCGGTGCAGATCAAGAAAAAATGGGAGGAAATCACCGTCGCGGATTTTTATACCCAGATGAATTGTAATTTTCTCGCGTCTATGCTGCTCATTCAGCAGGTGGTGCCCTATATGCGGGAGAAGGGCTGGGGGCGGATTGTCACCGTCGGCTCAGTGCAGGAGGCGAAGCCCCATCCGGATATGCTGGTGTATTCCGCCAGCAAGGCGGCGCAGACAAATATGGTGCGCTCCCTCGCTCTTCAGCTGGCGAAGGATGGCATCACCGTGAACAATGTGGCGCCGGGTGTGATTTATACCGACCGCAATGTGGAGGCGCTTGCCGACCCGGACTATGCGAAAAAGGTCACCGACAGCATTCCGGTGGGCTTTTATGGTGAGCCGGAGGATTGCGCCGGAGCGGTGAGCCTGCTTTGCTCGGAGGCAGGGCGATATATCACCGGCCAAAGCCTTTTTGTGGACGGCGGAAAAGGAATTCAGTGAGCGATTGCGCCGGCGAGGATGAATGTTTGTCCCTGCCGGCACATATATATGCCCCAACAGGGGGTGTTGAAAAATGATAGCACGGATTACGGATCTGCATGATAAAGAGGTCATCAATGTTTCGGACGGCGTGCGTTTGGGCTTTGTGGACGATGTGGAGGTGGACACCTGCACGGCACAGCTGGTGGCGATTGTAATTTATGGACGGCCGAAGCTGTGCGGGCTGATGGGGCGGGAGCCGGATATTGTAATTCATTGGAAGAATATCGAGGTCATCGGGGAGGAAACGGTGCTGGTGAACTATACCTGTCCGCCCGGCGGCGGCTGTTGCCGCCCGAAGAAAGGGCCGCAAATTCTCGGCGGCATATTCCGCTGACGCCTTCGTAAAAATAATAGCTTTGCGAAAATCTTTTTTCGCAAAAAAATGCTTGCATTTTGAAAGAGTATGTGCTATAATACCCAAAGTGTTTTTGAGCCGCGGGGATTTTGATCTCTGTGGGGGTTAATGCCAGGCGAAAGCACGACATTAAAGCGGGCAGTCCTCTACCGCGTTTTTTGCGGCAAGAATGTCTGAAAATTTTAGGAGGAAGTTAGAATGGATGCATTGAAATTGATTGCCAGCGACAGCGTGAAGGAGAGCGCTCCTTCTTTCTGCGTCGGTGACACCGTCCGCGTGGATGTGAAAATCCGCGAGGGTGACCGCGAGCGTATCCAGGCCTTTGAGGGCACTGTGATTGCGAAGAAGGGCAGCGGCGTGGCCGAGACCTTCACCGTGCGCCGCGTGTCCTATGGCGTCGGCGTTGAGCGTGTGTTCCCGTTGCATAGCCCCAATGTGGCCGCTGTGAAGGTGGTTCGCAACGGTAAGGTTCGTCGCAGCAAGCTGTATTATCTGCGCGATCGCGTGGGCAAGGCTTCGAAGGTTAAAGAGCTCATCAAATAATTTGCATTTCTTGAAAAAAAGGAGCTGAAAAGCTCCTTTTTTTCTTTTCTTTTTCTGCGGAATGTGCTATAATGCATAAAATAGGCGGAATATAAGCCAAAAGCCGAAAAAACACGGAAAATTTCGCGGACTGAGAAAGGAACGGGCGTCATGCGGTATCGGGTCAATGAAAAATTCAAACGGCGGCGCAAAATGGCCGCACCGCTTTATGATTGGCTGAGCGCTATGATTGTGGCCTTGACCCTTCTGGCGTTTCTGTTCACCTTCCTGTTTCGCGTTGTCGGGGTGGATGGCACCTCCATGGTGCCAACCCTTAAGAATGAGGATCGGCTGTTGCTCACCAATTTGGGGAGCGACTATACGGTGGGCGAAATCGTGGTTGTGGATCGATATACCCAGGAGCCGCTGATCAAACGGGTGATTGCCGTCGCCGGAGATGTCATCGACATCGACGGCGAGGGGACGGTGACGGTCAATGGCGTGGAGCTGTATGAGCCGTATATCCAGGGAGAGACGGTTCTGCGGGACTTTAGCGGCCCGTTGACGGTGCCGGAGGGGTATATTTTTGTGATGGGCGATAACCGCTCGGTGTCCAAGGACAGCCGCTCTGCCTCGGTGGGGCTGATTTCGCTGAAGGATGTTGTAGGACGGGCGATTTTGCGCATTTGGCCTCTGTCCTCCTTGGGGAAGGTTTCAGCGGATGGAGCCGAGCGGTCGTTGGAGGAGCGAAAATGAGCGCTGAGACGATAAAAAAAGACGAGAAAAAGACCGGCTCCCGCTCCTGGCTTGAGGCGAGCTATGAATGGCTTTCCGCGTTGGTTGGGGCATTGGTGGCGGTGGCGCTGGTTTTCACCTTTCTGTTTCGGGTGGTGAGTGTCAGCGGCGATTCCATGACAAATACCTTTCAGGACGGCGATCGTTTGATTACGGTTTCTTGCCTGTATTCCCTGCGGCGGGGCGATGTAGTGGTGATTGGTCGCGCCGGCGACTCACCGCTGATTAAGCGGGTGATAGCGCTGGCTGGGGACACGGTGGAGTTGGATGACGAAACCGGTCTTGTGCGGCTCAACGGAGAGGTGTTGGATGAGGCGTTTGTGCGAGGCGGCTTCACTCCCTCCTTTGGGTTCGAAACGCCCTATACCGTACCGGAGGGCTATGTGTTCGCCATGGGGGATAACCGCCCCGATTCGGCAGACAGTCGGCTGATGGGTGCCTTCTCTGTGTCGGATATTGCCGGGGTGGCGATGGTGCGTCTGTGGCCGACGGTGGAATGGGTGAGACAGGCAGAGTATAAAGGAGAATGAAGCATGGCAACGAACAGAAAAAAAGGGAAGCCGGGCGGCTCCAACAATAACTGGCAACGAAAGAAGCCACAAAATCCGCAAAGGGATGAGCGTTCGGCGGAAAGCATCCAGTGGTTTCCCGGTCACATGGCTCGCACCCGCCGGAAAATTCAGGAAAGTCTGTCGCTGGTGGATGCGGTGGTGGAGGTTGTGGACGCGCGGATTCCGGAAAGCAGCCGAAACCCGGAGCTGGACCATTGGGTGCGGCGCAAGCCGCGGCTGGTGATTTTGAACAAGGCGGATTTGGCCGACCCCGGCATGACTGCCTGCTGGATTTCTTATTATAAGAGCCGCGGCGTTGCGGCGGTGGCGGTGGACTGCAAAAGCGGTCGAGGCCTTTCCGCGTTCATGCCCGCGCTGCGGGAGCTGTTGCGGGAGGTGGTGGAACGCTGGGAGCAGAAGGGAATGACCAGAGCCATCCGTGCGATGATCGTGGGCATCCCCAATGTGGGAAAAAGCTCCCTTATCAACCGCTTAACTAAGGGCGGCAAGGCGCAGGTGGAGGATCGCCCCGGTGTCACCCGCTCGAACCAGTGGTTTGTCATCGACGGCGGCCAGCTGTTGGATACTCCCGGCGTGCTGTGGCCGAAGTTCGAGGACCATACGGCGGCTCTGCATTTGGCCTTCACCGGCGCTATCAAGGACCAGGTGCTGGACATCGAGGAGATGGCGGTGGAGTTGTTGAAATGTCTGTCGGCGGGCTATCCCGCTTTGCTGTGTGAGCGATATAAGCTGATAGCGGAGGAAATCGCCGGGGATAAGTATGAGCTGCTCGGCATAATCGCCAGAAATCGTGGGATGCTGATTTCCGGCGGCGAGGTGAACACCGAACGGGCGGCGATTATGCTGTTGGACGAATATCGCGGCGGAAAGCTCGGGAAAATCACACTGGAGGAGCCGCCGCGGGAGGTGCGCCATGACGAATGAAGAGTTTGATGCCCTTTGCCGGGCGAAGCATCCGCATTTTTGCGGAGTGGATGAGGCCGGGCGCGGCCCTTTGGCCGGGCCGGTGTATGCGGCGGCGGTGGTGCTTTCCCCGGAGCGGTCGATTCTCGGCGTGAATGATTCGAAGAAGCTCAGTGAAAAGAAGCGGGAGCGGCTTTTCGATGAGATTTGCGAAAAGGCGGAGGCCTTTAGCGTGGCATCTGCCACGGTGGAGGAAATCGAGAAATACAACATTCTCGGCGCCACCTATTTGGCTATGTGCCGCGCAGTGGAGGGGCTGGGCGAAAAAACCGACTATGCCCTCATCGACGGGAACCGGATGCCGCCCGCTTTAGCGGTGGCCGGCGAATGTATTGTGAAGGGAGACGCCTTGTCAGCGTCGATTGCGGCTGCCTCCATTTTGGCGAAGGTGTCCAGAGACCGGGTGATGCGGGAGATGGACGCGGTTTATCCCGGCTATGGCTTCGCTGTGCACAAGGGCTATGGCACGGCGGCGCATATCGCCGCGTTGCGGGAGCAGGGGCCATGTCCGGTTCACCGGCCGGGCTTTTTGACAAAGCTTTTGGGGGAGAAGGGCTGATGGCCGCCCCCTCCAAAGGCGCGGCGGGAGAAATTCTGGCGGCGCGCTTTCTGCGGGAAAAGGGATATACCATTCTGGCCTCCAATTATCGGTGCCGTTTTGGTGAAATGGACATAATTGCCGCCGACGAGTCGTATATTGCATTTGTCGAGGTGAAAACCCGACGCAGCGACGGAATGTATTCTCCGCGGGAGGCGGTAACCGCGGCCAAGAGAAGGCGGCTCATTCATACGGCGGCCTTGTATTTGGCTCAGCATCCTTCGGCGCTTCAGCCCCGCTTCGATGTCATAGAGGTGGTGACGGCGCCGCAGGCACCCCTGCAGGCGGAGGAAATCAACCACATTCTCGGCGCTTATGAAGCGGGGGATTTGCGTGCGGCTTTTTGATTTGCATTGCGACACATTGGGGCTCGGCTGGGAAAAGAAAGAAAAAATCGGGAAAAATTCCGGCGCCGTTTCTTTGGAAAACGGAAAACGGTATGCGGCGTGGATTCAGGTTTTCGCCGCCTTTCTCCCTGATGACGCGCCCTTTCCCGCCCGGCTGTGCGCGGGGCTGTTGGACACGGCTTTGCGCTGGGAGCGGGAGGAGCCGGAGCGGTTTCGCCTGCTGCGGGGAGCGTTGCCGGCGGATTTTTCCGGCTGTCTCGGCCTATTGTCGGTGGAGAATGGCGGCCGGCTGGCCGCTCTGGAGGATCCCATCGGCGATTTGGCCTCCAGAGGAGTGAAAATGCTGTCCCTGACCTGGAACGGCGATAATCCCTGGGCCTCCGGGTGCTTCGGGTGCCCAGAGCGGGGGTTAACCCCGGCGGGGCGGGTGGCGCTGTGCCGCATGAAGGACTGTGGGATGCTCCCTGATGTGTCCCATCTCAACGAGCGGGGCTTCGATGATATGGCCGCGGCGTGGAGCGGCCCCTTTGTGGCCAGCCATTCCAACAGCCGGGCGGTGTGTGATCATCCCCGCAACCTGACAGACAGCCAATTTTGCTGTATACGGGAGCGATGCGGCCTTGTGGGCCTGAATTTTTATGCGCCTCATCTGGGCGGGGCGACCCTCGCCGCCTTCGAGGAGCATTTGCGGCATTTTCTGCGACTGGGAGGCGAGGAGTGCCTGTGTATCGGAAGCGATTTGGACGGGATGCCGCCGCCGGCCATGGGTGGCCCGGAACGGGTTTTCGATGGCTTGCGCAAAATGGGCTATTCCGCCGAAACGCTGGATAATGTGTTTTTTGAAAATGCACGCCGCTTTTTTACGGCGTGGGAAGACAAAAAATCGACAGAAAAGGAAGGATTTGTATGAACTATACCAGTACGAGAGACCGTTCGGTGCGGGTGACCGCCGCCCAGGCCATTTCCAAGGGGATTTCCCCGGAGGGTGGCCTGTTTGTGCCGGAGCATTTTCCTCTGCTCGGGGAGGAAGAGCTGCGGGCGCTGTTGCCCTTGTCTTATCCGGAGCGAGCGAATAAAATTCTCTCCCTGTTTCTGTCGGATTTCACGGAGGAGGAGCTGGCCGATTGTGTGAAAAAGGCCTATGGCACCCAGTTCGACACGCCGGCGATTGCCCCGTTGGTGTCGTTGAAGGAGGGGGTGCATCTGCTGGAGCTGTGGCATGGCCCCACCTGCGCCTTTAAGGATATGGCTCTGCAAATTCTGCCCCGGTTCATGCGGGTTGCCATCGAGAAGGCGGCGCCGGGCGAGGAAACCGTGATTTTGGTGGCCACCTCCGGAGACACTGGGAAGGCAGCGCTGGAAGGTTTCCGGGATGTGCCCGGCACGCGGATTCTGGTGTTTTATCCCAGCGAGGGTGTCAGCGAAATGCAACGCCTGCAAATGGTCACCCAGGAGGGGGATAATGTGGGCGTCTGCGCCCTGAAGGGGAATTTCGATGACGCGCAAACCGGTGTCAAGGCTCTTTTCACCGACCCGGAAACCATCGAAGCATTGCGGGAGCGGCGTATGCGCTTCTCCAGCGCAAACTCCATCAACTGGGGGCGGCTGTTGCCACAGATTGTCTATTATTTCTCCGCCTATTGCGATTTGGTGAACAAGAGCGGAGTGGCGTTCGGCGCGCCGGTGAATTTTGTGGTTCCCACCGGCAATTTTGGGAACATCCTGGCCGCCTATTATGCCAAGCGGATGGGTCTGCCGGTGCATAAGCTGATTTGTGCCTCCAACCGCAATCGGGTGCTCACCGATTTCTTTGAAACCGGCGTCTATGATTGCAACCGTCCCTTTTTCACCACCACCTCGCCCTCTATGGACATTTTGGTGTCCTCCAATCTGGAGCGTTTGCTGTATCATCTGGCGGGGGAGGACGCGGAACGTCTGACTTCGTGGATGAACGGCCTGAAGGCCCAACGGAAATATGCCGTCCCGGCGGATGTGAAGGCGCAGATGGATACACTTTTCGCCGCCGGAAGCGCTTCGGACGAGGAGGTGGCCGCCACGGTGCGGGAGTCCTTCAAAAAGGAGGGGTATCTCTGCGATACCCACACGGCGGTGGCGTTGCGGGTGTATGAGGACTATCGCGCCCGCACGAAGGATATAACCCCCACGGTGATTGCCTCCACGGCCAGCCCCTATAAGTTTGCGCCAGCGATTTTGGCGGCGCTGGGCGAGCCGGTGGCTGCCACGGACGAGCCTCATGCGTTGCTGGAAAAGCTGGAGCAGCTGTCCGGGGTTCCCGCGCCGAAGCCACTGGCCTCTCTGTGTGACAAGGTGGTGCGCTTCACAGAGGTGTGCGCCGGTGATGCAGCAGGGATGCGCGAGGCCATCGACCGGCTGTTAAAAAATAAGCTTTATTGAAAGAAAGGCGGGTGCCGGCGTGGCATTATATGTCATCGGAGACCCTCATTTGTCCCTGTCCGTGAATAAGCCGATGACGGTTTTTTCCGGCTGGGATTGCTATGTGGAGCGATTGGAAAAAAACTGGCGCGCGCTGGTGACGGAAAGGGACACGGTGGTTCTGCCGGGGGATATTTCCTGGGGAATGTCCCTGGAGCAGGCGAAGGCTGATTTCGCGTTTCTGCACCGATTGCCCGGAAAAAAGCTACTGCTGAAGGGGAACCACGATTATTGGTGGTGCACCCGGCGAAAAATGGACGCGTTTTTGGCGGAAAACGGCTTCGACTCCCTGCGGCTTGTGCATAACGACGCGGTGGAGGTGGACGGTCGGGTGGCGGTTTGCGGAACCCGCGGCTGGTTTTATGACGCCGAGGCGGATGCAGACCGAAAGGTACTGATGCGCGAGGTGGGGCGTCTGGAGATGTCCATCCGGGCGGCGAAGGAAACCGGGCTGGAGCCGGTGGTGTTTCTCCATTATCCGCCGGTGTATGCCGACCAGCGCTGCGAGGAGCTAATTGCGGTTCTTCAGCGGGAGAAGATTCGCCGCTGTTATTATGGCCATGTGCACAGCATGGGCATCCGGCTGGCCTTCAACGGCACGCTGGATGGCATCGAATATCGGCTGGTTTCGGCGGATGCGTTGGAATTTTGCCCGCTCTTTGTGCCGGAAATGTGAATTTTCTGTATATTTCGCGTTTTTTTGAAAAAAACAGTAGCCAAAATTTGCGTGTTGTGTTATAATGGGGAACGGTGTCCGCATAAGCGGGCAAAATGTAACAATTTCTGTTCGAAAACCCTGAACAGATGCAGGAGGAAAAGAAACATGAGCTTGAAAAATGCTGAAAAGAAAGAGAATAACCGCGTAGAGCTGGAAGTCGATGTGGACGCCGTTGCTTTTGAAGCGGCGGTGCAGGCGGCCTATAAAAAGGATGTTAAGAAAATGTCCGTTCCCGGCTTCCGGAAGGGAAAGGCTCCCCGCGCTCTGCTGGAGCGTCAGTATGGCTCCGGTATTTTCTACGAAACCGCGATGAACGATGTGTATCCCGCCGCTCTAGACGAGGCGATTCGTGAGTCCGGCTATTCCTATGTGGAGGACTCGATTGATCTGGATGTTGTTTCCGTCGGCCCGGAGGGTTTGGTTTTCAAGGCCACCATCACGGTGAAGCCGGAGGTGACCGTGGAGAATTATAAAGGTCTCGCCGCTTCGAAGAAGGTCGCGCCAGTCACCGACGAGGATATCGAAGGGGATTTGAAGCGTGTGCAGGAGCGGAACGCCCGGATGGTGTCCGTGGAGGATCGCGCCGCCGAGATGGGCGACACGGTGACACTCGACTACGAGGGCTTCGTGGACGGCGTTGCCTTCGAGGGCGGAAAGGGTGAAAATCACGCTTTGGAGCTTGGCTCCGGGAACTTCATCCCCGGCTTCGAGGAAGCGCTGGTGGGGGCGAGCGTGGACAGTGAGCCGGAGGTTAATGTGACCTTCCCAGAGGAGTATCATGCGAAGGAACTGGCCGGAAAAGCGGCGGTATTCAAGTGCAAGGTTCATAAAATCGAGAAAAAAGAGCTTCCGGCCATCGATGACGAGTTGATCAAGGACGGCACCGATTTCGAGACGCTGGACGAGTATAAGGCGGATGTGCAGAAGCGACTGGAGGAACAGCGCAACAAGACGGCGGAGCAGGCCGTGGAGGATCAGCTGGTGGACGGTCTGATCGACTGCATGAAGGCCGACATTCCGGCGGCGATGTTCGAGCGCGCCATCGACGATGAAATCCGTGGCCAGTCCTATCGGATGCAGTCTATGGGGATCAGCATGGAGATGTATCTCCAATATACCGGCATGGATCAGGCGGCATTCCGTGAGAGCTTCCGGGAGCGCGCGGAGAAGCAGGTGAAGCTGCGTCTGGCGCTGGAGGCCGTTGCGAAGGCGGAGAACATTGAGGTTTCCGCGGAGGATGTGGAAGCGGAATACGGCAAGTGCGCCGAGCAGTATCAGGTGGATGTGGACACGGTGAAAAAGTCCATCCCCGAATCTGCGCTGAAAGAGGATTTGGCCGTGTCTAAGGCGATGGATTTCGTCAAGGAGAACGCCAAGGTGACTGAGGAATAAAATTTTTGATTGTATTGCCGCTTATCCGCTCATACTTTTTGTATGGGCGGATGGCGTATTTATCCGCCTAAAAGCGAATCCGAGAACAGGGAGGGCATTTCTATGAGCAGTTTTATCCCCTATGTGGTGGAACAAACCAGCCGCGGAGAGCGGAGCTATGACATCTTTTCCCGGCTGCTCAACGACCGCATCATCATGCTGTCGGATGAGGTGAACGATGCGACCGCATCTCTGGTTGTGGCACAGCTTCTCTATTTGGAGGGGGATGACCCGGACAAGGACATCCAGCTGTATATCAACAGCCCCGGCGGGTCGATTTCGGCCGGCATGGCGATTTATGACACGATGCAGTATATCAAATGCGATGTGTCCACGATTTGCGTCGGGAT
>CAZSTR010000032.1:0-18527 GCA_964609975.1 uncultured Ruminococcus sp. | reverse complement strand
CCGGCACCTTTTCCCTTTGCGGCGAAAAGCTCAACGGAAAATCCCAGGAGGTTATCAATCACAAGGGCATCGCCCGCACCTTTCAGAACATTCGCCTGTTCAGCAATATGAGCGTGATTCGCAATGTGATGGTGGGTCTGCATAACCAGCCCCAGTTTCAGTGCGACCCGATTTCCAGCATGCTCCATTTGCCGAAGCATTATCGCACGGAGATGGTCATGCGGGATAAGGCGAAGGAGCTTTTGGATATTTTCGGCTTGCTGGAGGAGCGGAACAATGTTTCCTGCAACCTGCCCTATGGAAAACAGCGAAAGCTGGAGATTGCCCGCGCGTTGGCGACGAATCCGAAGTTGTTGCTGTTGGATGAGCCGGCGGCCGGCATGAACCCCCATGAGACGGAGGATTTGATGAATATTATCCGTTTCATCCGGGACGAGTTCGATATGACGGTCTTGCTCATCGAGCATGACATGAAATTTGTGGCCGGCTTGTGTGACGAGCTGACGGTGCTGAATTTCGGCACGGTTTTGGCGCAGGGCGATACGCAGACCGCTCTGAATGACCCGGAGGTCATTCGGGCCTATATCGGAGGGTAAGAGTATGGCATTGTTGGAAGTGACCGGCCTGGAGGTCTATTATGGAGTGATTCAGGCGCTCAAGGGGATTGACTTTTCGGTGGATGAGGGCGAGATCGTGACCCTTATTGGCGCTAACGGCGCTGGAAAAACCACCACCATGCAAAGTGTCATCGGACTCATCCCCGCCCAGGGCGGAAAGGTCGTATATGACGGCCAGGATATTACCCACACCCCCTGCCACAAGATTGTGCACATGGGTATGACCCAGGTTCCGGAAGGCCGTCGGGTGTTCCAGGAGCTGACGGTGTATGAAAACCTGCTCATGGGCGCCTATACGAAAAACGACAAAGCGCAAATTAAGCGGGACATCGAGGAAACCTGCACCCGCTTCCCGCGGCTGGGGGAACGGAAAAACCAGATCGCTGGCACGCTGTCCGGCGGCGAACAGCAGATGCTGGCGATGGGACGGGCGATGATGTGCCATCCGAAGCTTTTGATGCTGGATGAGCCGTCGATGGGTCTGTCGCCGCTGTTGGTGGATGAGGTGTTCGAAATCATTCGGGATTTCCGGAAAACCGGCACCACCATTCTGCTGGTGGAGCAGAACGCCAGCAAGGCGCTGGAGGTTTGTGACCGGGCGTATGTGTTGGAAAACGGAAAAATCGTGCTGTCGGGAAGCGGCCAGGAGCTGATGGCCAGCGACAGTGTGAAAAAAGCGTATTTGGGCGGCTGATTGGCTCGGCTGTCCCAGTTTCGGTGAGGACCTGTGCGGCTTGCATAGGCCCTCGCCGTTTTTTGGGTAATGGAAAGTCCCGCCTTTGCCGGGGCTGCATGGCTTTCCGCGTTTTAGCGCGCTCCTGCTCCGAAATCCCCTCAGTCAGCTACGCTGACAGTGTCCCGCGAGTTGGTAATACCAACTCGAAGCGTTAAGGGATACTGATGAGAGCTGTGCACAAGCCTAAGCTTGCGCAGGAACCGCGGAAAGCCTCCCCTCAAAGATGAGGTGAGGGGTCAGCCGAACGGCTGACGGAGGGGAGTTTGAATGAGTATTCTGCAAAAGCCTAAGCTTGTGCACAAGCTTGATTTCGAAAATTTCTGAGGAGATGAAAAAACCGGGGTTGCACTTTCGCGGGATATGCGGTATAATAACTCAGTTACGCGGCGCGGCCGTCCGCCGTCGCCAGTCCGTTTTTTGGAGGAACAAGACAGCTTATGAACGAAAACAGCACGCGCACCACCGAGGAGGAGATTCTGCGGCGACGCACCTTCGCCATCATTTCCCACCCCGACGCCGGTAAAACCACGCTGACAGAAAAATTTCTTCTCTATGGCGGCGCAATTCAGCAGGCCGGCATGGTGAAGGGGAAGAAAAATATGCGCCATGCGGTTTCCGACTGGATGGAAATCGAAAAACAGCGCGGAATTTCGGTCACCTCTTCGGTGATGCAGTTCAATTACGGGGATTATTGCATAAACATTCTGGACACCCCCGGCCACCAGGACTTTTCCGAGGACACCTATCGCACGCTGATGGCAGCGGACAGCGCCGTCATGGTCATCGACGCCTCCAAGGGCGTGGAAAAGCAGACCATCAAGCTGTTCAAGGTGTGCCTGTTGCGACATATTCCCATTTTTACCTTCATCAACAAGATGGATCGGGAGGCGCGCAGCCCCTTCGATCTGATGGAGGAAATCGAGTCAGTTTTGGGCATCCAAACCTATCCCATGAACTGGCCTGTCGGCTCCGGAAAGGAATTCAAGGGGGTTTATGACCGGGGGGGTCAGCAAATTCTCGCCTTCAACCCCAATGACGACCAAAGTAACGCCCAGTTTGAGGTTGGCTCGACGGCGCTGAAGCTGGAGGATGCGGAGCTTCAACAGCGGCTGGGGCCGTATCTGTATGAGACCCTGAAGGATGATGTGGAGCTGTTGGACGGCGCCGGGTATGCCTTCGATATGGAGGCGGTGCAAAGGGGTGAGCTGACGCCGGTGTTCTTTGGCTCGGCGTTGACAAATTTCGGCGTGGAGCCGTTTTTGCAGGAGTTTTTGCGGATGACCACCTCGCCGCTGGCCCGTCACGGGAGCGATGGCGCGGTGGATCCCTTCGGAAAGAATTTTTCCGCCTTTGTGTTCAAAATTCAGGCGAACATGAACAAGGCTCACCGAGACCGGGTGGCCTTCATGCGCATTTGCTCCGGAAAGTTCGAAAAGGGCATGGATGTCTATCATATGCAGGGGGCGAAGGCCATGCGCCTGAGCCAGCCACAGCAGCTGATGGCCGAGTCCAGAGAGATCGTGGACGAGGCCTACGCCGGTGATATCATCGGCGTCTTCGACCCCGGCGTGTTTTCCATCGGCGACACCATCTGCTCCGGTGGTGAGCGGTTTCTTTTCGACGGGATTCCCACCTTTGCGCCGGAGCATTTCTGCCTTGTGGAGCAGGTAGACACCATGAAGCGCAAGCAGTTTGTCAAGGGCATCACCCAAATCGCCCAGGAGGGCGCCATTCAGATTTTTCAGGAGCTGGGCGGCGGCATGGAAGAGGTGATTGTGGGCGTCGTCGGCGTGCTGCAATTTGAGGTTTTGACCTATCGGTTGAAAAATGAGTATAATGTGGATATTCGGATGCGCAATTTGCCCTATCAGTATATTCGGTGGATTGAAAACGAGGATTTGAATGTGAAAAAGCTCAATCTTACCTCGGACACCCGCCGGATTCAGGATTTGCGGGGGCGGAAGCTGTTGCTGTTCACCAACAGCTGGAACATCACCTGGGCCAACGAGCACAACGAGGAGCTGCGGCTGTCCGAATTCGGAAAAACGGAATGATTTTTTTGGCGGGCGATCCGGTGGGGGTTTTTCTCTCCGGGTCGCCTTCGTTTTCGCCGTTTCTTTGGAAAAATCCGGGTGAAATGCTTGTCAACCGAAAAAATTTGCGGTATACTATAAAGGTACAGCGAGAAATCGCTGATATTTTCTCCGCCGACCGGGAAAGATAGCGGCGGAGGGATGCCTGTGAAAAAAGACGAGGGAAAAGAAGCGTCCTTGGCGCGGGGCGGCGAAGCCGCCGAAGAGATGGCAGCGGACACCGGAGCGGTGACACCGGACGATGGACGCTATCGCGTCCATTGCATGATGGTGATCGGCCAAATCGAGGGGCACTATGAGCTTCCCGCCGAGGCGAAGACAACCAAATATGAGCATATATTGCCCCAGCTGGTGGAGGTTGAGGAAAGTCCGGAGCTTGACGGTCTGCTGATTTTGCTCAACACCATGGGCGGCGATGTGGAGGCGGGGCTGGCGCTGGCGGAGATGATCGCCGGGATGACGAAGCCGACGGTTTCTCTGGTGCTGGGCGGCGGTCATTCCATCGGAATTCCGCTGGCGGTGGCGGCGCGGCGCTCGTTCGTTGTGCCGTCGGCTACGATGACCTTGCATCCGGTGCGTATGAATGGGCTGGTGCTGGGTGTGCCCCAGGCCTTTTGGCATTTCCAGCGGATGCAGGAGCGAGTTTTGGCCTTCGTTTGCGCTCACTCCCGGCTGGCGCCGGAGAGGTTTCGCGCCCTTTGCATGAACACGGATGAGCTGGCGACGGACATTGGCACGGTTTTGGACGGCCGGGAGGCGGTGGCCGAAGGGCTCATCGACGAGGTTGGTTCCTTGGACGCCGCTTTGCAGGCGCTGTATGCCCTCATCGACGAAAACCGAAAAACAAAAGACAGATAAGTGCCCAGAGCCTCTCTGCGCCGCGGAATAGCTTCACCGCGGCGCAAGCGGGTGCGGGCGTTGGAGGCGTTACATAAAATGGCAACAAAACGAAAAACTACGCGAAAAAGCGGCGCGGCTCATTCGAAAGAACGGGAAACGGCGGCACAGCGCAGCGCCAATCTGCAGGTGCGGGCGGTGATTTTGCTGGCGGTGGCGGTGCTGCTGTTTTGCATGGCCGTGATTCCGGGAGAGCACGCCTGGACATGGATGCATCAGCTGTTGCTGGGGCTGCTCAGCTTCAGCGCCTATATTCTGCCTCTTTTACTGGCCTTTGTGGCGGTGCTGATGGCGTTGGAGCGGGAGCAGAACGCCGTGGGTGGCCGCGTGTGGGAAACCGCCAGCTTTGTGGTGATGCTGAACAGCGTGATTTATCTTTATTCGGCGGATTCCGATGCGATGAGCTATTTTCAGGCCATCGGAAAGGCCTATACAGACGGCGGCGTCCATCGGGGCGGCGGCGTTCTCGGCGTTTTGCTGGGCTATCCGGCTGAAAAGCTTTTCGGGGACACCGGGGCAAAAATCATTGTCATTTTGCTCATGGCGGTGTTTTTCATGCTGGTGACCGGGACGACGCTGATTTCTCTGTTCAAGGCCTTGCGCAAGCCGGTGGACAAGACCAAGGAGGGCATCGAGCAGGCAATTCAGTATACCGCCCAGCGGCGAGAGCGGGCCAAAAAATCTGACCGCAAGGGCTCCATCGACATCGAGCTGGGGGAGGGCTACGGCCGCAAAAAGGCGAAAGAGCCGGCTTTCTCTGCACCGGAGGAGGCCATTGCGGTGGAGTCGGCTCCCTTTGGCGTGGAGCCGACCTCCGCCCAGGAGCTGGAGGCGCTGCAGAAGGCCGCGGCGGCCCTGGAGGAGGAAGCGGCGGTCGAGGAGGCGCGGGAGGAGATTTCCCGCGCGGTGGAAACGGCGGAGGAGGAACGGGAGGAAAACGGCCGGGAAACGGTTTATCGCTTTCCGCCCCTGTCCCTGCTGGAGGAGCTTCCGATTTCCGCCGCCGGCGGCGACCAGACGGAGCTGCAGGCGCGGGGTCAGCTGTTGGTGAACACGCTGAAGGATTTCGGAATCAACACCCGGTTGAGCGACATCACCAGCGGCCCGGCTGTGACCCGCTATGAGCTGGAGCCCAGCGCCGGCGTGAAAATTAGCCGGATCACCGGGCTGGCGGATGACATCGCCCTGCGCCTGGCTACTACCGGGGTGCGTATCGAGGCGCCGATCCCAAACAAGGCGGCCGTGGGCATCGAGGTGCCCAACCGGGCGCGGCGGACGGTGGGCTTGCGCAGTCTGCTGGACGGGCCGGAATTCCGCGGCGCGAAAGGAAAACTGTCGGTGGCTCTTGGCCAGGATATTGAAGGGAATACCGTCTTGACCGATTTGGCGAAGATGCCGCATTTGCTCATCGCCGGAACCACCGGCTCTGGAAAGTCGGTTTGCACCAATTCCATGATTCAGTCGATTTTGTTTCGTGCCACCCCCGACGAGGTGAAGATGATTCTCATCGACCCGAAGAAGGTGGAGTTTGGCGTGTATAACGGGATTCCGCATCTGCTTGTGCCGGTGGTGACGGATCCCCGCAAGGCGGCCGGTGCGCTGAGCTGGGCGGTCAATGAAATGCTCAAGCGCTATCAGATGTTCGCTGAGTCCAATGTGCGGGATATTAATGGCTATAACGAGCTGGCCCGACGCAAGGGCGAGCTGAAGCCGTTGCCGCTGATTTTGATTGTGATTGACGAGCTGGCGGATTTGATGATGGCGGCGGCCAACGAGGTGGAGGATTCGATTTGCCGTCTGGCGCAGATGGCGCGAGCGGCGGGAATGCACATGGTCATTGCTACCCAGCGCCCCTCGGTGGACGTGATCACCGGCCTTATCAAGGCCAACATCCCCTCCAGACTGGCGCTAACGGTGGCCAGCGCCGTGGACAGCCGCACCATTTTGGACGCCGGCGGCGCGGAAAAACTCCTCGGCTATGGCGATATGCTGTTCATGCCGGTGGGGCAGTCGAAGCCCCTGCGAGTGCAAGGCTGTTTTGTGACCAATCAGGAAATCGAGCGGGTGATTGACTTTCTGAAAAGCTCTGAGACGGAGCAGGAATATGACGCGGAGGTCACCGCAGAAATCGACAAGCTGGCGGCGGCCGCCGGCCGCAGCGCCGCACGGGCGGAAGCGGACGCAGAGGGTGACGAGGATGAGGCGGACGAGGCGTTACCGCAGGCGATCGAAATCGCCGTAGAGGCCGGCCAGATTTCCACCTCGATGCTCCAGCGGAAAATGCGCTTCGGCTATGCGCGTGCAGGTCGCATCATCGATCAGATGGAGCAAAGAGGCATTATCGGGCCGAGCGAGGGGAGCAAGCCCCGCAAGGTACTCATCACCCGCCAGCAGTGGATTGAAATGTCCATGAACGGCGAGGAGCAGGGATGAGCGCGGGACGGAGCCGCGAGACGCTGAAGCGGAAGCTTTTGGCTTTGCTTTTGGGGCTTGTGGCTGTCTTTTCGCTGACGATTGAGCTGGGACACAGAATTCCCAGTTCGGGAATTCCGGACTGGAACGAGCTGTTCGCAGCTGTTGGATTTAAGGGCGTTTCGACCCTTCCGGGTGAAGCACTTCAGGCGCATTATATTGATGTGGGGAACGCGGATTGCGCCTTGGTGCGCCAGGGAGACGCCAATCTGCTCATCGACGCGGGCGAGCGGGGCGATGGGGAGAAAATCGTATCGTATCTGCGGGAGCAGGGCGTGGAAAAGCTGGATTTGGTGATCGCTACTCATCCCCATGCGGACCATATCGGCGGGATGGCCACGGTGATTCGCGCTTTTCCGGTGGAGACCTTCGTGATGGCCTTTATGCCGGATGCGGCAACGCCCACCTCGGCGGTGTATCTGTCGATGCTGGAGGCGTTGGATGACCGGGGCGTTTCGCCGGAGGAGGCGACTGTGGGCGCGCGGCGGATGCTGGGCGAGGCCACGGTGGAGCTGTTGGGGCCGGTGGAGGAAAGCGACGAGCCGAACAATATGTCGGTGGTGACGCGGGTCTCCTTCGGCGGGAAACGGTTCTTGTTTATGGGTGACGCGGAAAGCGCGGCCGAGGAGGCTTTGCTGAGCCGGTGGCCGCTGTTGACGGCGGATGTGCTGAAGGTGGGCCATCACGGGAGCAAAACCGCCACCTCGGAGGCACTTTTGACCCAAATTTCTCCGTCCCTTGCAGTTATCCCCTGCGGCGCCGGGAATAGCTATGGCCATCCGGACGCGGCGGTGCTGGAGCGGTTGATCGCGGCCGAGGTGAAGGTGCTGCGCAACGATTTGTGCGGAACGGTTGTGATTTCCGTATGTGACGGAGAGCTGTCGGTGCAAACGGAAAAGGAGGTGGCCTGAAATGCTGTTGAATTTGGATCGCTTTGAGGGTGACGAAAAAAAACAGGCGGTTTTCACCGATGAAGCGGGAAACAGCCATGTTTTTCCGGCGACGGCGCTCCCCGCAGGGGGCGTGGCGGGGGAGTGGTTTCGACTGGAAAAGAGCGTGCTGACGGCCGCACCGGAAATCACCGCCGCCTATCGAGAAAGGGCGCGGAGACTACAGGAAAAGCTGCGTGGCCGAAAGGAACGCTGAAAAATCGGAGAGGGGAAAATTTCCGGATTTCCGCGAAAAATGCAAAAATCATCTTGACAATCCAAAGGGCTTGTGGTATGATAGACAACGCTGTGAGAACAGCGTACATGCGGGTGTAGTTCAGTGGTAGAACCCCAGCCTTCCAAGCTGGTCGTGTGGGTTCGATTCCCATCACCCGCTCCATTTAATAATCCTTTCCTGAGGGACTTTTCATATAAGCGCCTGTAGCTCAGCTGGATAGAGCACCTGCCTTCTAAGCAGGGGGCCAGGGGTTCGAGTCCCTTCAGGCGCGCCATATATGGTGGGTGTAGCGTAGTTGGCCTAACGCGTCAGTTTGTGGCACTGAAGATCGTGGGTTCGAATCCCATCTCCCACCCCAGAAAGAAAATCCTGTCGATTTGGTCGGCGGGATTTTCTTTTTGCACTATTCATTTTTCGTTGTTTAATATTCATTATTCATTCAACAGGATTTTCGTCTCCTCCGAGATGTATTCCATAATATCCTCCACGGCGCAATCCAATATTTCTCTGGAAAACAGCGGCGCAAAAATCCAGTCGAACAGCAAGGTGTGGGTGACGATGCCCATCCCCGCCGATTATGACCGAGAGCGGCTGACGGTATACTATGTGGCGGAGGACGGCACGAAGGCCAAGCTTCCTCGCAGTATGTCCGGGGATATGGTCACCTTCGAAACCGACCATTTCAGCTTGTATGTTATGGTGGAAAAGGCTGTTGATGCCGCCTCCGCGCCGGAGAAAACGGGGAACGGTCTGTGGCTTTGGATTGCGCTGGGCGTGGCGCTGGTGGCGGTTGCCGGCGGCGGCTTCGCCCTGTGGTGGTTCAAGCTTCGTAAGACGGCTTGACAGGAGCGGAAAACGCCAGCTTTTGAATTGATGTGAAAAAGGGGAAATCCCGCCGAAAATGACGGGATTTCCCCTTTTTGGGACGCAAGCCGAAATTCCGTATACAAGTGCAATTTTGGAAGCTCCTCTGTCGTCGTTCGGCGCACCTCACTACGGGTTGGCGGAGGGGTTGAAAATATCGACAAAATATCTCGAAATCCGGCAAGAAGCACTTGACACCGGGGGCGGGAAATGATATACTTTTCTCGTACCAATTTGTACCGCTCTTTGCAACTGACGGAATAATGTGGAGCACCACAAAGGAGCAAAGTGTGTATATGACAGCCGACCGTCTGGGCGCACTTGAACCTCCTTATTCAAGTGCGCCCTTTATATTTTTTATTGAGGTGAAAAAGAATGAAAAAAGTCGGTATTATCATGGGGAGCGATAGTGACCTGCCGGTGATTCAAAAGGCAGCCGCTGTTCTGCGGGCGTTGGACATCCCCTTTGAAACCCATATCTATTCTGCCCATCGCACGCCGGCCGAGGCGCGGGAATTCGCGCTTTCTGCCCGCGATAACGGCTTCGGGGTGCTTATTGCAGCGGCGGGTATGGCCGCCCATCTGGCGGGGGCGATCGCAGCGGCGACCACCCTTCCGGTGATTGGAATTCCCTGCAGCTCCGCCAATTTGGAGGGGCTGGACGCTCTGCTTTCCACGGTGCAGATGCCCAGCGGCATTCCCGTGGCCACCGTTGCCGTCAACGGCGGCGCCAACGCCGCTCTGCTGGCGGCGCAGATTTTGGCGGTGGAGGATGGCGCGCTGGCGGTGCGGCTGGATGCCCGCCGGGCCGCAGAGGCGGCCGCCGTTTTGGAAAAGGACCGCGCCGTCGAAGCCCGCCTGTGAGCGTCCTCATTTGTTTTGCGTTCCATAAAATTTTTATTATATAAAGGAGAAATGACCCATGGAAAAGAAGCTCGTCTACACAGGAAAGACCAAGAATGTTTATGCGCTGGAGAATGGCAACTGTCTGTTGAAATTCAAGGACGATTGCACCGGCAAGGACGGCGTGTTTGATCCCGGTGAGAATGCGGTGGGTCTGACCATCGACGGTGTGGGCGATGTAAACCTGCGTATGTCGGTGTATTTCTTCGAAAAAATCAACGCGGCCGGTATCAAAACCCATTATATCCGCGCCGATTTGAACGACACCACCATGGAGGTGCTCCCGGCGAAGGTTTTCGGCAAGGGGCTGGAGGTTATTTGCCGCTATCGCGCCGTGGGAAGCTTCTTCCGCCGCTATAGCGATTATGTGGAGGAGGGCGCTCCGTTGCCCGCCTATGTGGAAATGACCTTCAAAAACGACGAGAAGGGCGACCCGCTGGTGCTGAAGGACGGACTGGTGGCGCTGGGCGTCATGACTGAGCAGCAGTATGACGACATCAAGAGCATGACCCAGAAAATCACGAAAATCGTGGCGGACGATTTGCTGGAGAAGGGACTGGAGCTGTATGACATCAAGTTCGAGTTCGGATATGATGCCAACGGCGATGTGATGCTTATCGACGAAATCGCCTCGGGCAATATGCGGGTGTATAAGGACGGGAAATATGTGGACCCGATGACCCTGTCCAAGCTCTTTTTTGCCTGACGGAGGAATGTGAAGCGTTATGGGAGGCTTTTTCGGAATCACCTCGACACAGGACTGCATGATGGATGTGTTTTTCGGGGTGGATTACCATTCGCATTTGGGCACGCGCCGGGGCGGCATGGCGGCCTATGACCGCCAGATTGGCCTGCAGCGAAAAATCCACAGCATCGAGCACGCGCCCTTCCGCACAAAATTCGAGCACATTCTCGACGAGATGGAGGGCACCTCGGCCATCGGCTGTATCAGCGACACCGACCCCCAGCCGATGCTCATCCGCTCTCGGCTCGGCACCTATGCCATTTGCACCGTCGGCGTCATCAACAACGCCGACACCCTCATCGGGGAATGTCTCAACAACGCCGGCGGATATTTCGACGCCATGACCGGCGGCGCGGTGAATACAACAGAGCTTGTGGCGGCGCTCATCAACCAGATGGACAATTTCGCCGACGGAATTCGCTATGCGCAGCGCTCCATCGACGGCACCTGCTCGGTGCTGATTTTGACCAGCGACGGGTCGCTGATTGCCGCCCGTGACCGGGTCGGCCGTTTGCCGTTGCTCATTGGAAAACGGGAGGATGGCTATGCCGCCTCCTTCGAATCCTTCGCCTATCAGAAGCTGGGCTTCGAGGACGAGCGGGAGCTGGGGCCGGGCGAAATCGTGCAGATTTCCCCCAAGGGCATCGAACAGCTGGCCGCACCGGGAAAGAAAAAGCGGATTTGCTCCTTTTTGTGGAGCTATTATGGCTATCCCACGGCCACCTATGAAGGGGTGAATGTGGAGGCCATGCGCTGCCGCAACGGGGAGCTGATGGCGGAGCAGGACGAGAAAAATGGCTTCGCCGCGCCGGTGGATTATGTGGGCGGTGTTCCCGATTCTGGAACGCCTCATGCCATCGGCTACGCCAACCGCAGTCGCAAAAAATTCGCCCGCGCCTTTATCAAATATACCCCCACTTGGTCGCGCAGCTTCACCCCCACGAAGCAGTCGGAGCGCAGTCGCGTTGCGAAGATGAAGCAAATCCCCGTGTATGAATATATCAAGGACAAGGATTTGCTTTTCGTGGACGATTCCATCGTGCGGGGCACACAGCTGAAGGAGACGGTGGAGTTTTTGTATGAAAACGGCGCTCATTCGGTGCATATGCGCTCCGCCTGTCCGCCGATTATGTATGGCTGTAAATATCTGAATTTTTCCCGCTCCACCAACGACATGGAGCTGATCGCCCGGCGGGTGATTATGGAACTGGAGGGGGAAGAGGGCTTCGCCCACATCGAGGAATATGCCGACGGGGAAACGGAACGCGGGAAAGCGTTGCGGAAAGCTATCTGCGACAGGTTCCATTTTGCGTCCCTGGAATTCCAATCCCTGGAGGGAATTATCCGGGCAATCGGACTGGACGAATGTGATTTGTGCACCTATTGCTGGAACGGAAAAGAATAACAACAGAGGAGAATGGTCTCATGCATGAAATTTCCAAATCCGACAGCTACGCTGCGGCCGGCGTGGACATCACCGCCGGGTATAAATCGGTGGAACTGATGAAAAAGCATATCCGGCGGACAAAGAACGCCGGATGTCTGGATGATGTTGGCGGCTTCGGCGGATGCTTCGGCCTGGATTTGACCGGCATCGACGAGCCGGTGCTGGTTTCCGGCACCGATGGCTGTGGCACAAAGGTGAAGCTGGCCATCCTCATGGATAAGCACGACACGATTGGCATCGACGCGGTGGCGATGTGCGTCAACGATATTATCTGCTGTGGCGCGAAGCCGCTGTTTTTTCTGGACTATATTGCCTGCGGCAAGAATGTTCCGGAAAAAATTGCCGCCATCGTCGGCGGCGTGGCCGAGGGCTGTGTGCAGTCCGGCGCGGCGCTCATCGGCGGCGAAACAGCCGAGCACCCCGGTTTGATGCCGCCGGAGGATTATGACCTAGCTGGTTATTGCACCGGCATCGTGGACAAGTCGAGGATCATCGACAACAAGACCATGAAGGCGGGCGATGTGGTGCTTGCGTTGCCCTCCACGGGCATCCATTCCAACGGCTTTTCCCTCTGCCGCAAGGTTTTCGACATCGACAACAACAACCCGGCGCTGTATGAGGCGCGGGAGGAGCTGGGCGGCCGCACCATCGCCGAGGCGCTGCTGACCCCCACCCGGATTTATGTGCGGTCGGTGCTGGCGCTGCTGGAAAAGGTGGCGGTGAAGGGCATTTCCCATATCACCGGCGGCGGCTTTTATGAGAACATCCCCCGTAGCATCCCGGATGGACTCGGCGCGAAAATCGACAAATCTGCTGTGCGGGTGTTGCCGATTTTCGACTTGATTGCCCGCTGGGGCAACATTCCGGAGCGGGATATGTATAACACCTATAACATGGGCGTCGGCATGAGCGTTGTGGTGGCGAAAGAGGATGTGGACATGGCGCTGGCGATTTTGCGGGAGCATGGGGATGACGCCTATGTGATCGGCGAAATCGTTGCCTCGGAGCAGCCTATCGTCATCGAATAAAGAGGGCAGAAAAATGAACCGAAGAAAAGCAAGGGTGGCCGTGCTGGTTTCCGGCGGCGGCACCAATTTGCAGGCGCTCATAGCTGCGCAAGGCTCCGGCGCCCTGCACAGCGGAGAAATCTGTCTGGTAGTTTCCAACAATGCCGGTGCCTATGCGCTGACCCGCGCACAGCAGGCCGGGATTCCCACCCGGACGATTCTCAAAAAGGAGTGCGGCAGCGGGGAAGCCTTCGAGGCGGCTCTGGTGGCGGCGCTGGAGGAGAACGGCGTGGAGTTGATCGTGCTGGCCGGCTTCATGAGCATTCTCAGCGCCGATTTCACCCGTCGCTATGAGCGGCGAATTCTCAATGTCCATCCGTCGCTCATTCCTGCCTTTTGCGGCCAGGGCTTTTATGGCCTGCGGGTGCATGAGGCGGCGCTGGCGAAGGGCGTGAAGGTCACCGGTGCGACGGTGCATTTCGTCAACGAGATTCCCGACGGCGGGGAAATCCTTTTGCAAAAGGCGGTGGAGGTACAGCCTGGCGATACGCCGGAAAGCCTCCAAAAGCGAGTGATGGAGCAGGCGGAATGGAAGCTGCTCCCCGCCGCTGTTGAAGCGGTTTCGGCGGAGCTTGTGTCCGCCGAAAACTGAATTTTCGGAATGAACAGACGAAGGGGCGCATTTTCTGCGCCCTCTTTCGCGAAAGAAAAATAATAAGTGAGGGCGAATCGTATGAACATTTCCACCATCGAGCAGGAGCTTCGTTCCCAGACCTATCACGGCCGGGGAATTCTTATCGGAAAATCGGCGGACGCGAAAAAAGCGGTCACAGCCTATTTCATCATGGGACGCAGTGTCAACAGCCGCAACCGTGTCTTTGTGGCCGAGGGAGAGGCGTTGCGCACCAAAGCCTTCGACGAGTCGAAAATGGTCGATCCCCATTTGATTATTTATTATCCGGTGCGGGTGCTGGGCAACAAAACAATTGTCACCAACGGTGACCAGACCGACACGATTTATGATTTGATGGATCGTCAGTTGACCTTTGAGCAAGCGTTGCGCACGCGGGAATTCGAGGACGACAAGCCCAACTTCACCCCGCGCATTTCCGGCATCATCCGGCGTGAGAATGGCGGGATGAATTTCGCCATGTCGATTCTCAAAAGCGCCGAGGGGGACGATTCCTCCTGCGAGCGCTTCATGTATGCCTATTCCAGCCCCGTTGCCGGAAAGGCGAAATTCATTCACACCTATGCCGGAGAGGGCGATCCGTTGCCCTCCTTCGAGGGAGAGCCGAAGACGCTCCTTCTGCCGGATGAGGACATTGATGCCCTGACCCGGCGCATTTGGGAAAATCTCAACGAGGATAACAAGGTTTCACTGTTCGTGCGGTATATCGACATTGCCAGCGGCGAAACCGAAACCCGCATCGTCAACAAAAACGCGTGAGGAGAGAAGATATGAAAGAATTTGAGTTGAAATACGGATGCAACCCCAATCAGAAGCCTGCACGCATTTATATGCGCGGCGGGGAGGAGCTGCCCATCGAAATTCTTTGCGGCCGTCCGGGCTATATCAACTTTCTGGATGCCTTCAACTCCTGGCAGCTGGTGCGCGAGCTGAAGGCGGCGCTGGGGCTGCCGGCAGTGGCGTCCTTCAAACATGTCAGCCCCACCAGCGCGGCGGTGGGAATTCCTCTCTCCGACCGGCTGAAAAAGGCCTGCTTTGTGGAGGATGTTGAGGGGCTGGATTTCTCGCCATTGGCTTGCGCCTATGCCCGCGCCCGCGGCGCCGACCGGATGTGCTCCTTCGGCGATTGGGTGGCGCTGTCGGATGTGTGCGATGTGACCACGGCGAAAATGATCAAGCGGGAGATTTCCGATGGCATCATTGCACCGGGCTATGAGCCGGAGGCGCTGGAAATTCTCAAATCGAAGCGCAAGGGCAACTATAACATCGTGAAAATTGACCCGGATTATGTGCCGGAGGTCACCGAAACGAAGCAGGTCTTCGGTATCACCTTCGAGCAGGGTAGAAACAACTTTCCCATCAACGAGGAGCTGCTTTCGAATCTTGTGACGGATAACAAAAACCTGCCCGCGGAGGCGAAGCGGGATTTGATTGTGGCGCTCATCACCTTGAAATACACCCAGTCGAATTCGGTTTGCTATGCGGTGGACGGACAGGCCATCGGCGTGGGCGCCGGCCAGCAGTCGCGAATTCATTGCACCCGGCTGGCGGGCACCAAGGCGGATACCTGGTTCCTGCGTCAGCATGACAAGGTGCTTTCCTTGCCCTTCCGTCCGGAAATCAGTCGCCCCGACCGGGACAATGTGATTGACGGATATATCAACCAGAATGAGGAGGATGTGTGCGCCGACGGCGTGTGGCAGCGGTATTTCACCGCCCGGCCGGAGCCCTTCACCGCCGCGGAGCAAAAGACCTATCTGGCTACCGTGGATGGCGTGTCCCTCGGCTCAGACGCCTTTTTTCCCTTCGATGACAACATCCAGCGCGCTAAGCGCAGCGGCGTGAAATATATCGCCCAGCCGGGCGGCTCCATTCGCGACGATGCGGTGATTGCCCGGTGCAACGCGTATGACATGGTGATGGCCTTTACAGGGATGCGGCTGTTCCATCATTAAAAAATTGGGTGAGGGTGCGAGAGTTATGAAATTGCTGGTTGTGGGCAGTGGCGGCCGAGAGCACGCCATCATCAAAAAGCTGAGAGAAAACCCGGCGGTGGAGGAGATATTCGCCTTGCCCGGAAACGGTGGCATGGCGCAGGAGGCCACCTGCGTGGACATCGCGGCCACGGATTTGGAAAAAGTCACGGCCTTTGCGTTGGAGCAGAGGGTTGACTATGCGGTGGTTGCGCCGGATGACCCGCTGGTGCTGGGGATGGTGGACCGGCTGGAGGAGCAGGGAATTCCCTGCTTCGGCCCGCGCAAGGCGGCGGCCATCATCGAGGGAAGCAAGGTCTTTTCCAAAAACCTCATGAAAAAATACGGAATTCCCACCGCCTCCTATGCGGTGTTCGACGACATGGAGGCGGCGCTGGCCTATCTGGAGACGGCGCCAATTCCAACGGTCGTCAAGGCGGACGGGCTGGCGCTGGGAAAGGGCGTCATCGTCGCCAACACCCGCGAGGAGGCGCGCCGGGCTGTGGTGTCCATCATGCAGGATAAGCAGTTCGGGAAAAGCGGCGACCATATCGTTATCGAGGAGTTTCTGACTGGACCGGAGGTGTCGGTGCTGTCCTTTACCGACGGCGAAACGGTAGTGCCGATGGTTTCCTCTATGGACCATAAGCGTGCCGGAGACGGGGACACCGGGCTGAACACGGGCGGCATGGGAACGGTTGCGCCGAACCCTTATTACACCGAAGCCGTGGCGAAGCGGTGCATGGATGAAATTTTCCTGCCTACCGTTCGGGCGATGAAGGCGGAAAACCGCACCTTCTGCGGCTGTCTGTATTTTGGGCTGATGCTCACCGAGGACGGGCCGAAGGTTATTGAATATAATTGCCGGTTCGGCGACCCGGAAACCCAGGTGGTGCTTCCGCTTTTGAAAAGCGATTTGCTGACGGTGATGCAGGCGGTCACCAACGGAACCCTGGGGGAAACGCCGGTGGAGTTTTATGAGGAGAGCGCCTGCTGTGTGATTTTGGCCTCGGCGGGCTATCCCACCGCTTATGAAAAGGGCTTTCCCATTGAAATTCCGGCGGATGTGTTAGCGGACACCTATGTGGCGAGCGCGCGTTTGTCCGACGGAAAACTGTTGACCGCCGGCGGACGGGTGCTGGGCGTCACCAGCGTGGCGCCGACCCTTGCCGAGGCGGTGCGGCGCTCCTATGAAAAGGCCGCGCGTATACAGTTCGAAAACCGCTATTATCGCACCGACATCGGCGCCAAGGCGCTGAAGGCAGTGGAAGGAGACTGACATGGTTTACAGAGTTTTTGTGGAAAAGAAAAAGGAGCTGGCGAACGAGGCACGCGCTCTGCTGTCCGACGCCAGAGGCCTGCTGGGCATCGCGCGTCTGGAGGATGTGCGGGTGTTCAACCGCTATGACGCGGAGAACATCACGCCGGAGCTGTTCGAATATGCTATCGGCACGGTGTTTTCCGAGCCACAGGTGGACATCGCCACGGCGGAGCTGGTTGTGGAGAACGCCACGGTGTTCGCGGTGGAATATCTCCCCGGCCAGTTTGACCAGCGGGCAGACAGCGCCGCCCAGTGCATCCAGATTATCTCCCAGGGTGAGCGGCCTATTGTGCGCTCGGCGAAGGTGTATGCGCTGTATGGCGCGTTGACCCCAATGGAAATCGCCCAGGTCAAGAAATATGTCATCAACCCTGTGGAGGCGCGGGAGGCGGCGCTGGAGAAGCCGGAGACGCTGGTGATGCAATATGAGCTACCGGAGATGGTGCCCACGGTGAACGGCTTCTTGGAGCTGGAGCGAGACGGACTGAAGAAGCTGGTGGAGGATATGGGCCTCGCCATGGATTTGGACGACATCGCCTTCTGCCAGAGCTATTTCCGTTTGGAAAAGCGGGAGCCGACCGTCACGGAAATCCGGATGGTTGACACCTATTGGTCAGATCATTGCCGACACACCACCTTCCTGACCGTTATCGACGATGTGGTTTTCGAGGATGCGCTGTTGCAGAAAACCTATGAGGAATATCTGGCGGTGCGGGATGAGCTTGGGCGCAAAAAGCCTATCTGTCTCATGGATTTGGCTACCGTGGCGGTTAAATATCTCAAAAAACAGGGGAAGCTGGAGCGACTGGATGAGTCGGAGGAAATCAACGCCTGCACCGTGAAGGTGGAGGTGGAGGTGGACGGCGTTAAGGAGCCGTGGCTTTTGCTGTTCAAGAACGAAACCCACAACCACCCCACAGAAATCGAGCCCTTCGGCGGCGCGGCCACCTGCATCGGCGGTGCGATTCGCGACCCGCTGTCCGGCCGCGCTTATGTATACGGTGCTATGCGCATCACCGGAGCCGCCGACCCGACGGTGCCGGTGAGCGAAACGATTCCGGGAAAGCTACCCCAGCGCCAGCTGGTGTCCACGGCGGCGGCCGGCTATTCCTCCTATGGCAACCAGATCGGTTTGGCCACGGGCATCGTGGATGAAATTTATCATCCCGGCTATGCGGCGAAGCACATGGAAATCGGCGCGGTTGTGGCCGCTGCTCCGGCGGAAAATGTGCGCCGGGAAACGCCGGCGCCCGGCGATGTGGTGATTTTGCTGGGCGGTGCCACCGGACGGGATGGCATCGGCGGTGCCACCGGATCTTCGAAGGCGCATAACGCCCATTCGGTGGAAACCTGTGGTGCGGAGGTGCAAAAGGGCAACGCGCCGGAGGAGCGGAAGCTGCAACGGCTGTTCCGCAATAAGACCGCTACCCAGATGATCAAGCGCTGCAACGATTTTGGTGCCGGCGGTGTGTCGGTGGCGATCGGCGAGCTGGCGGATGGACTGGACATCGATTTGAATGCTGTGCCCAAAAAATATGAGGGTCTGGACGGGACGGAGCTGGCCATCAGCGAATCCCAGGAGCGCATGGCGGTC
>CAZSTR010000031.1:0-18866 GCA_964609975.1 uncultured Ruminococcus sp. | reverse complement strand
TGTGCGACTGCTGGTATGACAACTGGAACGACCGTCCCTCGCCGGAGGAAACCCGCGCGCTGGTGGATGCCGGCGGACATGAAATCGCCCAGCATTGCTATAACCATGTCGCCCCCAGTCTCTCATCCCCCTGCACGGTGATGCGGGAGGTGCTCACCGGACGGCAGGCGCTGGAGCGCCGATTCGACCGTCTGGTGCGCGGAATGGCCTATCCCGACTGCGGGATTTTGCGGTTCGACAGCCAAAACAGCTATGAAACAACCCGCCAGATACTTCAAAGCGCGGGCGTGGCCTATTCCCGTTCGCTGTCTGCCGACAACAACCGCTTTCAGCTGCCCTCTGACTGGTATAACTGGATTCCCACCGCCCATCACGGCAATCCTCAGCTGTTCCCCTGGCTGGATGCCTTTCTCGCTGCCGACCCGAAAAAGAGCTATGCAGCGAACGGCTCGCCTCTGCTCTTTTATGTGTGGGGACACAGCTATGAATTCGACCGGGATAACAACTGGGAGCTGTTAGAGGAGCTTTGCGACCGCGCTGGCGGACATGACCAGGTCTGGTATGCCACCAACATCGAAATCCACGATTATGTAGCCGCCTATGAAGCTCTCCAATTCAATGTGGACGAAACCCTCGTCTATAATCCCGGCCGCGAAACCATCTGGTTCGCCACCGATGAGCGGGAATATCGCGTCAAGGGCGGCGAAACCCTGCGGCTTTGATAAATTCTGCGTATAAACCTTCTCCTTTCTATCCATACTAACTCCACCTGAACAAGAAGGAGAGGTATGCTATGGAGTTGAAAGGATCTAAAACCGCCGCCAACCTGCAAACCGCTTTCGCCGGCGAATCGGAGGCAAGAAACAAATACACCTTCTATGCCGCAAAGGCGGCCGAGGACGGCTATGAGCAAATCGCGGCGCTGTTTCTCGAAACCGCCAACAACGAGCTAGCCCACGCCAAGCTCTGGTTCAAGGAGCTGCACAGCGGCGGAATCCCCGCCACAGCCATCAATCTGGCGGACGCCGCAGACGGCGAGCACTATGAATGGTCGGATATGTACGACACCATGGCTAGGGAAGCACGCCAAGAGGGCTTCGACCGCATCGCCGCCCAGTTCGAACGGGTCGCCCGCATCGAAAAGGAGCACGAAGAACGGTTCTGCCGCCTGCTGGCGGATGTGGAGACGGCGACGGTGTTTTCGAAGGAAGGGGACGCGATTTGGCAATGCCGCAACTGCGGACATATTCACATCGGGAAAACGGCGCCGGGAATGTGCCCCGTTTGCGCCCATCCCCAGGCCTATTTTCAGCTGAAGGCCACCAATTATTAAAAATCATTCAAGTGAACCGGGACGGTCATTTCCCATGACCGCCCCGGTTCTTTTCTGTCGCCCGCGTTTGACGCCCCACCTGTCCGCCTAAGCCCAGCAGCGCCACCAAATTCGGAAATGCCAGCAGTCCGTTACACAGCTCCGCCAGTTCAAAGGCCAGCCCGTTCGCGATATAAGGGCCGAGCACCAGCGCCAAAACATACAGCCCCCGCAAAAGCGCAAGATGTCCGCTCCCGAACAGGTACACAAAACAGCGCTCTGTGTAATAATGCCAGCCGATAACCGAGGAAAACGCGAAAAAAATCAGACAACAGGCCAGCATAACGCCGGAAACCCCTGCGGAAAAGGGCAAGCCAAGCCGCCAGGACAAGGCCGAAAGAGCCGCCCCATCCAGCTCGGAAAAGCGCCAGCTGTCGGTCACCAGCAGAGACAGCCCCGTCAAGCTGCATAGCACCACCGTGTCCACAAAGGAACCCACCATCGCCATCTGCCCCCGCCGCACCGGCTCACAGCGGCTGTCCCACTGGGGCGCAACGGCTGCCGCCGCAATCGAAGCGGTGCCCAGCCCGGCCTCGTTGGAGAAAACGCCTCGGCTGACGCCAAAGCGCAGAGCCTTTCCCATAGTGGCGCCGACACCGGCGCCTAAAGCGGCGGTGGGGCGAAAGGCGGAACGAACCACAAGCGCCACACAGCCGGGCAACGCCTGCCAATGGCGCAGAAGTATCCATAAAATACAGCCCACATACAGCACCGACATCCCCGGCACAAGCACCGTGGACACACGGGCGACCCGCCTTGTGCCGCCCAGCAAAACCACCGCCGCCAGCACCGCCATACCACCGCCGAACAGCACCGTTGTCCAGCTATACGCCGTTTCCCCCAGTCGGAAAGCGCTATGTGCGCCCATGGGATCCAGCACATTTTCGGCGGCGGCGGTCATGCTGCTCATTTGGGTGACCGTTCCGATGCCCAAAAGCCCGGCCATCATCCCAAAAAACGCATATCCCTTTGCCAGCGGCCGCCAGCGTGCCCCCAGTCCCTTTTCGATATAAGCGAAGGGGCCGCCCCAGACCTTTTCCCCTTCGCCCAGCGGATATTTCGACGCCAGAAAGCCCTCGGCATATTGGGTGGCCATGCCCAACAGCGCCGCCACGACCATCCAAAGCAGAGCGCCCGGCCCGCCGAGGGTCAGCGCGGTGGCTGTGCCAACGATGTTCCCTGTTCCGATAGTGGCGGACAACACCACACACAACGCCGAAAAGGGGCTCAGGGCATTTTCTCCTCCGCCGCCGCGCATCGCCTCCCGCAGACCTGTTCCAAGACGCCGAAACTGAATTCCGCCTGTAACAAAGGTCAGGTATATCCCCGTCAGCAAAATCAGCACCAATAGCCCCGGCCCCCACACCAGCTCATTCAGCCGCCGCACCCATGCATCCATCCCCTCTCCTCCGCAAAATGCGTCAGCAAAGAGGCACAACCAGCACCATCGGCTCTGTCAGACTGTCTCCAATCAAGGCGTTTTCCCGGCAGATTTCCGCCGATGCGGTGTGGCAATGGCGAGCTATGTCCCAAACGCTCTCGCCTGCCTGCGCATAATACAGCTTCAAGCAGGCCTTTTCCGGCGGATAAGCCTGCTCGGTTTGGGCAATCAACCGCTCCAGCACCGCTTGCCGACGAGTGCACCCACAGCGAAGCTGAAGCGCCATCCCGATACGCAGCTCCAGCTGGCCGGACACCACCCCATAGGAAAGGCTCATCGTTTGCGCCTTTCCAGTCACCCGCTCTCCATCAAGGGCGCAATCCACCGAGAGGCTCTCCGGCTTTTCATAATACGCCACAAAGCCCTCCCGATCCACCGTCAGCATGGCCACCGTCATGCTCCCGGTCAGGGTTGCCGTTCCGTTCGCTGCTTCTCCCTCCAACGCTCCCGGCCACACCCAAACATCCAGAATTTTCTCCAGCTCTCCGTCCGGAAGCGCCAGTTTTTTTTGCACCGTGACGGTTCGATTCACCACGTCACAAAGAGACTCCAGCGTGATTTCCCGACTTTCCGCCTCCACCGGGCAGTCGGTTCGATAGGCGTCCAGCAAAAGTGGCACCGTCACCGGCTGATACAGCTGGCATTGCACCAAAAGCTTCACATTTAGCTCCATGCACCGGCTTTTTCCTTCTGCGTTCACGGTGATGCGCTGGCGGTCGGACAAAACGGACACATCTGTCACGCAGGAAAGCCCCTCCTGCGCCCCCTCCAAATCCAAAATCTGGCTGAAGGGCAGAAGAAAATCCGCCGTCTCTATCGCCTGCGGCGCGTCCACAGGCGCATACAGCACATGACAGCACAGCTGACCCTTCACAATCACCTTTTCCGACAGAAGCTTATATTCCAACACCGCCGCCCGACAGTCACAGCTGAGCAGCCGCTCCGCCTCCGGCTGGCCCGGCTCCAGCTCCACAGCCTCGTCCACAGACAGAGCCTTTTCCGCCGTTTTTCCGGGAATGAGCAGAGTTTCCTCCGTCGAACGGATATGTAGCTTCTCTGTTTCGTCCGCCTGGGCAAGCTCCAGCTCGCCCCTTCCGTCGGCGCGGCCGTGAATCTGCAAGGAGCCGCGCACCTCCAACCGTCGCGGGCCGATGGCGCGACAGCTCACATAATCCGGCGTCACCTCAAGAAACACCGCCGGCTGTCCCAGCCCAGCGCCCGCCGCAAAAGAGCAGGCAATCGGCTGGGAAAAATCCGCCGCGCGCACGCACTGCCGCTCCTCATCCAGATACAGCACCCGCACCGTGGCTGTTCCGTCCAGTAGCAACTGATCGCCATTCCACTGGCGGCTGTGAATACGCGGCGTCACCGTGCATTTCAACACAACCGCCACATCCGGGCAATAATCCGGAAGCACAAAATCACCGCTGAGCACATATTCCTGGTGCATATCCAACAACACCCTGGCCACCGGCTCCGTACGTTTTTTCAGCAAACTGTCCATCCTCACACCACTCCTTTTCGCTTCTGTCCACTTATATGCGGCGACACGCCCCAATATACATTTTTCGAACGGAATGGCTCTCTGTGAATAAAACAAAAGCCCGGCAGAGCCGGGCTTTTGTTTTATTCAGAAAAAGGACATCTGGCTGGTTTCCGGAAGTCCGTCCAGCACGCCCAGCTCCCGCAGAGACTGGAGCACCGCCTTGGAAATTCCAGTGCGGCTTTGCAAATCGTCGCAGGAAATATACGGGTCCTTCGGATCCGCCGCCGCCTGCATACTGCGCGCCGCCGCCTCGCCGAGACCGGCCACCGCGCAGAAGGGCAATCGGATTTTCTCCTTTTCGCCGTCCTTTTCCACTACAAACTGATACCAATGGGATTTATACAAATCCACCGGCAAAAACTCCACGCCCCGAAGCATGGCTTCGAAAATCACATGAAGGGCGTCCGCCATATTTTGCTCCTTTTGGGAGGCTTCCTTTCCCCGACTGCGGATGTCATCCATCAGGGATTTCACCGCGTCGATGCCCCGTTGCACAGGCGCCGCGTCAAAATCCTCGCCGCGGCCGGTGAAATAGGCAGCATAATAGGCCACCGGATAATGCACCTTATACCAGGCCACCCGCAACGCGGCAATCACATACGCCGCCGCGTGCGCCTTCGGGAACATATACATGATTTTTTTACAGGAGCCAATATACCATTCAGGCACATCGTGCTCCCGCATCTGGCTCTCCATGTTTTCCCAAGCCTCCGGCGCCACCTTCCCCTTGGCCACCATGCCCTTTCGCACGGTTTCCATGATTTTGAAGGCCATTTTCGGCTCCAGCCCCTTGTGCATAAGATACACCATGATGCTGTCACGGGTGCCGATGGCTGTGGAAATGGTGCAGGTTCCCGCCCGAATCAAGTCCTGGGCGTTGCCCAGCCACACATCCGTTCCGTGGGACATTCCCGAAATCTGCAACAAATCGGCAAAGGTGGTGGGCTTGCAGTCCAACAGCATCTGCATCGTGAAGCCCGTGCCCATTTCCGGAATAGACAGCGTGCCGGTCTCACAGCCCAGCTCCTCCGCCGTCAGCCCCAGCGCCTGGGGCGAGGTGAAAAGACTGTAAACCGCCGGGTCGGACATATCCACCTCCATCACCGGGATACCGGTATACCGCTCCAGATACTTATAGGTGGTGGGAATCACATGGCCCAGGTTATCCAGCTTCAAAATTGTGTCATGAATCGAATGGAAATCGAAATGGGTGGTAATGTTGTCCGAATCGCTCTTATCTGCCGGGTGTTGCACCGGGCAAAAATCCTCGATTTCATAGTCGTTGGGCACGACCACCATGCCGCCGGGATGCTGACCCGTTGTGCGCTTGACGCCGGTGCAGCCGATGGCCAATCGATCCAACTCCGCGGGGCTGAAATTCAGCCCGCGCTCCTCGGCATATTTTTTCACATAGCCGAAGGCGGTCTTGTCGGCGATAGTGCCGATGGTGCCGGCCTTGAACACATGGTCGAGACCGAAAAGCGTTTCGGTATAGCGATGAGCACGGTTTTGATATTCGGAGGCAAAGTTCAGGTCAATATCCGGCGATTTGTCGCCGTCGAAGCCCAAAAAGGTTTCGAAGGGGATTTCGTGACCGTCCCGTCCCAGCTTTTCGCCGCATTTCGGGCACATTTTCACTGGCAAATCGAAGCCGGAGCCAACCTCTCCGTGGGTGAAAAACTCGGAATATTTGCAATTCTTATTGCGGCAAATATAATGAGGCGCCAGAGGGTTCACCTCGGAAATCCCCGCCATGTGCGCCACAAAGGAAGAACCAACCGAGCCACGGGAGCCGACGAGATAGCCGTTTTCCACGGAATTCGCCACCAGCTTTTGCGCAATCATATACAGCACGGCGAAGCCATGCTTTATGATGGAGTTCAGCTCCTTTTCCAGACGAGCGGACACCAGCTCCGGCATATCCTCACCATAGATTTCCTTCGCTCTGTCCCAGCAGATTTGTTGCAGCTCCTCGTCCGCACCGTCCATGTGCGGCGGGAAAGTGCCCTTAGGAATCGGGCTGATTTCCTCTACCCAGTTTGCAATGAGATTTGGATTGTCGATGACAATCTCCCGTGCTTTTTCCGGCGGCAAATAGGAAAACTCCGCCAGCATCTCATCCGTCGTGCGGAAATAGAGGGGCGGCTGTTGATCCGCGTCGTCGAATCCGCTTCCGGCCATGAGCACCCGCCGAAACACCTCATCCTCCGGGTCCATGAAATGCACATCGCAGGTAGCACAAACGGGGATATTCAGCTTTTCGCCCAGCCGCAAAATCGTCTTATTGTGGGCGATGAGCTGTGCTTCGCTCTGGTAACGAGGCGGCTGAATTACACCCCCCTTTCCCTTGCTGGGGCGCAGCATGAAGCCGTTGTTTCCAAGCGGCTGAACCTCCAGAAAATCATAGAAGGAGGCGATATCACACAGCTCTCCCCAGGGCTTGTCGGCCTCAATCGCCTTGTAAAGCTCTCCCGCTTCACAGGCGCTACCGATGATCAATCCCTCCCGATGCTCCATCAGCTTCGAGCGGGGAATACGCGGCTTCCGATAAAAGCACTCCAGATTTGAATAGGACACCAGCTTATACAGGTTTTTCAGTCCCACCTGGTTGCGGGCAATAAGAATCATGTGATAATAGCCGGATTTCTTCGGATCCACACCGGTGATGTTGCAGTTGATCTGTTGCACCGAGGTGATTTCCCGTTCCTCCATATCCCGGATGCACTGCTGAAAAATCTGCGCCAGCACCCGCGCATCGTCGCAGGCGCGGTGATGGTTGAAGGCGGGCAGGCGCAAAAACTCCGCCACCGTGTCCAGCTTATAATTCTTATGTCCCGGATAAAGCGCCCGGCAAACCGGCACCGTGTCAATAGATGTAAAGGGGTATTCTTTTCCGCAGCGGCGCGCCGCTGCGCGGATGAAGGAGGTGTCGAAGGGCGCGTTGTGCGCCACCAAAATTCGGCAATCTCCGCAGAAGGCATAGAATTGCTCCAGCGCTTCCGCCTCCTTTGGCGCCTCCGCCACCATGGCGTCGCTGATTCCGGTCAGCTCAGTGATTTTCGGCGGAATCGGCTTCTCCGGGTTCACGAAAATATCGAATTCCTCCTGAATTTCGCCGTTCACCAAACGCACAGCGCCGATTTCCGTGATGCGCTCGGTGGCCACCGACAAACCGGTGGTTTCGATGTCGAAAACGATGCAGGTTTCGTTGAGCGCCGCGTCCGTATGCCCCTCCACCGCCGGAATCATGTCATTAACATAATAGGCCTCCATGCCATAGAGGATTTTTATGGGCGTGCCGGCCTTTTTGAGCGCCTTGGCCGTGTTCATCAAATCAGGAAAGGCCTGCACAACGCCGTGGTCGGTGATGGCCACCGCCTTATGCCCCCAGGAGGCGGCGCGTTTCACCAGCGCCGAAGCCTCCGTGACCGCGTCCATAGCCGACATCTTGGTGTGCATATGCAACTCCACCCGCTTCTCCGCAGCCAAATCCTGACGCACATATTTCGCCACCACCGACATAGATTTCGGGCGCAAAAGGTTGCATTTCGCATAGTCGTCATATTCATAGGGGCCGGTGACCATCAGGCAATCGCCGGCTTTCAGCCCCTTCACCGCCGCAATGCGCTCGCCGTCCCGGCTTTTCGTCAGCCAGATCTTCAGCGTCAAAGAGCTGGTGCAGTCGGTGATGGAAATGGAATAGTTCGTTTTCGTGCCGTCCCGGTTGTCCCGGCTGTCGATGCGAAACACCTCGCCCCAAACCGTCACCACGCTTCCATCCGCCTCCAGCCCGCGCATTGCCACGGGTCGTTCACGAATTGGCGCACCAAAAAGCACCTGGGCCGTCTCCAAATACACCGGTAGCCCATCGGAGGGCGGACGGGTCGGGTCAGCCGGTTTCCCCGGCTTCGCCGGACGCCCCTCGGTCGCCGGCTGGGGCTGTGCCGCCCGTTCAGCGGCGCGTTTTTCCGCCTGCAAGCGCGCCGAAGCAGCCACCTCGGCCTCCGCCTGACGTTGCATTTCCAAATAATGCTCATCTTCCTGAGGGGTTTCCTCCCCCTCGAAAATCACAGAAAGACGGCGACCAAACTGCTCCCGCACCAGCTCCTCCAGCGTTTTATCCGCGCCGGTCGCCCGCAGAATGTTCACCCCGCCATGACAGCAATGCACCGTCAGCCGCTCCGCCGAAAATTCGCCAGTCGCGTCATCCAATGCGCCGTTCACCGCCACATTGCGGCGGCGCAAATGCTCCACAAGCGACTCAAAGGCCGCCTCACCCAACAGCTTTTCGGGGAAGCGGGGGCTCAGCGTCACCAGCGACATTCCCAGCGCGGCCGCGATTTCCTTTTCCACCGAAAAAAGCGTTTGCGCCGGCACAAGGGCGGGCAAAGCCACCCGCACCCCAACGCGCCGAGAGGCATGGTGAATTTCCAGCTGCTCCACCACGCCCTCAGCCAGCGCCTGCCATGCGCCCCCCGGAGGCAAATATGCCCCAAACAAAAGTCCAAATTGCTGTTCCTTCATTTCCCTTTTCGTCCTTTGCTGGCGCTGGCTCACAGCGCCTCGATTTCCTGCATCAGAGCATCCACCGCATCCGCTTCATCCACCGAACGCAGGACCTCTCCCTTTTTGAATATAACCGCCCGACCCTTTCCGCCGGCGAGACCAATGTCCGCCTCCCGCGCTTCGCCGGGGCCATTGACGATGCACCCCATCACCGCCACGGTGATGGGCTTATGTACCGCCTGCAGGCGGCTTTCCACCTGCTCCGCAATCCCAATCAGGTCGATGGCGGTGCGTCCGCAGGTGGGACAGGACACCATCCGGGGCGCATCCGCGCACAGCCCCAGCGCCCGCAACAAATTCCATCCCACCAGAACCTCTCGCTCCGGAGCGGCGGTCAGAGACACCCGGATGGTGTCGCCAATGCCGTGCGCCAACAAAGAACCGATACCGGCGGCGCTTTTAAGAATTCCCAGCTGCTCTGTTCCCGCCTCGGTGACACCCAAATGGAGCGGATAATCGCAAACCGCCGCGGTCAGCTTATAGGCACGAATCATCGTCGCCACATTAGAGGATTTGATTGACAAAACAATGTCATCGAAATCGAACTTTTCCAAAAGAGCCGCATGATACAGGGCACTGTCTCGCATAGCCTCCGGACAAGGGTGGCCGTATTTCGCCAAAATTTCCTTTTCGAGAGAGCCGCTGTTCACCCCAATGCGAATGGGAATCCCCCGCCGTCGGCAGTCATCGGCCACTGCCTTAACCCGGCTTTCGTCGCCGATATTTCCGGGGTTGATACGGATTTTATCGGCGCCGGCGGCGGCCGCCTCCAGCGCCAGCTTATAGTCGAAATGGATGTCCGCCACGATGGGCACATCCACCGCTTCCTTCAGCGCCGCCACCGTGGGCACCGCCTCCATATTCGGCACAGCGGTGCGGATGATTTGACAACCGCAGGCCTGCAGGCGCTTCGCCTGCTCCACACAGCCCGCCGCATCCTGCGCCGGCACATTCAGCATAGACTGCACCGACACCGGCGCGTCGCCGCCCACCAATACATTTCCGATTTTAATCTGCTTGCAGCTCCGTCTTTCCATCCTCCGCACTCCTTCAACCTCTTTACACGAAAAGCTTCGTGATGTCGCTGTAGGTCACCAGCAGCATTAACAGCATCAACAGCAAAATTCCGACAAAATGCACAATTCCTTCATATTTCGGCGGCACCGGCTTTCGGGTGATGCCCTCCCACAAAAGAAACACCAGCCGTCCGCCATCCAGCGCCGGCAACGGGAGCAGATTGAACACACCCAAATTCACCGTGATCAGCACCATCAGCATCACAAGGGTCTGCCACCCCGCCAGAGAGCGCACATTCCCCACCGCGTCGGCAATCACATTCACCGTCCCCACCGGGCCGGACAAATCGTTCAGCTGATAGCGGCCGCGCACCATGTCCACAAGACTGCGCCACACCACCGTCGCCACCGAAACCTCCTGCTTGGCGGCCTGAACGAAGGTGTTGCCGAAGGTGCGCTCCTCACCCAAAACAACAAAATCGTATTTCAAATAGGAGCGGCCGCTTTTCTCGTCCGTCCCCAGCTCGAAGCGCACATTCTCCAGCCACACCTTTTCCGATTTTCCGTCCACCGTGCGGCGCACCGTCATTTGGAGAATTCCATCATCGTCGCTTTGCATCTCCGTCGCCATATCGGTGTCCATCAAGATCCGTCGGCCGTTGATTTCCAAAACCGTGTCCCCCGGCCGCAGGCCGCTGGCATAGGCGGGCGACGCCTCGCTGATACGAGCGATGGTTGTGGTGGAAAAAAGCACCTTCCCGGACGAAGGCGACGGCTCCTGCAAAAATCCGTAATAGCCCAACAACAGCAGATAGCCCAGCAACAGGTTCATCATCGCACCGGCCACCACAATCACCAGCCGCCGCCAAACCGGCTTATGGGCGAAGGAACAGGACTCATCCTCCGTTGCGTTCTCGCCGCCGCCAAGAGCCGCCGGCGTAGGCGCCTCCTCGTCCTCACCCTCCATGGAGCAGAAGCCGCCGATGGGAAAAGCGCGCAAAGAATAGACCGTCTCCCCTTTTCCCCAGCAGAGCAGGCGCGGCCCCATGCCGATGGCAAATTCATTCACCCGCACACCCATCAGCCGTGCGGCCAAAAAATGCCCGAATTCATGAATCATAATCAGCAGGCTCAACAACAGCAGAGCTGCTACAATTTTCAAAATCAGCAAAACCGCACCGATAAGTCAGCCCTCATTTCTTTTCGTCGATTTGCGCGCGGGTACACCGCCGAATTTCCTCGTCCGTCGCCAAAACATCCGCAACGCTTTCCGGCGCGGGCAGGGACATATCCAAAGCTTTTCCCACCAGAAGGGGAATATCCAAAAAGTCGATTTTTTCCGCCAAAAATGCTTCAACGGCCACCTCGTTAGCCGCGTTCAGCGCCGCCGGATAGGCGCCGCCCTGGCGCAACGCCCGCCGCGCCATGTTCATGGCCGGGAAAGCCTCGTCATCCGGCGCAAAAAAGCTCAGCTTCCCCCACTTCTCCAGCCGCAGCTGCTCTACCGGCGAAGGCAGACGCTCTGGATAGGTCAGCGCATACTGAATCGGGATGCGCATATCCGGTACGCCCATCTGGGCTAGCACGGCGTTATCATCATATTCAATCAGCGAATGAATAATGCTTTCCCGATGAATCACCACATCAATCTGCTCCGCAGGCAGGTCAAACAGCCAGCGCGCCTCGATAAGCTCCAGCCCCTTATTCATCATCGTAGCCGAATCTATGGTGATTTTTCGTCCCATGCTCCAGTTGGGATGCTTCAGCGCATCCGCCGGCGTCACCCGCTCCAGCTCTGTTCGGGAGCATCCAAAAAAGGGACCGCCGGAGGCAGTCAGGATAATGCGCTTCAGCGCCCGGTTTTGGGGCGGCTGACCCTGCAAGCACTGGAAAATCGCGCTGTGCTCGCTATCCACCGGGAGAAGGCGCACCCCCGCCCGCTTCACCGCCTCCATCACGAAGGCGCCACCGGCCACCAGCGTTTCTTTGTTGGCCAGCGCCACATCCTTTCCGGCCTCAATAGCCGTCATGGTGGGCACAAGCCCAACCATCCCGACCACAGAATTCAAAATCATATCCGCCTGGGGCAGGGCGGCCAGGGCGCAAAGCCCCTCCATCCCCGCCAGCACGGTCACATCCAAATCCGCCACCCGCACACTCAAATCAGCGGCGGCGGCTTCATCGAAAAGCGCCACCGTCCGCGGACGAAAGCGGCGCAGCTGTTCCTCCAGCATTTTTCCGTTGCGGGCGGCCGCCAGACCGACAATGCGATAGCCTGCCCGCTCCGCCACCTCCAGAGCCTGCGTTCCGATAGAACCGGTGGAACCGAGAATCACCAGATTTTTCTTTTCCATAGCTCTCTCCCTCATCCGTGCAAAACCCAAAAGCTGCAAAGCAACGGTGCAATCACCAGCACGCTGTCAAAGCGGTCCATCACACCACCGTGGCCGGGCATAATATTGCCGTAATCCTTGATGCCCCGCTGGCGCTTGATCACCGACGCGAACAAATCACCGCACACGCTCAAGGGAGCCAGCACAACCGTCGCCAGCACCAGCCGCCAGGTGGAAAAGGGTGGAGAAATCTCCAGCCCCCGGCACACCAGCATATACACAACCGCGCTGGCCATCGACATGACAATCCCACCAAAGAAGCCCTCCCAGGTCTTTTTCGGGCTGATAACCGGGGACATTTTATGTCGTCCACAGAAGAAGCCGGTGAAATACGCTCCTGTATCGCTCATCCAGGGAATGAGCAACGCCAGCAGAAAGCCGGCTTTGTCCGCCACCGCCCACAGAATGGACAAGGCGGCAAAGCCCGATGTGGCATACACCGTCATGAAGGCAGCAAAGCCCACCGTCTGCACCTCCATCGTCTGGTGGTATTTGAGCACCACCAGCACCAGAAGCGCCATATACACAAGCGCAACAATTTCAATCGCATGGCCGTTGCGCAGCAGCTCCAGAGGACGGCTCCACCACCAGGAGGCCTTCGTCCGGGTGGTCAGCCGCGCCAGCTGGATGCCGTAGCAGAAAAGCACCTCCACGGCGGAAAACACCATGCTCCCCACCGTCAGCGCCTTCACAGGCACGCGCCCCGCATTATGCAACAGCTCCCAAACCGCCACCGCCGACAGCGCGGCCAACAGCAGAGCCAGCACCGAGCTCCAGGGGCAAAACAAAGCCCCCGCCAACAGCACAAGGCCAACAGCGGCCGAAATAATACGCATTTTCATAGCTATTTCCTCCCGCTCAGACGCCGCCGAACCGCCGGTTGCGCCGTCTGTATTCGGCAAAAGCCTTTTCCAAATCCGATTCGTCGAAATCCGGCCAAAGCACATCCATAAACACAAGCTCCGCATAGGCCGACTGCCAAATCAGAAAATTCGACAGACGGTATTCGCCACTGGGTCGCAAAATGAGATCCACCGGCGGCTGTTCCTCCGTATACAGCGCTGCCTCCATGGCCTCCTCGCCGATATCCTCCACCCGGCGCTCGCCCCGCGCCACCTCTCCGGCCAGCGCGCGGGCGGCGGCGGCCAGCTCCTGCCGTCCGCCATAGTTGATGGCGATGTTCAGAGTCATACCGGTTTTATGAGCCGTGGCCTCCTCCGCCTCCGCCATAAGCTGGCGAATATCCTCCGCCAGCGGTGTGCGGTCGCCGATGAACCGTGTTCGGATGTTTTCCGATTGAAAATCCGCCAGCGACTCGCGCAAATATTGGCGAAGCAGATTCATAATCGACTCCACCTCCTCCGCCGGCCGTTTCCAGTTTTCTGTGGAAAAGGCATAGACGGTTAGATAGCGCACCCCCCGCCGGTCACAATATTTTGCAATTTTTCGAAAAACCTGCGCTCCGGCGGCGTGACCGGCCATCCGGGGAAGTCCCCGCTTTTTGGCCCAGCGGCCGTTACCATCCATGATGATGCCCACATTTTCCGGAACTGGCTCTAAGGGGAGTGAATGGCTCTTTTTTCGGCGAAACAGCATACGACACCTTCCGTTCAAAAATACACCCGGCAAAGCAGAAGCTTCCATAACGCCGGAAAAGCCTCCGCCACCCGTAAACACAGGCGACGAAGACTTCGGTTGACGGTCAAATTTCCATAATTTCTTTTTGCTTTTTCTCGGACATGGCGTCCACCTCTTTGATGAAGCGGTCGGTTTGGTCCTGCATTTTTTTCTCGGCGTTCTTCTGGTCATCCTCGGTGATCTCGGACTTCTTTTTCATGTCCTTGATTTTATCCATGGCGTCCCGCCGAATAGACCGTACCGCCACCTTACATTCCTCGCCCAGCTTGGCGATTTCCTTCGTCAACTCCTTGCGGCGCTCCTCCGTCATGGGCGGGAACTGCAAACGCAGAGCGGAGCCGTCGTTTTGGGGGTTGATACCAATGTCCGAAGTGAGTATCGCCCGCTCGATGTCCTTCAGCGAACTTTTATCCCAGGGGGAAATCAACAGCGTGCGGGGGTCCGGTACAGACACCGCCGCAACCTGGTTGATGGGGGTGGGGCTTCCGTAATAATCCACGCTCAACCGATCCAGCACGCCCGGATTCGCCCGGCCGGCCCGGATGGCCGTGAACTCCTGGGAAAGGTTATTGAGGCTCTTCTGCATTTTCTCCTCAGCTGTTGCGAAAACTTCTTTGATTTCCATCCAATCCACTCCTATTCTTATTCAACCAATGTTCCAATGTTCTCGCCACGAACGGCACGCACGATGTTCTCCGGGTCCTCCAAATTGAATACCAAAAGGGAAATTCCGTTATCCTTGCAAAGGGTCGCGGCGGTGGAATCCATCACCTTCAGATCCTTGTTCAACACATCCATATAGCTCAGCCGGTCGAAGCGCTTCGCATCCGTGTTCTTGTGGGGGTCGCTGTCATAAATGCCGTCCACCATGCTAGCCTTGAAAATGATGTCCGCTTCAATCTCCGCCGCCCGGAGTGCAGCCGCCGTGTCGGTGGAAAAGAAGGGATTGCCCGTTCCGCAGCCAAAAATCACGATGCGGCCCTTTTCCAGATGGCGCACCGCCCGGTTGCGGATATACGGCTCCGCGATTTCGTTCATGGCGATGGCGGTCTGCACCCGCACCTCGCACCCCAGCTGCTCCAAAGCGTCCGCCAAACCAAGGGCGTTGATGGTCGTGGCCAACATTCCCATGTGGTCGGCGCGGGTGCGATCCATTTTCCCACTGGAGCGGCCACGCCAGAAGTTTCCGCCGCCCACAACGATGGCGATTTCCGTGCCCAGCTCCGAGGCCTCCTTGACAAAACGGCAGATATGCAAAACCATGTCAAAATCCAGGCCGCTGTGCGCTTTCCCCGCCATGGCTTCTCCGCTGAGCTTCAGCAAAATTCGTTTATATTTCGGTTCCATGGGTTTTCATCCTTTCTTTTCCGCTTTCTTCCGCAGTCTATTATACTGAAAAACCGGCCTCCTGTAAAGCCTATTTTCGGATTTTTTACAATTCGTCTCTTTGTGCCGTGTTATCGTCCACAGCTTTGCAGAAGCTCCCGGTTATATGCGCGCATGGTTTCCCGGTGCGCCGGGCTATACAGCACATTCTCCCCATAGGCACAGCAAAGCGTGTTTCCGGAAAAATCCGTGAACCACAAATCCTCGCCGGAAAAGTCCAGCCAAACGTGGTTGTTCCCGTTTTGGGTGATGACAGCGTGCTTATATCCGTCCAGATAAATGAGATTTTCCCACACATCCAGCAGAGAAAACTCCAACGCCGTCCGCGCCCAGCAAAGGGGTACCATGTGGTGCAGCTCGAAGCCCTTCGTTTTCTCGACCCCATGCTGCTTGAAATATTTTTTCTTTTCCTCGGTGGAGCGAGTCAGCTTCTCCGGCGTTTCATACAGCGCATCCCGCCCAACGCGAATACGCAACCGGTTTCCGCTCACCTCATAATAGGCCGTCTGCCCCAAAAGCATAAAAATCTGCTGGGTTTCGTTCAGCCAGTTGTGATAATCCCGCTTTTGTCGCTTGTCCCCCGCAAAGGCCTTCGGGTCACAATATTCCCTCACAAGCTTCACCGCATACTCTCGCTGGAAGCGGCTCAACCGGCGAAACTCCCGAATATAGTCTACCAGCTCCTCGACGGTGTAGCAATGTTCCTTCAGCGTTTCCCCGTAGAAGGACAGGAAAAACTGAAATTCTGTTTCGCTGATTTCCCCGTCCAGCTCGGCAATCTTCAACAGCTTGTCCGCCAGCCCCTGGGTCAGAGTGTCGATGGCGCGGGTATACCGCAGCCGCTTTTCCAGCAGGGTATGACTTTCATCCAGCAAATCCAGCCCCAGCTCCGAAATCTGGACATATTTTTTCTTTCCGGTTTCATAAGGGCCAGCCGGCGTTCCGTCCGGCTTATAGCGCTCCACCAGCCCCATACGGTGCATATCCACCAACAGGTTCTTGCGCACTGAATCCTGGGTGCACCGCCCCAGCTTCCGGGACAGTGCGTCCACATACACCGCGTACATCGACTCCTCCGGGAGGTTGACGGGGCGCTTGCTCAAATCCATTGTGCGCATCGTCATTTTCTCCCGGCCGACCAGACGATACAGCTCCGCCAGCACCGTTTCAATCACAGACAGGTCATAGCGGTTGTGCTGGGAGCACTGAATTCCACGATAATCGTCGCTTTCGATGCGGTCGGCGAGAAAGGAAAGACATTCCTTGGACACATCCACAAGGCAGAGGCTCTGCCGAAATTCCTCATAAGTCATAGCGCACCCAACCTTTCCTCAATAAGGGCGCAATAGTCCGGGTTGTTTTCACAGCCGACAAACCGGCGCCCCAACTTCTTCGCACAATAGGCGGTGGTGCCCGTTCCGCTGAACAAATCCAGCACCACATCCCCCTCGTCGCTGCTAGCCAGGAGCATCCTTTCAATCATCCCCTCCGGCTTCGGCGTGGGGTGCTTCTGCTTCACGGTTCTCCCATCCCGCTTGTTAGTCAATCGCACCGACGGGAATTCCCATACATCGGTGCAAAGCTTTCCGTCGGGATTGGGATACCAGCGTTTTCCGTTTTTGAGAATTCCCTTGGTTTGCGCCGCCCGAATTCGCTCGTCGGACAAATAGGGAACCCGCACTGCATCGCAGTGGAAGGTATAATCTTTTTCGCTTTTGGTGAAAAAGAGGATGGTTTCTTGGTTGTTGCAAAAACGGCGGCGACAGGCGCTGAAGCCATCCTTTTTGTACCAGGTGATCCAGTTTCGATAGACCATCCCCCGCTCCCGCAAAGCGCCGAGAATCAGCGCCGCGTTGAAGGCGGTGTTGAAAAGATACAGCGATCCAGTGGGCTTCAAGGCGGCCAAAACGCCATCCAAATACCGGACGGTGAATACCATGAATTCATCCAAATCGGCGAAGCGGTCCCATTCTCCCTGGTTCAAATTATAGGGCGGGTCGATGATAGCCAAATCCACGCTTTCCGGCTCCAGCCGTTCCAGAAAACCGAACACATCCGCGCAATAGATTTTATTCAGCTCCACCGGCCTGTCCTCCCTTCGCCAGGGCGATTTTCTGTTCGATGACCGTTTTGTAGGTCTCATATAGCTCGAAGCCCACGAAATGGCGCCCCTCCTCGCAAGCCACCTTCAGCGTGGTTCCGCTTCCGGTGAAGGGATCCAGCACGACCCCCTCTTTGAATGAATACAACCGCACACAGCGGCGAATGATTTCCTCCGGCATGATGGCCGAATGAATTCCAAAGGCAATATCCCCCTTGTTGGGAATGGGGATTTCCCAGATTTGCTTTGTATATTCCACCCATTCCGCCTGGGTCAGCACGCTTCGCTCCTTGATTTCCTTGGAAACCGGGGCGGGCTTCCCGTTTTTCACATACACAGTGATGAATTCGCAAGTGTTCTGGGCATAAAAATTCGACGGATAGGGATAGGAGCCAAACATCAGCTTTTTCGTGGCGTTTTTCCGTTGCCAGATATACAAATCCATCAAAAACAGGCCGGTATTTTTCAAAATCGACTGCTGAATCGCGCTTTGCAAATCCAAAATGTCCCGGTTATAGTGGGTGTGCATCTCCCGCTTTTTCATGGGCATGAGCGGCACATTGATACACAGCTTTCCGTTGGGCTTTAGCACTCGCTCACATTCCTTCCACACCAGCAGAAGCCGTTGAATATATTCCTCGAAGCAGTCCACATTCCCCAAATCCTGCTCGCTGGCCGCGCTGACGACCTCCGTTTGATAGCCATCCTTGAAATAGTCCTTGATATTGAAATAGGGCGGCGAGGTCACAATCAAATCCACCGAAGAATCCGGAAGGCTATTCATTTTTTCCGAGCTTTGATAAAACACCCGATCCAGAAACAACTCATCCATCCGTCCAATCTCCGTTTCTCATTTCGACAGAACAACGCCTCCGGCGAATGCCGAAACCTGCCTCATTATTTTATGATACAAATAGAATTATATCATAAAGCAGCCAAAAAGACAAGCGGTAACCGGAAGGAATTCGACACCCTCCCTGCTCTTTTCTGGAAAAAGACGGAAAAAGACGGAAAAAGCGAGAAGCGAGGACCTTTTCAAAATTCGAAAAAGTCCCCGCTGTGTCCCTGTGACTATATGCCGCTTCTTAGCCGAAATAACGCTTACCTTACATATATATTATATCAAAATTTTTATGAAAAATAAAATCATGGCTACTTGTGCAGCGGCTCACTAAACATAGGGGCGGGGCGTGTATTTCGTGAAAAATCAAAGCGGGAGCGGGCGCAAATAAAAGGGGTGGACTTCCCCGCTGCTATGAGTGAATTAAATTAGCCGTTTTCGTTGCCGAAATGTATAAAACAGACCATATTCGTTTATATTCTGCATATTTATGCAGAATATAAACGAAATCAACTAAAATATGCAAAATAATGATTAAAACAACTTGAAACAGCAAAAAATATTCA
>CAZSTR010000030.1:0-19094 GCA_964609975.1 uncultured Ruminococcus sp. | reverse complement strand
GAGCGCAACCTGTATCTGACCACCCAGCTCACCGAGCTGGGACTGCCGGTGGTTGTGGCCATCAACATGATGGATGTGGTCAAGAAAAACGGCGACCAGATTAACACCGCGGAGCTGTCCCGCCAGCTGGGCTGCCGGGTCGTGGAAATCTCCGCCCTCAAGGGCACCGGCATCGCCGAGGCGGCCCAGGCCGCCATCGACGCGGCGCAAAACGGAAAAACCGTGCCTATGCACACCTTCTCCGGAAGCGTAGAGCACGCGCTGGCGCACATTGAGGAGGCCGCCGTTCATGGTTTGCCAGAGGAGCAGCAGCGTTGGTATGCGGTGAAGCTGTTCGAACGGGATGAGCGGGTGCTGGAGCAACTGCATCTCCCCCAGGACACGCTGAACCACATTCAAAGCGACATCGAAGCAGTGGAGAAGGAGCTGAACGACGATGCCGAGTCCATCATCACCAATGAGCGCTATGTGTACATCAGCTCAGTCATTAAGGCCTGCTATAAAAAGAAAAAGACTGGCGGTCTGACGGTTTCCGACCGCATCGACCGGGTAATCACTAACCGCTTCCTCGGCCTGCCGATTTTCGCCGCCATCATGTTCCTGGTTTACTGGGTGGCCATGGTGGGCGTGGGCGCGCCGGCCACCGACTGGGCCAACGACGGCGTCTTCGGCGACGGCTGGCATCTGCTCGGCATCGGCTCCTCGTCCTATTCCGAGGCGGCGGATGAATACACCGACGCCATCAACGCCATCAACGGCTTCGTGAAAATCGACCCCGAAGCGGAGGATTTCGACCCGGAGAAGGCGCTGGAGGAAATCAACAGCTTCACCGCGGCGGACAACGCCGTCGGCTCCGTGACGCTGGAGGACGAGGAAACGCTGGCCCAGGAGGATGCTTCTGTCTATTATTCCTCCACCCCCGCCGACGCCAAGGGCGCCGTGGGCATGACCTATCTGGAGGCGAAGGAATATTTCGACGAAAACACCTCCTTTGAGGCGCCGGACGCCGCTGATTTCGGCGTTTGGGTTCCCGGACTGCCGGTGCTCATCGGCGACGGCCTGGAGGCTGCCAACACGCCGGAATGGCTGAACGGACTGATTCTGGACGGCATCGTCGCCGGCGTCGGCGCCGTGCTGGGCTTCGTGCCTCAGATGCTGGTGCTGTTCCTGATGCTGGCCTTCCTGGAGGCCTGCGGCTATATGGCGCGTATCGCCTTCGTTCTGGACCGCATTTTCCGTAAATTCGGCCTTTCCGGAAAATCCTTCATTCCCATGCTTATCGGCACCGGATGCGGAATTCCCGGCGTGATGGCCTCCCGCACCATTGAAAATGAGCGGGATCGACGCATGACCATCATCACCACCACCTTCATTCCCTGCGGCGCGAAGGTGCCCTTCATCGCCATGATCGCCGGCGCCCTTTTCGGCGGAAGCGCCTGGGTGTCCACCTCCGCCTATTTCATCGGCATGGCGGCCATCATCGTCTCCGGCATCATGCTGAAGAAAACCCGGATGTTTGCCGGCGAGCCAGCTCCCTTCGTCATGGAGCTGCCCGCCTATCACCTGCCCACCGTCGGCAATGTTCTCCGCTCCATGTGGGAGCGCGGCTGGTCCTTCATCAAAAAGGCCGGCACCATCATCCTGCTGTCCACCATTCTTGTGTGGTTCACCACCTATTTCGGCTGGGTGGATGGAAGCTTTGGAATGTTGTCCGAGGAGCAGATTGACTCCTCCATTCTGGCGAAAATCGGTAGCACCGTGGCGTGGATCTTTGCGCCTCTCGGCTGGGGAAATTGGCAGGCGACGGTCGCCTCCATCACCGGCCTCGTTGCCAAGGAGAACATCGTCGGCACGCTGGGCGTGCTGTATGGCGGCGGCGAAGCCACCGTTTATCAGGCGATTGCCCAGGCCTTCAATGGCATCAGCGGCTACAGCTTCCTGGTGTTCAACCTGCTGTGTGCTCCCTGCTTCGCGGCCATCGGCGCGATTCGTCGCGAGATGAACAACGCCAAATGGACCTGGTTCGCCATCGGCTATCAGTGTGGCTTCGCCTATCTGATCGCGCTGATGATTCAACAGTTCGGCTCTCTCTTCACCGGAAGCGCCAACTGGGTTGGTCTGGTGTTCGCGGTGGCGACGCTGGTTGCCATGCTGTATATGCTGGTGCGTCCCTATAAAGAATCTACTCGCCTGACCAGCGATGTGCGGGTGAAATAAGCCCGCCGAGAACAGAAAGGAGCATGGCTCATGCTGACATGGCTTGCAGCGAACCTTTGGACAGTGCTGATTTGTCTGGCGTTGATTGCCGCTGTCATAGGAATTATCCTCCGGCTCATACAAAACCGCCGACAGGGAAAATCCTCCTGCGGTTGCCAATGCGCTCACTGCGTCATAGCGGGTTCCTGTCATAAAAAATAATGCTGAGGGTGCCGCACGGTCTGTGCGGCACCCTCTTGCAACCATTCGAAAGGAGAGTTTGTCCCATGATTGAAACCGGTCTCGAAATCAACGGAATGGCCTGCGGAAAGTGTGAGGCCCATATCAACGACTGTTTACGCGCCCATTTTCCCGTCAAAAAGGTGTCCTCCTCCCACAAAAAAGGAAAAACCGTCGTTCTGTCCGAAGCCCCGCTGGAAAAAGACCGGCTGGAGCAGGTCATCGCCGCCACCGGTTATACACTGCTCACCGTTTCTCAGCAAACAGTCGAAAAATTCGGCGGCCTGTTCCGGCACAGAGGACGCTAACCGCCCCAAAAGATTTTCGATTTCAACGCTTGCCAACGGAGCAGGGATATAGTATAATGACGGGGATATCGAAAACGAAAAAGCGGTTTCCTGCAAGACCGGGAAGCCAGAGGAAAGGATCGCCGCCATGAAAAAATCCGCGCACAAGCTTCCACCCCCGCGGGAAATGCTCCGGGAATGGGGATGGATTTTGCGCTATATCCGCCGCTATTGGGCGGGAATTCTGCTTTATATTCTGCTGGGTGTGCTGGGGGTCGGGCTAGGCCTGCTGGTGAGCGTCGTGAGCAAGGATTTGATTGATGCCGTTGTGTCCCTCAGCGGCGAAACCATCCTCTATATCGCTTGCACCGTGGCCGGACTGGCCGTCGGCCAGCTTTTGGTGAACGCGGTCACCGCCCGGCTCAGCGCCCGCATCCAGATTCGCGTTACCAACGAAATCCGCGCCGATTTGTTCCAACGACTGCTGACCGCGCGCTGGGACCAGCTGAGCGCCTATCATTCCGGCGAGCTGCTCAACCGGCTGGAGGGCGATGTGAACAGCGTGGCCGGCGGCGTGGTTTCCTTTTTCCCCTCTCTCATCACCCGCAGCGTACAATTTCTCGGCATCTTTTTCATCATTTTGTATTATGACGCCACTATGGCTCTGCTGTCTCTGCTCAGCGCGCCGGTGCTGATTCTCACCGGCCGGATGATGCTGCGCATCATGCGCCGAAGCAACCAGGAAATCCGCCGGGTCAACGGCGACATCCTCTCCTTCAGCGAGGAGTCCTTTCAAAACATCCAGCTGGTGAAGGCCTTCGACCTCGGAAAGGAAAGCGTACAGCGACTGGGCTGTCTTTTGGAGGAATATCGCCATCTGCGGCTGGAATATTCCCGCTTTTCCGTTTGGCTGAACCTGCTGTTGTCCTTCGTGGGGCTGGCAGTTTCCTATCTTTGCTATGGCTGGGGCGTATACCAGCTGTGGAGCGGCGCCATCACCTATGGCGTGATGACCATGTTTCTACAGCTTTCCGGAACGCTCACGGGCACCTTTTCCTCGCTGGTGAGTCTGGCACCCACCGCCGTCTCCACCGCCACCTCCGCCGGACGGGTGATGGAACTAAGCCGGCTTCCTGCAGAAAGCTTCTCCGCCGCAGGAGAAGCCGATTTTCTGGCATCCACCGGGGCGAAAAACGGCCTTCGCCTGGAGACGAAAAAGCTCTCCTTCACCTATCCGGGAGCGGAGCAGCCCACTCTACGGGATGTGACCTTCTCCGCCGCGCCGGGTGAAACCGTGGCACTGGTCGGCCCCTCCGGCGAGGGAAAAACCACTCTGCTGAAGCTGATTTTGGGGCTGTTGTCCCCGAATGACGGCTCTTTGGAATTCACCGACGCCACCGGGAAAACGGCTCTTCCGGCGAGCGAAAGCACCCGCCGCCTTTGCGCCTATGTGCCCCAGGGAAACAGCATTTTCTCCGGCACCGTCGCCGACAATCTACGTCTCATCCGCCCGGAAGCCACCGACGAAGAGCTTTGGCAGGCGCTGGACATCGCCGACGCCCGCCTTTTTGTGGAGGCCATGCCCGGCGGACTGGACACCCCCCTGACCGAGCGGGGTGCCAACCTCTCCGAGGGACAGCGCCAGCGCATCGCCATCGCGCGGGCGGTGCTGCGCAATGCCCCGGTGCTGATTCTCGACGAAGCCACCAGCGCTCTCGACCCAGAGGCGGAGCAACGGGTGCTGGAGCGGCTCATGGGGAGAAATCCCCATCAACTGTGCATCGTCACCACCCATCGGGAAAGTCTTTTGCGCTATGCCCGGCGGGTCTATCGCGTGGACATGGAAAATGGCTTCGCCCCCGTTGAAAACTCACAATGACCAAAAAAGCAGGAGCGAAAACCCGCTCCTGCTTTTTTGGTCACTGAAACCGGAAGCTGTCCCGCTCCACAAGTCGGGCCGACAGCACCGTATGCGGCGCCGCCTCCCGTCCCGCCAGCACAGCCTCCAGAACATCCAGCCCGACGGCGCACATCTGCGCCAGCTCGTTGTCCACGCTGGTCAGCTCTGGCGAGGAACAGCGGGAAAGCCAGGAATTGTTGAAGCCAATGACCGGAATGGTCAGCCCAATGCGCTGCAACGCCTTTTGGGCGGCCAGCGCCAGCAAATCGGTGGCGCCAATCACCGCGTCGAAGGAAACGCCCTGCACCAGCAGGCGTTTCACGCAATCGTTGACCGCATCCAGAGTCGGCTCCACCGAAACCAGTCGCTTTTCCTCCGCCGCCATTCCGCAGGCGGCACAGCCCGCCCGATAGCCCTCCAGCTTTTGGCGGTTGCTATAGGAATCGCGCCGGTCATGCAAAAAGAGCACATTTCGTTTTTGGCGGCGAGCCAGTCCCTTCACCAGCTCCTGCACCGCCTGGCGCTCGTCACAGGACACGCAAAATACGCCGGGCACCGACACGGCTCCATGGAGCATCACCACCGGGCACTTGCGCGCCAGCGCGGCCAACAGCTCCTTCTCCGCCGCCGAAAAATCCGCGCCGATGAACAGGGCCCCATACAGACTTTCCTGGGCGGTTTCCGTCAAAAGAGTCTGTCGCTCCGCCGGCTCCTCCCCCATACAGCAAAGCACCGCCGTCATCCCCCGCAACCGCAGCTGTTTTTCCACAAGGCTCACGGCGCCGGCATACAGTGGGTCCTGTAAATCCATGGAAATCACCTTCACAAGACGCGCCGCGGTGCGCCCAAGCCCTCTGGCAAAGGCGTTTGGGCGATAGCCGGCCTGACGCATCACCGCCAGCACCCGCTCCCGCGTTTGCGGGCGCACGCCGGGGCTGTCGTTCAGCACCCGCGAAACCGTGGCAATCGAAACACCGCTTTTTGCGGCAATGTCATAGATATTCAAGGCGGTTCTCCTTCCATTGAAAGCGCTTACAAGCATAGAATACCATGTCCACCGAAAAAAAGCAAGAAAAATCCGTCCGTCGCCGAGGCTACGGCGAAAAAACGCAAAAACGGAGAAAAACAGAGGAAAACAGCGGGAAAACAGCGGGAAAACTGTTTGACAAAGGAATTTTTCCTGCTACAATGAAAGAAAAACACAAAATTGGGGAGCATCGCCATGCATATCGCCGGAATCATCGCCGAATATAATCCCTTTCACAACGGCCACGCGGCTCAGCTGGCCGCCACCCGCGCCGCCGGTGCCACCCATGTGGTCGCCGTGATGGGGGGAGGCTTCACCCAGCGGGGAACTCCTGCCCTTCTTCCAAAGGAGCGGCGCGTGGCCATGGCGCTGGCCGGCGGCGTCGATTTGGTGCTGGAGCTTCCCCTGCCCTGGGCCATGGCGCCGGCCGAAGCCTTCGCCACCGGCGGCATGAGCATCCTGCGCGGATTGGGCGGGGTGCAGGCTCTTTCCTTCGGCTGTGAATGTGGCGAAGCGGACACCCTGCGCGCTCTGGCCGCCGCCATCGACGACCCCGCCTATCCCGCCCTTTTGCGTCGGGCACTGGCGTCGGGAGTCTCCTATGCCGCCGCCCGTCAGCAGGCGGCCGCCCTTCTTTGCGGCGCCGAAACCGCCGCCGCCCTCGCCCGCCCCAATAACACCCTGGCCATCGAATATATCCGGGCGGCCGCCCGGTTGGGCTTCTCCCCCACACTCATCGCCGTGCCCCGCCGAGGGGCAGAGCATGGCGCCGCACAGCCCGCGGAGGGCATCGCCAGCGGCTCCGCCCTGCGCGCCATGCTACGCGCAGGCGAAAGCCAAAAAGCGGAGGAGTATATCCCCGCCCCCTGCGTGCCTCTCCTGCGAAAGACGCTGGAGCGGGGAGAAGCCCCCGCCGACGCCCATGGACTAGACAGGGCGCTTTTGGCGCATTTGCGCACCCGCACTGCCTCCCAGCTGGCGGCGCTCCCCTATATCTCCGAGGGGCTGGAGAACCGCCTTTATCGCCAAATCCAAACCGCCGGTTCTCTCCCGGAGCTGATGCAGGGGCTGAAAACGAAGCGCTATCCTGCCGCCCGTCTGCGGCGGATTCTCTGGTCCTCTCTGTTGGAGTTGACCCCCGCCATGACCGCCGCGCCGCCCCCCTATATCCGGGTTTTGGGCTTTAATCGGCGAGGGCAGGAAATTCTCTCGGCGGCCACCCCCTCTCTGCCTCTCGTTTCCCGCTTCTCCGATATACGGCGGCTCTCCCCTCGCGGTCAGGAGATCTTCGTCGCCGAATGCCGCGGAGCCGATTTGTTTTCCCTGTTGTTGCCCGTTCCCGCCCCCTGCGGCAGCGAACAACGCCTGAAGCTTCAGGTGCGCTGACCGGCGGCGCTGTTTTCCCGCAAAGCCAATACATTTTTGCATTTTTCTTAAAAAATGGTGCATTCTCTTGACTTGTTCGAAGCTTTTCAGTATACTGCTCTTCGAACGCGGAATTTCCTGCAAAACACCATAAAACAGAGAGGAGAATACCTATGCAAAAACTGAAAACGCCCCTCATCGGCTCGGCCTATTATCCGGAGGATTGGCCCGAAGAAGAGCTGGACAAGGACATCGCCAAAATGAAAGAATTCGGGCTGAATGTGGCTCGTATCGCCGAATTCGCCTGGCACAAAATGGAGCCGAAGGAGGGTGAATTCGACTTCGGCTGGCTGCACACAGTGGTGGACAAGCTGGCCGCCGCCGACATCCAGGTCATCATGGGCACCCCGACGGCTGTGCCGCCGATTTGGGTCACCGCCTCCGACCCGGATATGTTCACCGAAAAGGGAGACGGCCAGAAAACCATCCACGGCGGCCGCCGCCACGCCTGCTCCAACAACCCCACCTATCTCGCCCATTGCGACCGCATCGTCACCGCGCTGGCAAAGGAGTTTGGCGAGGACAAAAACATCGTCGGCTGGCAAATCGACAACGAAATCAACCCCCAGGGCTGTCATTGCCACCACTGCACCGCGAAATTTCAGCACTATTTGCAGAACAAATACAAAACCATCGAGGAGCTGAACCGCCGCTGGAACCTCAACCTGTTCAGCTCGGCCTATCAGCGCTTTGACCAGATTGTCATCCCTCACAACGGATGGATTCACCCCTCGCATCAGCTGGAATATCTCCTGTTCGAGGGCGAATGTACCGTCGAATTCATCGCCCGGCAGGCGGCCATTCTCAAAAAATATGTGAAGGCGCCCATCGGCACCGATCAGATGCCCTTCAACAAATACGATTTCCGCGAAATGAACCGACCGCTGGACATGATTCAGTTCAATCACTATAACCGGACGGGCGATTTCTGGGAAAGCGCCTTCTGGATGGACTATCTCCGGACGCTGAAGGAGGCCCCCTTCTGGGTCACCGAGACCTCCACCTGCTGGAATGGCGGCACGGCCATGCCCGGCGGCATCAACCGGGACGGCTGCTGCTATGCCAACACCTGGATGCCGCTGGCTCTGGGGGGCGAAGCCAATCTCTATTGGCTGTGGCGCACCCACTGGGTCGGTCATGAGCTGATGCACGGCTCCGTACTGGAAAGCTGCGGCCGCCCCCAATACAACATCTGCGAGGTTGAGCAGGCCGCCGCCGAATTCCGCAAGGCCGCCGATTTCGTGCAAAACACGAGGGTGGTTTCGGATGTGGCCATCCATTTCACCTTCAAGAACGACGCTCTGTATAAAACCCAGCAAATGGTATACGGCTTCGACTATGAGCGCAACATCAAAACCCATTTCTATAAGCCCCTCATCGACAGCGGCCTGCGTCCCGATATCATCGACGCCGCCGAGCCGCTGGAGCGCTACAAGCTCCTGCTCTCGCCCATGACGGCCATTCTGGACGAAGAAGGTCTCCCGGAGCGCATCACCAAATGGGTGAAAAACGGCGGCGTTTGGGTCACCGGCCCCATGACCGACATCCGCACGGCGGACGGCGCCAAATACATCGACCGTTACCACGGAATGCTGGAACAGCTGACCCCGGCGCGTTTCAAGCACATGGTTCCCGACGCCGACGGTATGTTCAAGGGCGCCTGGACAGATGGCACCCCCTTCGAGGGAAGCTGGTATTATGAATGCTTCGAGCCGAACGCCGAAGCCGATCTGGCGGTTATCCGCTCCGGCAGTCGCTATCTGGAGGGGATGAGCATCCTCCAGCACTATTCCGTCGGGAAAGGCTCGGTCATCGTGCTGGGAACGCTCCCCCGCTATGACGATATGCGGCGCCTGCTCCGCTTCGCCTGTCAAAAGGCGGGCGTCGAATGTGACCGCACCGAGGGCGACTCGCTGTTGGTGGCCGAACGGCAGGGCGCAGAGCATTCCGGCGTGATTCTTTTGGACATCTGCGGAAACGGCGGCGTCTATCACAACAACCGCCCGCTGACCGACCGACTGACCGGCGAAGCCTTCACCGGCGACATCCCCGTCCAGCCCTATCAGGTGCGGGTGCTGGAGGCCTGATTTTTCCGCCCTATTCCCTTACAAATCGCAAAAAAAGAAGCTTGCAGAAGCGGCAAAGCCTTTTCTGCAAGCTTCTCTCTTTTTATTCCTGCGGCGGCCGAACACTCACCGACAGCTCCCCGTCGGTCTCCTCCACCGCCAGCACCGAGCCGGGCGCCGGGTCCTGTCGCAAAATCGCCTCCGCCAGCCGGGTTTCCACATGGCTTTGCAAAAACCGGCGCAACGGACGCGCCCCATAGAGCGGGTCGAAGCCCCGCTCCACAACCAGCTCCCGCGCCTTTTCCGACAGCCGGCAGGACAGGTGCTTCTCCGCCAGCCGCCGATTCAGCCCATCCATCAGCAAATCCACAATTTTCCCAATCGCTTCCTTTGTCAAGGGCTTATAAAACACGATTTCATCCAATCGGTTGAGGAATTCCGGCCGGAAGGAATGACGCAGCAGTTCCATAACCTCCTCCTGCGCCTGCGGCGAAATTTCGCCGTTGGCGTCAATGCCCTCCAGCAACGCCGAGGAACCGAGATTACTGGTGAGGATGATCACGGTGTTGCGAAAATCCACCGTGCGCCCCTGGCTGTCGGTGATGCGGCCGTCGTCCAGCACCTGCAACAGAATGTTGAACACATCGGGATGCGCCTTTTCGATTTCATCGAACAGCACCACGCTGTAGGGGCGGCGGCGCACCGCCTCGGTGAGCTGGCCGCCCTCCTCATAGCCCACATAGCCGGGAGGCGCTCCCACCAGCCGGGAAACGGCGTATTTCTCCATATATTCGCTCATGTCGATGCGCACCATACTGCGCTCATCGTCCAAAAGGCACTCCGCCAGCGCCTTCGCCAGCTCGGTTTTTCCAACGCCCGTCGGGCCAAGGAACAGGAAGGAGCCAACCGGCCGATTGGAGTCCTGGATGCCGGCACGGGAGCGCAAAATCGCCTCGCTGACCCGGCGCACCGCCTCCTCCTGGCCCACCACGCGGCGATGGAGAATTTCCGGCAGATGCAACAGCTTCTCCCGTTCACCCTCCATCAGCCGGGAAACCGGAATCCCCGTCCAGCGCTCCACGATGCGGGCGATTTCCTCATCCGTCACCTTGTCCCGCAGAAGGGAGTTTTCCTTTTTCCCGCTTTCCGCCAGCTTTTCCGCCTCGGCCAGCTGTGCCTGCAGCTGAGGCAGCTTTCCGTATTTCAGCTCGGCGGCCTTGTTCAAATCATAGCTTTCCTCCGCCCGCTCGATATCTGCGTTGAGCTGTTCCAGCTGCTCCTTCAGCGCCTGCACCTTTTCCAGCCCCGCTTTTTCATTGTCCCAGCGAGATTTCAGGCTGTTAAACTGCTCCCGCATATCCGCCAGCTCCTTTTGCAAATCCGCCAGTCGCTCCTTGGAAATGGCGTCGGTCTCCTTTTTGAGAGCCGCCTCCTCGATTTCATGCTGGATGATGCGACGGCGAATCACATCCAGCTCCGTCGGCATACTGTCGATTTCCGTGCGAATCATCGCGCAGGCCTCATCCACCAAATCAATGGCCTTGTCCGGCAAAAAGCGGTTGGTGATATACCGATTGGACAGAGTCGCCGCGGCGATGATGGCCGGGTCGGTAATTTTCACACCATAATATACCTCATAGCGCTCCTTCAGTCCACGCAAAATCGCCACCGTGTCCTCCACCGACGGCTCTCCCACCAGCACCTGCTGAAACCGCCGCTCCAGCGCCGGGTCCTTTTCGATATATTGCCGATATTCGTCCAGGGTGGTGGCGCCGATGCAGTGAAGCTCGCCCCGCGCCAGCATCGGCTTGAGCAAATTTCCCGCGTCCATCGCACCCTCGGTTTTTCCGGCGCCGACGATGGTGTGCAGCTCGTCGATGAAAAGGATGATGCGCCCCTCGCTGCGCTTCACCTCCGCCAGCACCGCCTTCAGCCGCTCCTCGAACTCGCCCCGATATTTCGCGCCAGCAATCAGCGCACCCATATCCAGCGAAAAAATGGTTTTGTCCTTGAGGCTTGTGGGCACATCGCCCTTCACAATTCGCTGAGCCAGCCCTTCCACGACCGCCGTTTTTCCGACACCCGGCTCACCGATGAGCACGGGGTTGTTTTTGTTTTTTCGGGACAGAATTCGAATCACATTCCGAATTTCCTCATCCCGGCCGATGATGGGGTCCTGCTTCTTGGAGCGGGCACGCTCCACCAAATCGTCGCCGTATTTTTTCAACGCGTCGTAGGTGTCCTCCGGCGTGTCGTCCGTCACACGGGTCGCTCCACGCACCGTGGACAGCGCCTGCAGAAAGGCATTTTTCGTGACACTGGCCGCAGACAAAAGCCCGCGCACCGTGCTGTCCCCGTTATCCAGCAGAGACAGGAACAGATGCTCCACCGAAACATAGTCATCCTTCATCCCGGCAGCAATACTCTCCGCACCGGACAGCACCCGGTCGGTGGGAGCGGAAACATAAATCTTGTCCGGCTCACGCCCCGGCCCAGACACCCGGCTCAAGCCGGCCACCGCCCGGTCTGCCGCCTCCGTCAAGGCCTCGGAGGAAACGCCCATTTTCTCCAAAAGCTGTCCGATGAGGCCGTTTTCCTGATGCAATAACGCCACCAGCAGGTGCACCGGCTCAATTTGAAGCTGTTGATTTTGCACCGCCAGCTCCTGCGCCGCCCGAACGGCCTCCAGGGATCGTTGTGTGAATTTCTGTGCATTCATAGAAAACCCTCCTTTTTCAAAAACCAGCACAAGCCGCCTTTTGCGGCGGCTCCAAGGGCGGGAGGCTGTTCCTGCCTTCCGCCTCTCACAGCTTCAGTATACCCCCTTTTTTCGAAAATTTGTTACAAAATTGTGAAAAATTAGCACTCTACCGCAAAGAGTGCTAATTTTATGTGTATCTTCATTTTTCGGTTTTGCATACACTGTCAACGGGGCAGACGCGCCAGCCCGGTGAGAATCCCCGCCGAGGTAATGTCCACATATCCATAGCGGTCATCATAGCCCAGGCTGCCGGGATTCAAAAGATACAGCCCCTCCGCATAGGCTTCATAGGGCGCATGGGTGTGACCGAACAGCGCCACCTGCGCCTGCCGCTCCCGCGCCGCCAGCTCCAGACGAAGGAGGTCGCTTTTCACGCCATAGCGATGCCCATGGGTGAAGAAAATCCGTCTTCCGCCAAAGCTCTCCAACCCCACTGCCGGCAAATCGGCGCTCCAATCGCAATTCCCCGGAACCATCAAAAACCGACGCTCCAGATGGGTGGCGGCCACCGCTTCCACCTCGTGCAGACCATCTCCGAGAAAAATCACATCGCCATTCGGATGCAAATCCAGCAATCGCTCCAAAGGAGCGGTACGCCCATGCACATCCGACACCACCAAAACACGCATTTTTCTGCGCCGCCTTTCTGCATAAACGGCAAAATACCGCCATAAAAATACCCTGTAACCCTATAGACCAACGGAAAGGAGCTTGATTTCATGAAACAGGCATTCACTCCCCAACAGCTGGAAAAGCTGCTACAATACGCTAGCCTTCGCCTGCACACCACCCCGGAGGCCTTGCTGGAGGCCTTCCAGCAGGGCGGACTATACGGCCTCTCTCAAAAAGCCGAGGGCGAGACGGCGCTCTCGCCGGAAATCGCCGCGAAAATTCAACAGCTAGTTCAAACACCGGAGCAGACCGCCCAACTGTTGAACAGCCCGGAGGTTCAGCAGCTCATCGACCGGCTGCTGGAGAAGCCATGAGCGCCGCCGGCCAGGAGGAGCTGAGCGAAAAAATCGCCCGGCTTCTTTCCTCTCCCGACGGTATGGAGAAAATCCAATCGGCCATGGCCGCCCTCGGGCAGATGAGCGATTCTGTTCCCGCAGAAGCGCCCCCGGTGGCATCGTCACCGGCGCCTGCGGCCGCTCCCGCGTCGGAAAGCGGCTCGGAGCTGGCCGGGCTGACAAAGCTGTTGCCTCTGTTAGGCTCTCTCAACCGGGACTCCGACGACACTCGCCTGCTCCAGGCCCTGCGCCCCTATCTTCATGGCCGGCGAGAGCAACGGCTGGACGAAGCCATGCAGCTGTTGCGTCTGTCCCAGCTGGCACCTCTGTTGCAGGGGCAGGTGCTTCTTTCCCATAAGGAAGGAGGGAAAAAGCATGGCTGAGGATATGCTCCAGCTTCAGCAGGAGGCCGCCCGGCGGGTGCGCCGGATGCAGGAACATTCCCGTCAGGTTTTCGAGGAGCATCAGGGACGCACAGCGGAAAGTCTGGCGGCGGCCCGTGCGGTGCCGCCACCGCCGCCGGAGCGCCGCCACCCCGCGCCGCCACCGCCCTGTCCGCCTGCGGCGGACGCCTATGACCGGGAGCAATGGCTTTTGTTAGGGCTGGCCTTTCTCCTGTGGCGCTGTGGCTGTCGGACGGAGCTGGTGCTGGCGCTATTATATTTGGCGCTATAAGCGCTTCAGCGACAGAGCCAAACGCCCCGACGGGGCGGCAGGGACAGCCAGCCACCCTGCACCGTGCCCTCGCCGCAGGCAACCCAGCCATCTGCCCATTCCGGCGGCAGGGGGACAACACAGCCCTCGTCGCCCCGGTTCACGCCGCACAACAGCGCCGCCGCGCCCGTGCCCCGCACAAACGCCACCGCGTTCGGCGGCGTATCCAGCGGTCGGATGGCGCCCTCCGCCAGCGCCGGGGCCGCTTCCCGTCGAATCGCCCCCAGCGTCTGATACCATTCGACCAGCTCAGCATCCGCCTGCCCCCAGGGATAGGTGCGCCGGTTGAAGGGATCCCGATAGCCTTCCACCCCAGCCTCATCCCCATAATAAATGCAGGGAACGCCGGGCAACGCAAACTGCAACAGCGTTGCCAGCTTCAGCCGCTCTGTGGCCAGTCGCCGTTGCTCCGGCGTCAGCCGCTGGGCGGCTTGCCATTCCCGCCCCCGACCCCGGCTCGGCTCATCGCCCAACAGCGTCAGCGCCCGCTCCGTGTCATGGGTGCCGATATGATTCATCAGCAGGCGCAGAGTCTGAGGCGGATAATTTTCAACAATGGACAGCACCACATTCCAAAACTCCGCACACCCGCCCATCAGCAGAAAATGCAAAATCGCCTGGCGGAAGGGATAATTCATCACGCTATCCAGCTGGCGTCCCAGCAAATAGCGTCGGCGATGGCCATAGCTTTCCTTACAGCTGGCATCCTCCCAAACCTCGCCCAGTACAAGCGCCTGGGGGTCGGTGGCCTTCACCCGACGCCGCAAGGCGTCCAAAAAGCCATCCGGAAGCTCATCCGCCACATCCAAACGCCATCCGGCAATCCCCGCCGCCTGCCACCGCGCCAAAATGCCTTCCGCTCCGGTGATATACTGGAGAAAATCCCCGCTCAGCTCGTCCACCTCCGGCAGAGTGTCGAAGCCCCACCAGGAAGCGTATTCCTGCGGCCAGCGGGCGAAGGAATACCAGCTGCGGTATGGGGAGGTTTGGCTGTTATAGGCCCCCTCGGTCAGATAGCGCCGCTCCCGGTTGAAATAGCGGCTGTCCGCGCCGGTGTGGCTGAACACCCCATCCAGCAAAACCCGGATTCCCCGCCGCTCCGCCTGCTCCGTCAGCTCCCGCAAATCCGCCTCCGTTCCAAGCAACGGGTCGATGCGGCTATAATCCGCCGTGTCATAGCGATGGTTGGAATGTGCCTCGAAAACCGGGTTGATATACAGGCAGGTGACCCCCAGCAAAGCCAGATAGTCCAGCTTTTCGGTAATTCCCGCTAAATCCCCCCGGAAATAGTCGTTGTTGCGCACCCGTCCCTGTTCATCCGGCCGCCAAACCACTTCCTCCGTCCAGCTTTCATGCAAAACCCGGTCGGCGGGCACCGCCTCCTTCGGGCGGCCGGAAAAGGCGAAGCGGTCGGGAAAAATCTGATACATAATCCCGCCAGCCAACCAGTCCGGCGTGGAAAAATCCGCCTCATAGGCCGTCAGCTGCCAGCGCGGACTTTTTGTTTCATAGGAATAGGCGGCGGTTCCGTTTGGCCGCCGGACAAGCCAGCCGGTGCCCAGGGCCAGCTCCAGCTGAAACCCATAAAAATACACCGCCGCCTCGGCGGGAGCGAAGCGCACATCCCACCATTCGTGCTCCGCACCGCACATTCCCGCCCAAAACATCCCGCTGACCCGTTCCGGACAGCCATCCTGTTCCACCAGCAGGCTGGCTGCGTGACAGCCCCAGTTGCGGGGAATGCAAATGCGAAAAAGCACCTCCGTCCCCACCGCCACAGCCCCAAAGGGGGCGCGATGCTCCAGCGAGCGGGAGTCAAACAGCTCCAGCATGACCTTTCCTCCTTTTTTCCGGCTTTTCGCGATTTTTTACGCTTTTTCACACTTTTTGCGACCCGACACTGGCCGAAAAATCAGATTTTTTCCTCACGGAAGCCATCCGGCCACAGCGTCAACAGCCGGTCAAAGCCCGCCCGGCGCATACGCTCCACCGCTTGCGGAAACTGACAATTCACCGTGTCCGCCCCATGGCTGTCCGCGCCGAGAATCACCTGGCCACCCATTTCATGCAAGGCCTCCAGCAAAAACTGCGCCGGATAAGGCACCTTGCGCCAGCCGCGGGAAATTGCCCCCGTATTCACCTCCACCACCGGACAGACCTTCACCACCTGCTCCAGTGCTTCTATCGCCATGCGCTGATACTCCGGGTCGTTTTCGTCGAAAAGGCTGAATTTTGTGATCACATCGAAATGGCCGACGATGGCGGGGCGACTGCGGCGGATATGCTCCACCACCGCGCGAAAATAATCCCGCTGAAAGCCATGCACATCGCCACCATGCTCATTAGCGATGCAGGCGCGCTGAATATCCGCCGCGTGGTCAATGGCATACACCCGCTCATCATAAATCAGATAATGCACCGAGCCGAGGGTATATTCCAGCCTCGGCAAAGTCGTCAAATCCGAATTGCCGTCCAGCTCCATCCCGACCATCACTTCGATTTTTCCCCGATATTTTTCCTTCAGCTCCTGCAGCTGTTGCCAATAGGCGTCATACTGCGCCGCCTTCAGGCAATAGGACTGGTCACAGGGTGTGTCGCTATGGTCGGAAATTCCGATGGCCGCCATGCCCCTCCGGAGCGCCGCCTGCACCATTTCCTCCGGCGTATTTTTTCCGTCGGAAAAGGTGGTGTGGTTATGATAGCCGCAATAGTTCATTTCGATGCATCCCTTCGTTGCGATTTTTCGGTGAGCCTCGTGATGCTCTGATGGATACTACTATACCACAAACGCCGCCGGAACGCAACGAAAAATCCGCACCGCCACTCTCTTCGATTTACGAAAATTTTCGTAGCGAGAAAACTATTGAATTTTGTGAAATCTTTGCTATACTTAGCAATGAACAGCAAATCAGCTGTCCGCTTCAACGAAAATTTTCGTAAATCGAGGAAACAGCATGAAATATATCGAATTGGCCCGGCTGGCCGGCGTTTCCGTGTCCACGGTTTCCAAGGCCCTCTCCGGAAGCAGCGAAATCCGTCCGGAAACCGCTGCTCATGTGATGCGCGTCGCCGCGGAGCACGGCGTTCAGCTGACCAGAGGGCGCTGTGTCAAAATCAATCCGGACGAGCTACGGGTGACGGTGCTTGTGCCGGAGCTTATCAGCATCCACTATTCCTCCCTGGTGAGCGACGCCTGCCGCTTGCTGGAAAACAGGGGCATTTCCGCCTCCATCCGCATTTGTGGCTTCGACCCAGCCCGCACCCAGCAGGTGCTGGAGGAGCTGAGCCGGGAGCGCATCACAGATGGGGTGCTGTCCCTTTGCTCCTGCACAACGACTGTAGCCTCCCCGCTCCCCACCGTGTTTCTCGCTGCCCAGGGGCCGGACACTCAGGATTGCGTTCACTGCGACATGGCCAGCGGCATAAACGAGGCGGTGGCGCATTTGCATCGGCTGGGACATCGCTCCATCGCGTTCGTGGGCGAAAGGCGCACCGAGGAAAAGCGTCTTCTGTTCGAACAGGCCATGCAGGCGCAGGGATTGCCTCTGCGGCCGGAATGGAGTCTGGTGATCGACCGCCGCTTCGAGGAAATCGGCTATGCGGCGGTGCGGACGCTTTTACAGCTGGAGGAACAACCCACCGCCTGTATCACCGCATATGACGAGGTGGCGCTGGGCATGATTCACGCCTATCGTGCCAACGGCGTCCAGGTGCCCCAGGCGATTTCGGTCATCGGCATCAACGACATCCCCTTTTCCCAATATTCCTCCATTCCCTTGACCACCATCCAAACCTATACCGATGAATCGGTGCGCACGGCGGTGCAGCTTCTGCTGGGACGCATTTGCGGCACAGAAACCGGGCCGATTCAGCACACCGTCTTGAAAAACCGACTGGTGGAACGGCGCACAACCGCGCCGCCTCGAACCGAAAAACTGTCGAACAAACGGAAGAACTGCCATGAATAATATATCCTCGGCCAGCGTCGGAAAAATCGGCTATATCATTGAAGCTGCGCTGGAATATATGATTTCCATCCTGGTGACCGGCTCCTTTCTGGCCACCCTCACCGCCCAAATCGGACTGTCCGACAGCCTGACCGGCATTTTATCCGCGATTATCTCGCTGGGCTGTCTGTTTCAGCTGTTGTCCACCCTTCTGCGCCGCACAAGCTCGAAGCGCTTTGTGCTTGTGCTCAGCGTGCTCAACCAGCTGTTGTTTCTGTCGCTGTTTTTCATCCCCCTTCTCCCCTGCTCCCCCGGCTGGCAGGCGGGGCTGTTCACGGTGGCGATTTTGGGAGCGTATATTCTGTATAACTTCGCCCATCCGAAAAAAATCTCCTGGCTCATGTCGCTCATTCCCGATGACGAGCGGGGACGGTTCACCGCAAGAAAGGAAATCGTTTCTCTGCTGTCCGGCATTCTCTTTTCCTATGGCATGGGCGCCCTCATCGACCAAATGCGGGACAGCGGCCGGATGTCCGTCGCGCTGGTGATTTGCGGCGGCGCGGTGTTGGTTTTGACGATGGCGCACACCGTCACCCTGTTGTGGATCCCGGACATTCCCGCGCCGCAGACGGCCAAAGCAGCCGGACTGGGCCAGCGCATGGCCGGGCTGGCGAAAAGTCCCTGCTTGCGCCAGGTGACGCTGGTGTTCGTTTTGTGGTATATCGCCCAATACACCGCCATCCCCTTTTACGGAACCTATCAAATTCACGAGCTGGGCTTTAGCTTGAAAACCGTCTCTCTGCTGGCGATTGTCACCAGCGGCGTGCGGATTCTTTTCTCCACCTATTGGGGGCGCTTCGCCGACCACACCTCCTTTTCCGCCATGATGCGCCGCTGTCTTCTGGTGATGTGCGCCGCCTTCTGCGCGGTGGCCTTCGCCAATCCGAAAACGGGCTTTTGGGCCTTCCTGCTCTATGCGGTTTTCTCCGGCATCGCCAACGCCGGCATCAACAGCGCCCTCATCAACCTGGTCTACGACTTCGCCCGCCCGGAGCAGAGGGCGGACGCGCTGGCGTTGTGTCAGGCCTGCGCCGGTACCGCCGGCTTTTTGACAACACTCCTTATCAGCCCACTGGTGGAAAGGCTACAAGCCGTCGCTCTCACCATTTTCGGCTACCGTCTGTATGCACAGCAGCTGTTTTCCCTGCTGGCGCTGGTGCTGACCGGGCTGACCACTCTTTTGATGCAGCGGCTGGCCAAAGCGCCGCTTCCTCAAAACAGCCGGCAGGAGAAACAGCCGATCGGCTGACAGAATTGTACTTTTCTGAAGTCGAAAAATTAACTTTCAAGCCAAGAACGCTTATACTGTCCTATGTAGAATTCTCTACACTCATCTGAATCACACATATTAAATAGTTATGTACTCGGCTGTGCCGAAGAGGTCGGTGTAATCCTCTGTCGAACAGCCCTTTATAAAGATATGGCAAACACGCTTGTCATTCTCTGTTGTAATATAAATCCGTT
>CAZSTR010000029.1:0-19190 GCA_964609975.1 uncultured Ruminococcus sp. | reverse complement strand
TTTCGCAATTTTTTTCTATTAGACAACAACTTTCTATGTTATTACCCCCCCCCCCGATTTTTTTGCCCAAAAGCCCCCTTTTCTGTCTAAAAAGCGGGTTCATTTGGCGCTTTCTTCCTTCAGCTCCTCGCCGCTGGCTTTCGCGAAGACACCACCGTCCCCTGCTTCCACGCCAACGGCGACGCGCCCGTTTGCTCCTTGACGAAGGCGCTGAAATAATAGGGCGAGGAAAAGCCGGATTTTTCCGCCACCTCCGTAACCGAATAATAGCCCGACCGCAACAGCTCCAGCGCATAGTCCAGCCGCAGACGCCGCAGATATCGCACCGGTGTCTCTCCGTAACGCGCCACAAAAATCCGCCGGAAATACACCTCGCTTACGCCGGTATATTCTGCCAGCTGTCCCACCGACAGCGTTGCATCGGAGAAATGCTCCCGCATATACTCCTCTGCCCGCGCCAGCGCGTCCCGGCTGGCGGCGCTTTGCACCTGGGTGTCTCGTTCGATGGCCGCCGCCAGCTGATACAGCCGCGCCCGACATTCCAGCGCATATCCCGCGGGGCGTAAGCGAAACAGCTGTTCCATCTCCTCGAAAAGCTTGCGATAATATTCCTGATGAACCGGGGTGAAGCGACGAATAGACGCGGGCAACGGGTCGGCACATTCGAAATGAATCACCATGACCTCCTCCTGCTTCGCCACCATGTGATAGGAGCGGTTCGCCGGAACGAACAGCAAATCCCCGGTGTGCGCCTCCACCGTTTCCGTTTCCTGCGTCAGCCGCGCATCTCCCTTCAGCCGCAAAGACAACGCATGAAACGGGCGTAGGCCGGAAACGCCGTTTTGTCCCGCCCAGGTGAAATGGTATACCCCCAGCACCCGCGCCGAAAAATCCGAAATTTCGAAAAACACAAGTATCACCCTTCTAAATTTATTATATCACAAGTATATCACAACAAGTATATCACAAGGCGAAAATCCCGTCAATCGCAAATTATAGGTTTCGAAATTCTTAAATTTTGAAGCGAAAATTCTATGGATAAGCCAATCAATTCATGATAGGCTATGCTCAGAAAGCCAAAGGAGGTCTTTTCGATGAACATAGCCATTCTGTGCCCAGCCGACGCCCCCGCCGCTTATAACCGGGCAGCCGAGGCATTCCAATCGCTGTATCAGCAGATCACCGGCACACTTCTTTCTATCATCCGGGAGGACGACAACCGTTCGGCGCTGGTGGTGATTGGCTCCGACGCGGTGAACGATTTTCTGATGCGGGAAATGCTGGATTTGCGAGTGGAGCATCTCGGCATCCGCTATGGAACCGACGATTATTGCATCCACAGCTATTACCATGAGGAACGGCCGGTGCTTTTGCTGGCCGGCGGCCGGGGACGCTCCACGCTGTATGCAGTGTATCGCTATTTCGAGCTATATGGCGGATGCCATTATTTCTGGGACGGCGATGTGATTCCCCCGGCGTCATCCCTCCCCATGACAGACATCCATTGCACAGAAAGCCCCCGCTTCGACTATCGCGGTCTGCGCTATTTCGCCCACCGCGGACTCAAGCGCTTTCAGGCGGAGCATTGGAGCTTCGAGGATTGGAAGCGGGAACTGGACTGGCTGGTCAAAAGACGGCTCAACCTGTTCATGCTACGTATCGGCATGGACGATCTGTGGCAGCGGGCCTTCCCGGAGGATGTTCCCTATCCGGAGGACTTTTTCACCATGAGCGACCGTCCCGATGCCGTCGCCTATAACGACCGCACCGACTTCTGGACGCTACGGGAGCGGGGCGAGCTGCGCCGCAGGGTGTATGCCTATGCGCGGGAGCTGGATTTAATGTCGCCGGTGGACTGCGGCACCATGACCCATTGGTATTCCCGCACACCCCAAAGCTTTTTGGACAGCCGAAAGCCCTCCTTCCTCACCCAGGAACGCCGCCAATACGACGAAACCAACGACGGCAAGGTTTTCGACATCACAAAAAAGGAAAACATGGATTATTATACCCGGCTGACCGAAACCGAGGTCGCGGAATATGCCAAGGACGACACCCTGTTCCATACCATCGGTCTGGCCGAGCGCACCATGTATCTGGATGAGCGCAAAAACTTTGCGCTGAAGCACACCACCCTGCGGCGCATCGCCGAGGCGATACGCCAAAACCATCCAAATGGGAAGCTGTTGCTGGCGAGCTGGGATTTTCTCTGCTGGTGGACACCGGAGCAAATCCGCCAACTGCTCTCCGAAATGGACCCGAAGCGCACCCTGCTGTTAGACTATATTTCCTGCGCTGTGGACCCCCAAAATTGCTTCAAAAGCTGGGGGACCGTCGGAAAATTCCCGTGGATTTTCGGCATTTTCCACGCCTATGAATCCGAAACGGAGCTGAGAGGGCCATACGCCATCATCGAAAGGCGGTTGCAGGAGGCTGCCGCCGACCCCATGTGTCGCGGAATGATTGCCTGGCCGGAGTTGTCCCATTCCGACCCGCTGATGCTGGAATATCTGGCCGAAAACGCCTGGGAGCCGACCAAAACGGATGTGCAGACGCTTTTACAAAGCTTCTGCTACAACCGCTATGGCGCTCACGCCGCCGAAATGCACCACCATTGGCAAGTGCTCCTCCCGCTCATCGAGCTGGGGGACTGGGGCGGAGCCGGCGCGACCAAGCGCTCCCGCGAGGACCCGGAATATATCCAATATCACCCCTCCTTTTTTACCCATGAGGACATCTGGACGCGGCTATTATTGTTTTTGGGTCATCCAGACTCCCGCGACCCGCTGCTTTATCGCCATTTCGATGAAAAAATTCAAAAAACCATTCCCCTTCTGTCGGACGCCGCCACCGCTTTCGCCGACATGGCGCAGAAGTCGATCATGCTGGACGCCCCCTTCATCCGCCGAGATGTTATCGATCTGGCGCGAACGGTTTTGGGGCGGTGCTTGAATTTTCTGGTGATTCGCGCCCTGGAAAACCGCGAAAACCGCGCGGAAGTCAAAAAAATCCAGGCGCTCTACCTGGATACACTGGAGCAAATGCGCCGGCTGTTGAGCACCACCGCCGACTTTTCCGTGTTCGCCACCCTGCGGGCGGTGCAAAGCACCGCCCCCACAAATCCACGATTCGAAACCGCTCTCAAGCGCAACATTCACAACTCCTATTGCTCCCAGCCCGCCTATGAATTGATCGAGGGCGTGTTCGTCGCCGAGGGCGTCTATGCCTTCGATGCCTTGGCGGAGGGCGAGGAAAACGCCGGCTATGGGAAAAAGCTGGCGGAGCTGGAAAAACACTTTATCGAAACCCCGCTGGAAGCTCTGCGGCCGCAAGCGGCCTTCCCCCTGGAAAAGACTCTGGCGGCCATCGCGCAGCTGCTCCCGACCGTCGCGGCCGCTTTGGAAAAGGCAGGTGAATTCGACCGATGACTTTTCTGCTGTATACACTGAATACCCTTTTCGCCTGCGGCCAATCCACCCTTGGAAAGCTCTATGCCCGCCGGGACGGTGACGCCGCCGTCTTCAACCTCAACAAGGCGCTCGCCGGCGTTATCATTTTCCTTGTTTTCGGCCTGGTGCAGGGGCTTCAGCCCCACGCCCCCTCCTGGCTGTTCGGCGTCGCCTATGGTCTGTTCCTCGGCATCTCCATGCACACCGGCTTTCAGGCGCTGGCCTGCGGCCCGCTGGCGCTGACCAGCATCGTGGCCTCCTTCTCGCTGATTCTCCCCTTTCTGTGGGGAATTCTTTTCTGGCAGGAGGGGTTGACCCTCACCGGCATCGGTGGAATGGTTCTACTCTCCCTCGCCCTGCTGTTGCTTAACCGAGGCAGTCGGGCGGGGTTGTCCCGGCGCTGGTTTCTGTTCGCCGGGCTGACCCTGCTCACTAATGGTGCCTGCTCCATCGTGCAAAAATACCACCAGCTTTTTTGGCCCGGTGAATACCGCAATGAATTCATGATCGGCGCCATGCTAACGGTGCTCTGTTTCACCGGCGGATTTCGTCTCCGCCGCCCGGAGCGCACCCCATTTTCGCTGAATCTGTGTGGTCTCTCCGCCGGGGCGATGAACGGCCTGGCGAATTATCTTGTGCTGTTTCTCGCGGCCACCGAAAAGGCTTCCGTGCTTTTTCCGGTGGTGTCGGTGGCCAACACCATGGCCGCCTGGCTGGCCGGGCGCTTCCTTTTCCGCGAACGGCTGGAGGCGCGCCAGCTCTGGGGACTGGGCTGTGGAATTCTCGCGGTACTTTTGCTGAACCTTTCCTGACAGAGATGCCCTCTCGACGGACGGCATAGTCCTCTCAACAACCGGCATAGTTCTTCGCGAAGGCCGGCGATCCCTCTGTATCATAAGAACAATCGAGAACTCCCCGGCATAGCCGGGGAGTTCTCGATTAAAAAACAGCCGCCCCGATTGGGACGGCTGTTTCTCTTTGTTTAGTTGCAGATGGTGCGCTCGGTATCCTTGTCGAAAATATGGATTTTCGTGTTCTCCAGAGCCACCTCGATCTCGTCGCCGGGGTGAGCGGTGGAGGTGGGCTCCACGCGCGCGGTGAAATCGAAGCCTTCCACATTCACATACAGGAAGGTCTCAGCACCCATCATTTCGGTAACCTCCACCTTCGCCTTCACCTTGCAATCGCCGAACTCCTCCAGCAGACGGGGCTCATCATGCACATCCTCCGGACGGATACCCATGATGACCTCTTTGCCGACATATTCGTCCATGTTCTTGCCTTCGGTCTTGGCGGCCGGCAGCGGAATCTGATATTTCACGCCCCGCTTCGTTTTCGTGTCCTCGGAGCCAAACTCCACATAGTAGCCGTTCTCGTTTTTGCCCAGAACGGACTCGATGAAGTTCATCTGGGGGCTACCGATGAAGCCGGCCACGAACATATTGCAGGGCAGGTCATACAGATGCTGAGGCGTATCCACCTGCTGAATGAGACCGTCCTTCATAACCACGATCCGGTCGGCCATGGTCATAGCCTCGGTCTGGTCGTGGGTAACATAGATGAAGGTGGTGCCCAGCTTCTGGTGCAGCTTGGACAGCTCGGTACGCATCTGAGCACGCAGCTTCGCATCCAGGTTGGACAGCGGCTCGTCCAGCAGGAACACCTTCGGCTCACGCACGATGGCGCGACCCAGTGCCACACGCTGACGCTGACCGCCGGACAGAGCCTTCGGCTTCCGATCCAGCAGGTGGGCGATGTCCAGAATACGGGCGGCCTCCTCCACGCGGCGCTTGATCTCCTCCTTCGGAGTCTTGCGCAGCTTCAGGCCAAACGCCATGTTATCGAACACGGTCATGTGGGGATACAGAGCATAGTTCTGGAACACCATGGCGATATCGCGATCCTTCGGAGCCACATCGTTAACCAGACGGTCACCGATATACAGCTCGCCGGAGGAAATCTCCTCCAGACCGGCGATCATACGCAGGGTCGTGGACTTTCCGCAGCCGGAAGGACCGACCATGATGATGAACTCTTTGTCCTTGATTTCCAAATTGAAGTTGGAGACGGCAACCACGCCGCCGGGATACTTTTTGTAGATTTCCTTTAGAGAAAGACTGGCCATAAGAAATTAACCTCCACTAAATGTTTCAAAATAAAAAAGCAAAACAGACGGGGGATCTGTGTGTCGTTCACCCAAGCTCCCACACTGCCAATACTATAACATTTTTCCCGTAAAATAACCATCCCAAAAATAAACAAACTTTCCCGCGACTTCTTGGTTTATTTTTATGCAGCCTATCACCATGTCAAAAACAGGAGCTAAATTTCGTTAAATATGCCCATTTTTTCCGCTTCGGTCAGGGGACGGCAAGCACCCTCCGGGAGATTTTCGTCCAGCTGCAGGCCGCCCATGGAAATACGCTTGAGCCATATCACCGTGCAGCCAACCGCTAGAAACATCCGCTTAATCTGGTGAAATTTTCCTTCGAAAATCCGCACCTCCGTCAGCGGCTGCTCCCCCGGCTCAACCACCCGTACCTGCGCCGGCAGGCAACGGGTGCCGTCCGTCAGCACCGGCCCCGCCCGAAAGGCGGCGGCCGCCGCCTCCGTCAACGGCCTGTCCAGCCGCGCCAGATACACCTTCCCCACATGATGGCGGGGAGACAACAGCTCATGAGCCAGCGCACCGTCATCGGTGATGAGGGTCAGCCCGTGGGTGTCCTTGTCCAGCCGCCCGGCGGGGAACAGCCCGCGCCGCCGATACTCCTCCGGCAACAAATCAATCACCGTCGGCGCCTTCGGGTCGCGGGACACGCACAAAATCCCCGCCGGCTTGTTGAGCATGAGATAAATATGCTCCGCATAGCCCAAAGGCTTCCCGTCCACCGCCACCGTCACCGCGCCCGGCTCCAGCCGGCGGCCGGCATCCCGGCAAACCGCCCCGTCTACCGTCACATGGCCGCCGCGAATGAGGCGACCCGCCTCGGAGCGAGTGCGGGTGGACTGGGAGCAAAGCAGCTTATCCAGTCTTTCCATCCTTTTCTGTCCTTTCCGTTTCGGCCGGCGGCAGCGCCACCAGCCCCTGTCGCAAGCCCTCCGGCCGGGTGGAGGAAATGTCTCCGCCCACAACCCGGCCCCGATACACAAGAATATGCGCCTGCACCGTCTCCGTTCCGGGGAAATTCGTGACCGTATAGCTCCAGCATTTTACCCGCTTCCCCATCAGCGGTGTCAAATCCGTTCCGGCCGCCTGCTGCAGATGGTTATATTCCGCAAAAGCTGCGTCGAACTCCGCCGGGATCAGCACCTCCCGCACCTCGGCGGGCGCGGCCACCTCATAGCCCAGCCCCAGCAGAAAGGCCACCCGTTGCTCCTCCGACTCGGCCACAACCGCCGCAGAGGCGGTTTTCGGGCAAAAGGACAGCCCCACCGCCACCGCCAGCAGCGCCACCACAACCGCGACGCTCACCAGCATCCGCGGGGCCGTCGTTTTCAAGGACATCACAAACATCGTTCATCCACTCCGCATACCGATTTTTCCCATATATATGCGGCGACAACGCCATTCAGTCCTCGAAAAACACACCATACCAAACCAGGAACATATACACCGTCCAGATTTTTCTGGAATTATCCTTTTTCCCCGCCTTGTGCTGATCCAGCAGACGCATCAGCTCCTCCACACGGAAATATTTCTCCGCCGCAGGGGAAAGGAACGCCTTCTTCACCCGGTTATAATAGGTATCCTCCCGCAACCAGATACGGATGGGCACCGGGAAGCCCAGCTTCGGCTTCGAAGCCGCCGATTCCGGGATATGGCGCTGAGCCGCCAGACGCATAGCATACTTTGTGGTGCCCGCCGCCACCCGATGCTTCGCGGGAATACGCGCGGCTACCTCGAAAACCTTCTTATCCAGAAAGGGCACCCGCAGCTCCAACGAATGAGCCATGCTCATTCGATCCGCCTTGAGCAGAATATCGCCCACCATCCAGCGGTTAATGTCCAGATATTGCATCCGGGTCACATCATCCTGCCCCGCACAGCGGGTATAATATTCCGCCGTGAAATCGGTGGGGTCGGTGGCGGGAATATTCCGCAAAAGCCGCATTTTTTCCTTCTTCGTGAACATATTGGCATTGCCGATGAACCGCTCCTCCAGCGTTTTCGACCCACGGACGAGGAAGGATTTCCCTTTGAAGGAGAACGGAAGCGCTTCCACAAGCGCCGCCGCGCCCCGCCGCAACCAACGGGGAAGCCGCTGATACCCCCGCAGGGAGGTCGGTTCATGATAAATCCGATAGCCACCGAAGAGCTCGTCCGCACCCTCGCCGGACAGCACCACCTTCACCTTCTCCGCCGCCAGCTTCGAAACAAAATACAGTGCCACGCAAGAGGGGTCGGCCAACGGCTGATCCAAATAGTATTGCACCTTGGGCAACGCGTCCCAATATTCCTTTTCGCCGATGATGTGGACATGATGCTCGATGCCCACCTCCTTCGCCAGCTCCGCCGCATAGTTGCTTTCATTATAGTGCTGACCGTTGTCGAAGCCGACGGTGAACGCCTTCTGGCCGCCAAAATAGGAGGCCACAAAGCTGGAATCCACGCCTCCGGACAGAAAACAGCCTACCTCTACATCACTGATGCGATGGGCGGCCACCGAATCGGTGAAGGCGCGGTCGATTTCATCCACCGCCTGCTCCAGCGTCATGCTCTCGTCCGGAGAGAAGCTCGGCTCCCAATAGCGGAACACCTCCACCCTTCCGGCCTCATGCACCATATAGTGCGCCGGCGGCAGACAGGAAATCCCCTTAAAGAAGGTTTCGGTCGGCACCGAATATTGGAAGGAGAGATATTTATCCAGCGCCGCCGGATTCAGCTCCTTTTTCACATCCGGATGCACCAAAATCGACTTGATTTCCGAGCCGAACACCAGCCGTCCGTCCGGCAACAGGGTATAGTGCATCGGCTTTATCCCGAAATAGTCTCTGGCGATGAACAGCCGCTGTTCGGCAATATTCCAAATAGCGAAGCCGAACATACCCCGCAAACGGGGCAACAGCCCTGCGCCCCATTCCTCATAGCCATGGAGAAGGGTCTCGCCATCGCCGTTGGTGGCGAAGCAATGGCCGAGCGCCTGCAGCTCCTCCCGCAGCTCCTGATAGTTATAAATTTCCCCGTTGAACATCAGCGCCAGTGTTTTATCCTCGTTATACAAAGGCTGCTGTGCCGCCTCCAAATCAATGATGCTCAACCGCCGAAAGCCCATCGCCAGCGTGTCGTCCAGATAATAGCCGTCGGCATCCGGGCCGCGATGGGTGATTTTTTCGGTCATCTGCCGCAAATATCCCTCCCGGTCGGTTAATTCGCCGGTGAAGCCGCAAAATCCGCACATAATCGGGTCTTCCTTTCTTTTTCGGTCGGAGATTTTCTCCCTTTTCTGCTATTCTACCACAGAATTCGCAAAAATAAAAGACAGAATTGCAATTTTGTCGGCTGAAGGCGGAAAGTTTTCAAAAGCTGTTTACAAGCGGTCGAAAAATTGCTATACTGGAGACACCAACTGAAAGGGGTTGTTTAATTTGGAAGTTATCCTCATCGGCTTGCTTGCTTTGCTGGCGATACTCATCCTCGCAAACCTGAAAATCGTTCCTCAATCCTCGCAATTCGTCATCGAATTCCTCGGAAAATACCAAACCACCTGGGAGGCGGGTCTGCATATTAAAATCCCGGTGCTGGAGCGCATTTCCAAGCGTATCACCCTCAAGGAGCAGGTGCTGGATGCGCCGCCCCAGCCGGTGATTACAAAGGATAATGTGACCATGCAGATCGACACGGTGGTCTATTTTCGCATTTTCGACGCGAAGCTGTATACCTATGGCGTGGTCAACCCCATCAACGCGCTATCCAACCTGACCGCCACCACCCTGCGCAACATCGTGGGCGAGCTGGAGCTGGACGGCACCCTCACCTCCCGCGACGACATCAACGGGAAAATGACCGCCATTCTGGATGACGCCACCGACCAATGGGGCATCAAGGTGTCCCGCGTGGAGCTGAAAAACATCATCCCGCCTGCCGAAATTCAGGCCGCCATGGAAAAGCAGATGAAGGCCGAACGGGATCGCCGGGAAACCCTTCTTCAGGCAGAGGGCCACAAGGCCGCCGCCATCACCCGCGCCGAAGGCGACAAGATGGCCATGATTCTGGAGGCGGAGGGCGAGCGCGACGCCCGCATCGCCCGTGCCGAGGGCGAAGCGAAGGCGCTTCTGCTGGCGAAAAAGGCGGAAGCGGACGGCATCCGCGCTATCCGTGAGGCCGGCGCAGACGCCGCCGTGCTGGAGCTGAAAAAATACGAAGCGCTGGTGGAGCTATCCAACGGCACCGCCGCCAAGCTCATCATCCCCACCGACGCCGTCAACGCCACCGTCAACCATGTGCTGTTCAGCGAAACAACCGGACTGGGAGACACCACTGCCTCCGCGCCGAAGCCGGTGGAGCCGCCAAAGGCCGACCCCTGCTGTGACGATTGAGCTTCTTTGAACCAGCAAACGGGAGAGTTCGAAACGGACTCTCCCGTTTTTTCGCACCGGTTTTCCCATGCAAAGAAAGTACAAAGAAAAATGCCCCCGCAGACTGTTCGTTGAACAGTTTGCGGGGGCATTTGGTTATCGCACAAGCGCTTTCGGTTATTTCCTTCCGGCCTTCTGCGCCTTGGCCGCCTTATGGTCCATCCACTTGGCCCACAGCGGAGCACTGAGGAACACAGAGGAATAGCAGCCGGAAATCGAGCCGAGCAGCATCGGCAGAGCGAAGCTGATGATGGAATCCACATGCATCGCCAGCGCCACACCCAGCACCGCTCCAATCGCCGTCACCGTCGTCAGGCTGGTTACCAGCGTACGCCGCAGGCACTGCTGGATCGAGGTGTTCACAACCTCGTCCAACGGAGCGTTCATTTTCGCCCGGTTCGAACGGATACGGTCGAAAATCACGATGGTGTCGTTGAGCGAATAGCCAAGAATCGTCAGCATCACCGCCACCAGATTCTCGTTGAGCTGGATGCGGAATACCACAAAGGCAAAATACACAATCAGTAGGTCATGCACCAGCGCAAACAGCGCCGTTAGACCGGCGGAAAAACCGCCGATTTTGCGGAAGCGGAAGCCCACATACAACAGCAGCAGCGCCGCCGCCACGCCCAACGCAATCAGGCAACGAAGGAAAAACTTCGAGCCCATGGAGGCACTCAGCGTGTTGGTGCTGAAGGGGGTCATTTTGTTGGAGGCATAGCTCTTCTCCAGCTTTTCGGAGAAGGCGTTCTGCTGTTCCATGGAGATTTCGCCGGGCAGGGTCACCGTGACCACCGCCGTGTCGTTCACATTGTCGAGAGCCACCACCGTTTCGGCGCCGAGAATCTCCTTTGCGTCCTTCGCCAGCGTTTCCACCTCCGGCTGGGTCTCATAGCTATAGCGCAGAACCGTGCCGCCCTTGAAGGCCACATCCAGCTGGGTGCCGAAAATCACATTGACCGCAACCCCCACCAGCATAATCGCCAGCGAGATACACAGGAAGGTTTTCAGATGACCAACAAAATCAAACTTTTTCATTTGCGATCACCTCCATACAGCCAGGGCTTGCGGAAGGGCTTCAAGCGGGAAACCGACCGCAGCATCAGACGATAGGCCCAAATGCCCATGATAAAGTTCATAATCACGCCAATCAGCAGGGTGTAACCGAAGGAATACACCGAGCCGGTAGTGGACACCGGCAGCCAGCTGAACATCAGCCCCAGCAGACTACTGGAGGAGCCGAAAACACCCATCAGCACCAGCGACACAATCAGCACCGTGATGTTTCCGTCGAAAATCGCCCAGAAGGAGTTTTTCGAGCCAGAACGGATGGCACCGTCGATGGTCTTTCCAGCGCGGATTTCCTCGCGCACCGCCTCGGCGGTGATCACGTTACAATCCACACCGATGCCGATAGACAAAATCAGTCCGGCCACGCCGGGCAGGGTCATGGTGAAGCTGTTGAACACGGCGAAATAGCCGCTGATGGCCGCCAGCGTGCCGGCCATCTGGCCGCACAGAGACAAAACCGCCACACAGCCGGGCAGACGGTACAGCAGAATCATAATCACCGCCACCAACACCATAGCAATCACCGCCGCGATCGCCATCGCCTTGAGGGCGCTACTTCCCATGGTGGGGGAAATGGATCCGAGGCTCTTCGTCTCGATTTCGAAGGGCAACGCGCCGGAGGTGATCAAATCCGCCAGCTCCTTCGCATCCGAATAGCTCTCGAAGCTTCCAGAAATCGTCGCCACACCGTCGGTGATTTCTGCGTTAACCGTCGGGTTGGAAATCATGTCATCGTCCAGCCAGATAGAAATTGTGCCGCTGTTGCTTCCACCGTTATACTGCTTCTTTGTGGCGACGGCGAAGGCGCTCTTTCCAGACTCCTTCAGCGTCAGAGCAACCACATATTCTCCAGTACTGGTTTCCGAGGTCTGCACATAAGAGGCCTGGGCCGATTCCACATCGTCGCCGGTGAGAATCCGGTCGCCAGTGGGCTTTCCGTCGGAGTCGGTGTCGCTTCCATAATAGAAAGCCAGCATAGCCGTCTGGCCGATTTCGGCCACCGCCTCTTCCGGAGTTTCCTCCGTGCTGGCCCAGGGGAAGCGGACGATCACCTGGCGGCTCGCCGCATCTGTATAGGCTTCATAGTCGGTGATGTTCTTGCTGACCAGACGCTGTTCGATGATTTTTTTCACACCGTCCAGCTGGGATGCTGTCACCTCCACAGCATCGTCCTTCGGGCCGAAGGTCACATCGACGCCGCCTTGGATATCGATGCCCCAGCGAATTCCGCTGACGCCTCGAATCACTGTGTCGGTTCTGTCTCCATAGCGCGTGTATACACCAAAAAGAGAGGTGTAGGACAACGCCAGAATCACAATCGCCACAATGAAGAATACCGGTTTTGGTGTACGCTTCATGGGTTTTAACCTCCTGTTTGCTTGAACACGGTGCGCCTGCACCGCTTTATTTGTTCATTATACAAGCCTTTTTCCGAAAAGTCAATGAAAAATGCAAAACAAAAACGGCGCACCCCGTCCGCAGGAAAGGATTGCAAATTTTGAAGGAATGTGCTATAGTGTATGGAAAATGCTATCCTTATAAGGAATGAAGTATCCACAGGAGGAATATCCATGAAAACCATCGGAATTATCGGCGCCATGGCCTCGGAGGTTGAAGGGCTGGTGGCGCGGCTAAACAGCCCTACCGTCACCCAGCTGGCCGGACGGCGCTTTTATCAAGGCGGTCTCGGCGGCTGCACCGCCATCGTTGTGGAAAGCGGCATCGGAAAGGTGAACGCGGCCGTCACCGCCCAGCTTCTCATCGACCGCTTTTCCCCAGACGCCCTGCTGAACACTGGCATGGCCGGCGGGCTGGACCCCCGCCTTCAGGTGAAGGATCTGGTCATCGGCACCGAAGCGGTGCACCACGACTTTGACCTCACCTCCTTCGGCCATGTTCCCGGCTATATCACCGGCGCGGATGACCAAAAGCCCACACTTTTTTCCGCCGACCCGACGCTGATCGCTGCCGCGGAGCGGGCCGCCGCGCGGGTGCTCCCCGCCGGCCAAAAGGCTCTGCGCGGGCGCATCGCCTCCGGCGACATCTTCGTGGACGACAGCACGCTGAAGGCGCGCATCCGTCAGCTGTTTAACGCCGCCGCGGCCGAGATGGAGGGCGCCGCCATCGCCCAAGCCGCCGCCGCCAACGGCGTTCCCTTTCTGATTTTGCGCACCATCTCCGATTTGGCAGAGCACCAGGCCAACATCTCCTTCGACGAGCTGGAGCGCTATGTCGGCCAGCTGGCGGGAGACATTTCCGCCGCTTTGCTAGAGGAGCTTTGAGCCTCGCATATTCCCCGCTCCCGCGGGAAAGCTAACCGAAACCCCATCATGCCAAAGGAGAAAGCTGTATGCAACCCGATTTTCAAGCTCTGAGCCATAACCAGGCGCTGTTGACCCTGCCAGCGGATGCCTATCGCACCGCCCGGCTCACCGGCCTTTTTGCGGTGCCCCTTTTGGAGTCCACCGCCGCCGAATATGCCATTCTTCCCGGTCTGCTCACCCACAGCTGTCGCCGGTTCCCCTCCATGACCCTGCTCAACCGTCAGCTTAACCGGCTGTATGGCGCCACCGTCAGTGGCCAGGTGGAGCGGCTGGGTGGCTGGCAAATTTTGCGCTTTTCCATCTCCTTCCTGCAACAGCGCTATACCCTCTCCAAGGAGGATTTGACCGCCGATTGCACCAGCCTTCTGCTGGAGCTGTTGCTGGACCCGGCCATGGAGAACGGTCGGCTGCGCGCCGCGGATTTGCGGCGCGAGCAACGCTGTCTGCTGGAGCAGCTGCAAAGCGAAATCAACAACAAACGCCTTTATGCCCGCAAGCGGTGCATCCAGCTGCTTTGCCCCGACCACCCCTTCAGCGTGGACCCAGACGGAACCCCTGCCACCGTGGAGGCTCTGACACCGGAAAAGGTAACCGAGGCCCGTCTGCGGCTATTGAACACCGCCCGTATCCGCTGGATTTATCAGGGCGACGGCGACACGGCCGCGCTGGCGCGGCGGCTGGAGGAGGCCTTTTCCGTCCTGCCCGGCCGCCAGGCGGTTTCCATGCAGGACGACCCCTCCTTCACCCTCAAGGAAATCGCCCTCACCGAAAAAATGACCCTCAAGCAGGCGAAGCTTGTGCTCGGCTTCCGGCTGGCCGCCGCCGAGCCGGACGGCCCCATCGCCGCCGCCCGGCTGATGAACACCCTGTTTGGCGGCTGTCCCTCCTCCCTGCTGTTCAAGCACGTGCGGGAGGAGCAAAGCCTTTGCTATTATTGCGCCTCCTCCTATGACCGCTTTCGCGGGCTTTTTCTGGTGGACAGCGGCGTGGAGGCGGCCGACGCAGCCCGCACAAAAGCGGAAATTCTGCGCCAGCTTTCTGCCCTTCAGCAGGGACAGTTCTCCGCCGACGAGCTGGAGGATGCCCGACGCAGCGCCATCCAAGCTCTGCACGCCGTGGAAGAAACCCCGCTGGAGCGGGAGCGCTATTATATGAGTCAAACAGTCTATGACCGCTATGAAGCCCCGGAAAAGGCGGTCAGCGCCCTGCAGGCCGTCACCGCTGAGGACATTTGCCGGGTAGCGCGCACCCTGCATCTGGACACCACCTATCTGCTCTGTCCCCAAAACGAGGAGGCCACATTATGATGACACCCACCACACATTCCCTGACCGACGACACCATTTACAGCCTCAAGCATTCCTCCGGGCTGAAAATTCTGGTGTGGCCCCGCCCACAAGCGGCAACGGTCTATGCCTCCTTCGCCACCCACTATGGCTCGGTGTATAACACCCTCCCCGCTCCCGATGGCGGGGTCGAGGAGATGCCGGAGGGCATTGCCCACTACCTGGAGCACAAGCTTTTCGAAAGCGAGGAGGGCGACGCCTTCCAGCGCTTCGCCACCACCGGCGCCGACGCCAACGCCTACACAAGCTTCGAACGCACCGCCTATCTGTTCCAGGCGACCGAAAACACTCTCCCATCGCTGGAAATTCTGCTGGATTTTGTTCAGAAACCCTATTTCACGCCCCAAACCGTACAAAAGGAGCAGGGCATCATCGGCCAGGAGATCCGTATGTGCGAGGACGACCCCGGCCGTTGCGTGCTGTATAACCTGTTGCGGGGAATGTATCACCGGCACCCGGTGCGCATCGACATCGCCGGAACGGTGGAATCCATCTCCCATATCACCGCCGACCTGCTGTATCGGTGCTATAAGCAATATTATAACCTTCACAACATGGTGCTGACCGTAGCCGGGCGCATCACCCCTGACGAGGTAGAGCAGGCGGCCGACCGTCTGCTGAAGCCCGCGCCGCCCATGTCCCCCGCGCCGTTCCATTGCGATGAACCGGACAGCGTCTGCCAACACAAAATGGAACAGACCATGCCGGTGGCGGCGCCGATCTTCTACCTGGGCATCAAGGAGCCGACGGACGCGCCCCGCGATGCCGCCGCCGCGGCCGGCGCGGAGCTTCTCGCCAACATCCTCGCCGGAAAAAGCTCGCCGCTCTATGCCTCCCTCATGGAGGATGGGCTGATAAACGACCAGTTCGGTGCCGAATATTTCAACGGGCCGGGCTTCGGCATCTGGCTGTTCGTGGGCGAATCCTCCGACCCGGAGCAGGTTGCGGAGCGTATACTGCAAGAAATTCGCCGTCTGCAGGAAACCGGTCTGGACGACGAGACGGTGGAGCTGTCGCGCCGCGCCGTTTATGGCGCCACGGTCAGCGAGTTGGATGACGCAGCCACCTGCGCCGAGCTGCTGCTCAGCGACTGGATCGACGGAATCCCCCCGCTGTCCCGGCTGGAGACGCTGGCGGAGCTGTCCTCCGCACAGCTGAACGACCAGCTGCGCCGCCGCATCCCCACAAGCGAGCACACCCTTTCCATCATCCGTCCGGAGACGGCCTGAGCGCCGTCTCCCTACATAAATCACGAAAGGAAGTTTTCTTATGCTTCAGCTGTTGTCCCATTACATAGAATTTCCCGCTTTGGGCTGGAAATTCCCCCTGAACGATGAGCTGGTGAGCTTCACCCTCTTCGGCCACGGCTTCTCCATCAAATGGTATGGCGTCTGCATCGCCATCGGCTTTCTGCTGGCCGTGATTTACGGCCTGCGCCGGGCAAAGGAGCTGGACATCGACGCCGACAAGCTCATCGACATCACCCTCGTCTGCACGCTGGTGGGCTTTTTGTGCGCGCGACTGTATTATGTGTTTTTCTGCGACAACACCACCAGCTATCTGGCCGATCCCTGGAGCATTTTGCGCATTTGGGAGGGCGGCATCGGCATCTTCGGCGGCATCATCGGCGCCTTCGCCTCCGGAATCCTCATGTGCCGGCTGAAAAAGGTGGATGTGCTGGGGATGTGCGATTTGGCCTCTCTGGGCTTTCTCATCGGGCAGGCGGTGGGCCGCTGGGGCAACTTCTTTAACCAGGAGGCCTTCGGTGGAAACACCACACTCCCCTGGGGCATGACCGGCGACATGATTCAGCAGGGGCTGAAGGGAAGCGGCTATGACACAGCCCTTCCGGTGCACCCCACCTTTCTGTATGAATCCCTCTGGTGCGCGCTGGGCTTTTTGTTGTTGCATCTGCTGTCCAAATACGCCTATAAATTCAAGGGCGAGCTTTTCTGCGGCTATTTGGTCTGGTATGGCTGCGGGCGCTTTTTCATCGAAGGGCTGCGCACCGACAGTCTCATGGCCGGCGCCATCAAAACCTCTCAGCTGGTGGCAGTGGTGGCCATCCTCGGCGGCGCGGTGCTGTTCCTCATTCTAAACCGGCGCACGAAGGCTTTGCCCATGACGCTGGAGGCGGCAGCTGTGCTCCCCTCCGACGCGGCCGAAGCCGCGCCGGAGGAAGCGGAGACCGTCCCTGTGACCGACGAAGCGAGCAAAGAAGCAGGCCAAGCCGCCGAAAACAGCGGGGCCACCGACGCCGACGCAGGGCAGGAGGAATAACCATGGCAACCATCATAGACGGAAAGGCGATTGCCGCCGCGTTGCGGGCGGAAATCGCCGCCGAGACGGCTCGGCTGAAAAAAGACCGGGGACTCGTCCCCGGTCTGGCGGTGATTCTTGTAGGCGAGGACCCGGCGTCCCAGACCTATGTGCGCAACAAGCAGCGCGCCTGCGCCGAGGTCGGCTTTTACGGCGAGCAAATCAACCTCCCCGCCGACACCGACGCGAAAACCCTGCTGGACGCCGTGGCCGTCTTGAACAAGCGCCCGGACATTCACGGAATCCTCTGCCAGCTTCCCCTGCCCGCACCGCTGGAGGACAAGGCGGTCATCGCCGCCATCGACCCAGAAAAGGATGTAGACGCTTTCCACAGTGAAAATGTGGGTCACATTCTGATTGGCGACTATCGGTTTCTCCCCTGCACCCCCGCCGGGGTCATGGAGCTTCTCCATCGAAGCGGAATTTCTCCCGACGGAAAGGAATGCGTGGTGCTGGGCCGCAGTAACATCGTGGGCAAGCCCATGGCCATGCTCCTGTTGCACGAAAACGGCACCGTCACCGTCTGCCATTCCCACACGAAGGAGCTTTCCGCCGTTTGTCGGCGGGCGGACATTCTCGTTTCCGCCATCGGGAAAGCGGGCTTCGTCACCGCCGACATGGTGAAACCGGGGGCGACGGTCATTGATGTGGGCATCAACCGCGACGAAAGCGGAAAGCTCTGCGGCGATGTGGACTTCGCCGGCGTGGAACCCATCGCCGGAGCCATCACCCCCGTGCCCGGCGGCGTCGGCCCCATGACCATCGCCATGCTGTTGCGCAACACCCTTACCGCCGCGAAGCTGCAAAACGGGCTTCTCTGAGCGTTCCTCACAACTCCCGCTTGATTTTTTCCAGCGCTCCCTTTTCCAGGCGGCTGACCTGCGCCTGCGAAATACCGATTTCGCCGGACACCTCCATCTGCGTCATCCCCTTGAAAAACCGCAAATTGAGAATTTTCTTTTCCCGGCTGCTGAGCGCCGCGATGGCCTGCTTGAGCGCCAGCTCATCCAGCCAGGTGGTGTCGTCCTCCCGGTCGCCCAGCTGGTCCATCACATACACCGTGTCGCCCGCATCGTTATAGAGCGGCTCATACAGCGACACCGGGTCCACGATGGCCTCCAGCGCCACCACCACCTCCTCACGGGGAAGCTCCAGCCGTTTGGCGATTTCCTCCACCGTCGGCTCCCGCTGGTTTTCATTGAGCAGCTGTTCCTTTATCTGCATGGCCCGATAGGCCACATCCCGCACGGAGCGGCTGATGCGAATGGCGTTGTTGTCCCGCAGATACCGGCGAATTTCGCCGATAATCATCGGGACGGCATAGGTGGAGAAGCGCACATCTAACGACAAATCGAAGTTGTCAATGGCCTTGATCAGTCCGATACAGCCCACTTGGAACAAATCGTCCAGATTTTCTCCCCGACCGGTGAAGCGCTGCAGCACGCTGAGCACTAGCCGGAGGTTGCCGTTGACCAGCTGCTCCCGTGCGCGGCTGTTTCCCTCCCGCATTTCCCGCAGGAGGCGGATTTTCTCCGCCTCCGTCAGCACCTTCAGCGAGGCGGTGTTCACTCCGCAAATTTCCACCTTGTTGAACATCTCTCCATCCCTTCCTTTCCATTTCATTATGGTCCGTTTGGGACGCAGTCATACGCGCCGGGCGGCGAATCGCACAAAACTTTTCAAAGAAAACGACAGGAGACTTTTTATGGCGGATATGCTCTGCGAAAATTGTGAAAACCTGGAATATGACGAGGAATATGAGGATTATGTCTGCATGGTGGACATGGACATGGACGATTTGGAACAGCTCATGGACACCGGGTGCTCCCGCTGTCCCTTTTATCGGGTGCGGGACGACTATCGCATCGTGCGGCGCCAAAACTGACGCGCTTTTCGAGGATTTATTGTATTATAACCCCCCAAAAAAACAAGCCTGCGTGCAGCTTTGCACGCAGGCTTGTTTTCATTTTGTTGCTTTAATATTCGAAATAGAAGCACTACTGAAAGCGTACTTTTCCCCCTCCAGCTACTCTACGATTTTTTGCGCCTTTACCCAGCTATAAATTTGTTGGTATAAGACCTTGTATGTTTCTACGGTTAATCCG
>CAZSTR010000028.1:0-21557 GCA_964609975.1 uncultured Ruminococcus sp. | reverse complement strand
TAAGGAACATCATAATCATCGCAATCAATTTTTTCATAATTGGCCTCCAAAAAATCATTCTATTTCATTATAGCAGAATATGTAATTTAAAACAAGTTATTTATGCTACTAATAGTTCGACCTATTATAAGGTTACAATAGATATGAGACAAAAAGGGATAGAAAATGTTTTGCACAGACACAAATTTGTGCAGGAGTTTCGAATAGCCTCCCCTTATGGCGCTAAGGGGAGCCTGGCGGGGCTCCGCACAACAGTCTCCCCCCAAAAAAGAACCAGCCATCCCGGCGGTCGAATAACCGTTGGGATGGCTTTGCTTTTTGTGAAAAATGCTGTGGCATACGAAACGCTTTTCGCTTTTTCGCTTAAACCTTTTCGAAAAGCCAAATGTGGCTGTTCTCCGGGGTGGTGGTGGTGGATACCGTATAACCCGCCCGCAACTGGGCGCCGGAAATCTCCTCGCCGCTGAAACGCTCCCGATAGCGGGCGTCCTCGTCCGCCACGCCGATTTTCAGGACACATTCGCGGGCAGTGGCGGCCGCCGCGTTTTGCAGGAAGGAGAGATAAATCCGCTGGCCGGGTTCTTCGTTCATGGACGAAGAACCCGTGAAATAATAGGCGGAGACGCCATCCGCATCCTCGAAAGGCGAAATCAACCGGTACAAATCGCCGTATTTGATCAAATCCTCCAGCTGGTGATATTTCTCAATCTGGCGGGCGATTTCCTCCTTCACCGGGTCGGCCACATTCACAATATGCAGCTCATAGCCCAGCACGCCGCCCACGGCCACGTTGAATTTCATCTCCAGGCTACGCATCACAGCCTCGTCGTGGGTCGGGTCGGACACATGGCAGGACATCTGGCTGATGGGATAGGCAACGGAGGTGCCATATTGAATCCGGGTGCGGCTGGCGGCCTTCGTGTTGTCGCTGGTCCAAATCTGGTGGGAGAAGGTCATCATCGCCAAATCATAGCGTCCGCCGCCGCCGGAGCAATTTTCGATCATCACATCGGGATAGGTCTCCCGGAACCAGCGGAACAGCTCATAAACGCCCAGCTGATAGCGATAGGCGGCCTCCGTCTGGCGTTCCTTCGGCAGATAGGAAGAGCCAACCTCCGACAGGTTGCGGTTGCAGTCCCATTTGATATAGGACAAGGGCACGCCCTCGAATACGGTGGCAAAGGAGGCTTTCAGATAGTCCAGCACCGCCGGATTGCAGAAATCCAGCACCAGCTGACCGCGTGACAGGGAAGCGTCTCGACCCACTGCCTTCAGACACCAATCCGGATGGGCCCGATACAGGTCGCTATCCGGGTTTACCATCTCCGGCTCAATCCAAATGCCGAAATTCATGCCCGTTTCCACGACCCGGCGTCCAAAGGCCGCCAGTCCGTCGGGGAATTTCCGCTTGTTTTCTACCCAGTCGCCGAGTCCCGCGTTGTCCGCGTGGCGCTCGCCGAACCAGCCGTCGTCCATCACCAGGGTGTCCATGCCGTATTTCTTCGCCTCGGCGGCCATCGTCACCAGACGATCCTGGTCGATGTCGAAATAGCAGGCCTCCCAGGTGTTCAGCACCACCGGCCGATGGGGCGCCAGCTCCGCCGGCGCCAGCATCTCCCGCACGAAGGCGTGCATCCGGCGGGACATATATCCAAGGCCGAAGGGGGAGCAGAGGGACAGCGCTTCGGGGGAGGAAAAGCTCTCGCCCGGCTCCAGCAGCCAGCGGAAGCACTCGTCTCCCAGGCCGAGGGTGACGCGGGTGTTTCCCTTTTCGTCCACGCCGATTTCATCCAAAAAGCTTCCGCTGTATACCAGGTTGAAGCCGTATACCAGTCCGTTTTCTTCACCGGCGCCGGTTTCCAGCAACGCGATGAAGGGATTCTGCTGGTGGCCGATCATGCCCCGACGGCTGGCCACCTGTACATTCCCCTGGAACAGGGGCTGGCGCTGAACGCTCCGCTCGAAGGGATAGCTTCCCGGCAGAGTCAACAGCTCAAAATCGTGGCCGGGCAAATCCAGCTGGAGGCACATGGCCTTTTCCAGCCGCACCGCATCCGTTCCGTTGTTTTCCAAACGGAAATAGCGGGTGATCACATCATATTCCGGATAAACCGTATAATACAGCGTCAGGCGACAGCCGTTGAGGTCATCCTCCAGCGTCACCGCCAGCGTTTCGCTCTCGGCGCTGGGGCGGGCGCAGGGCAGACCGGGGATTGCCGCGCGGCCCTTGTCCAGCTGATAGCCCGTATAGAAGAAGGAGGTGCAGCAATCGCCGTTTTTCCCTTGCAGACGCAGGGCGGTGTTGCGGAAATCACCGCCGCCGAAGAAGGAAAATTCCGCCAGCTCATCGTTGAGGGAAACCCAACGCTCCTCGCCAATCACATAGGGGGAGAAGGATACAGGATGAATTTCCGAAACGGTGAAATCTTTCTTTTCACCGTAATAATCATGCTTCAGATAGCGCCCGTTGATTACGCGGAACGCATATACCGTGTTTTCCGTTTCCAGCCGAAAGCTTTTTCCCTCCGGCGAAACAATAATGGCCATTTTTCACAACTCCTTTTTGCTCCTCTGACCCGGTGGGGTCTTGCTCACCATTGTAGCAGAACCCACCCAAAATAGCAAGGCCTTCCGATAAAAAAAGTCGCAAAAAAAGCGGAAAACACACCGTTTTCCGCTTCGATTCCACACCGGGGAGAAATTTTCAGCCTTTGTCTGTATCCTTGCGGCGCAAGGGGGTGCGATTTCCCTGTTCGTCCACCCATTCGGCGTCGTCCAGCCGCGCCATTAAATTGCGGCGAAAGGCCGCCAGATAATCGGTGCGCAGCTGTGTCTGCTCCGCTCTCTCCGCGTCGGTCAGCGTCCGCTCCCGGCTCAATCGGGCCAGCTCGTTGATGCGATCCAAATCCTTCTGTTCCATGTGCTTCTCCTTTTCATCCGGCCGCCCTTGCTATGGCGTCCTCCAGCTTTTTCATAAATGCGGCGGTGGACATCCCCGCCGGGCGCAGATACCGCCCCAACGCCATCAGGCAGTTGGGGGATTTTGTGATGAAATTGATGCGGCTTTCACAGCTGAGGGTGGCGCGAAAGCCCAGCTCCCGAATCACAGTCTCTGCCTCGGCGCACATAGCGCCATAGGGATAGGTGAAGGTGGTGGGCGCGCGGCCAAGCTCCTGCTCCAGCACCTGCTGTGCCCGCTCCAGATCTGCCCGCAGGGTTGTGCGATAGCCGGCGGCAGTTTCGCTTGCCTGCTTCAAAATTCCCTTGCGCTTTCCGGCTGTGCAATAGTGCATATCGTAGCTGTGGTTTTGAATTTCCACCGCGCCGCTGTTCACCATCTCCCGCATTTCATCCCAGGTGATATGGGAATAAGCCTCATGGTCGGCGTCCTCGCGGGAAAATTTCTCCGACCAGGAGACCACCGGCGAAATCACCGCCTTCATGCTGTATTGCTTCAGCAGGGGATAGGCGTACAAATAGTTGTTATAATAGCCGTCGTCGAAGGTGAGCAGCACCGGCTTCTCCGGCAGGGTTCCCTCTCCCAGAACATAGTCGATGAGTTGCTGCATCACCACCGTTTCATAGCCGTTTTCCTGCAACCAGCGCAAATCTGCCTCCAGCAACGCGGGGGATACCACATATTGCCCCTGGCGCTCCGGCTGGGGCAGCACCCCATGATACATCAAAACCGGCAACCGCACCGCCGGCTCGGCGTTCGCCGACATCGACTGCTGCGGGACAGCCAGCTCGGCGAACAGCCCCGTCGCAACAATGGCCGTCGCCACCGCACCCAGCATCACCGGCCGCCATCGCTTCCAGGAAAAAATCCAATACACCGTGCTTTTCTCTCCCTTCGCACAGTTTTTTGTGCTCTGTCACGGTATATCATAGTGACCGCAGGGGAAATTTATGCCTGCGGGGCAAGCCCAATCATTCGTCCTCCGAGAAATTTTCCTCCAGCACCGCTGTGGCTTCCTCAGCCGACAGGCGGGTGACCTTGTCCAGCTTGCGCTGAATTTGGCGAGTGCGCACGCCCACAAGCTTGTCCAGTTCCGAATTGGCCTGCTCCAGCCGCTGTTGGGCGGACTGGATGACCCCGCCGAAGCGTTCGAACTCGGTTTTCACCGCACCCAGCACCTTCCAGACCTCGCCGGAGCGCTTTTGAATGGCCAGCGTGCGGAAGCCCATTTGCAGGCTGTTGAGCAACGCCGCCATGGTGGTAGGGCCGGCGATGTTCACGCGGAAGTCCCGCTGGAGGGTTTCCACCATGCCCCGCTTCACCACCTCGGCATACAGCCCCTCAGTGGGCAAAAACATGATGCCGAAGTCGGTGGTATAGGGCGGCGCAATGTATTTATCCCGGATATCTCGTGCGAAGGAGCGCACCCGCTGTTCCAGCACAGAGCCGGCCAGTTTCACCCGCTCCGGGTCGCCGCTCTCGGAGGCCTCCAGTAGCTGGTTATAGGCATCCGCCGGAAATTTTGCGTCGATGGGAAGCCACACCGTACCGTTGCCGTCTCCGGGGAGCTTCACTGCATATTCCACATAGTTTGTGCTTCCCGGACGGGTTTTCACATTCGCCTCATATTGCTCTGGGGCCAGAATTTGCTCCAAAATCGAGCCGAGCTGCATTTCACCCAGTACGCCGCGGGTTTTTACATTGGTCAGCACCCGCTGGAGGCTTCCCACATCGTTGGCCAGATTTTTCATTTCGCCCAGGCTTTGATACACCTGCTCCAGCCGCTGGTTCACCAGCTGGAAGGATTGGCTGATGCGATCGTTGAGAGTTTTTTGCAGCTTTTCGTCCACCGTCTGGCGCATTTGCTCCAGCTGGTGGGTGTTTTCCTGGCGAATTCCGTCCAACTGGCCGGTCATGGAGCGGCGGATGTTCTCCAGGCTTTCCGCCATCTCCCGTCGTCCGTCTCTTTGCTCGGTGAGCAGCATTTGACTCAGCCCCTGGACGCTCTCCCGCACGGTTTGACTGCTTTCCTGCCGGCCGGCTCTCAGCTCGGCGGTCAACTCCGCCTGCATTCGGTCCAGTCGTCCCTCCAGTCGCTCCGCCGCGTCCCGCTCCGCCGAGTTTTTCTGGGTGCGGCGCACCGCCGCCAGCTGGCCGATGGTCACCGCCAAAAGCACGATAACGACCACGCACAGCGCCAATAAAACATAGTCCATTTTTATTTCCTCCTGCAAGCCGCTCCCTTAGATGGTGTCGTCGTCCTCGTCGCTTTGGGCGGCGTTGCGCCGGCTGTTGAAGCGCCGCAGCTCCGTTTCGCTGTATTGCCGCGGGATGTCCGCCGGCTCTGCTGGAGTCGGCCGCTCATCGGAAAAGACCGGCTCCTCCGGTTGTTTCTCCGGTTCCTCCTCCACATCCAAGTTCAAATCCAGCCGCGCCTGGCGGTCGGCATGGGGATTGGCCTCATAATAGGGGTCGATCATCAGCCGCCGCACCGTCGGGAAAATGCAAAACTGGATGAGGAACGACCGAAAGGCCGGCAACAGCAGTAGCATGAACAACAGCACCAGCGCCAGACACAGTGTGTTCGGAATCAACAGCACCAGCGTCACCGCCAGCGCATAGATGGCGATGAGGACCACTGAAATCAGCAGATTGGGCTTGAGTCCGGCGGTGGCGAAAATAAAGGCGTTTTTGTATACCTGCTTCGTGGTCAGGCGGAAGGTCACCACGAGAAACGGAATGTAATATTTCATCCATGTGAAAATCACATAGCCGCCCATGGTCACCGCCATCACCAGATAGTCCAGCAGCCCCGGTTCCATGGCCTGCAGTCCGGCGGTGTCGAAGCCGAAGAGCGCATACAGCCCTGGATTCATCCCCAGCGTGTAATAGGACATATTGAACAACAGCACTGCCGTGATAACCACATTCAGCAGGCCGCACCAAAAGGCCTGTCCGCGATTTTTGCGGATGGTTTCAAGGAAATCCTCCCGCACGAAGGCGTGCTTTTCCCGCGAATATGCCCGCGTGATATAGGTCAGTCCGACCTCCGCCCAGCCGCGGGTCACCAGCGGCAGATTCATCAGCAGATACCACAGCCCCGCCTGCAACAAGCTCCAGAACTTCCGCCCGTAGATTTCAAAAAAGACCACAAAGGGGCGCTTCTTCGGGCCGTTTTTCGAAACGCCCGGCCCCTCCTTCGAATAATCGAACAAGCCGAAAAATCCCGCCATATCCGTTTCTCCTTTTTGTTTGATTTTCCTTTTTCAACAGACCTTAGTGCAACGCCCCGGCCAACACCGTGCGCAACAGCACCTCCAGCAGACCGACGCCCACCGCCGCCATTAGAAACACCGCAAAGCGCAGACAATACAGGCGAAAGGATGGCTCCTTTTCCGCCGTCTTGCTCTCCGAAGCGGGCAACAGCCGTCGGCTCAGGGCGGCTGACATTCGTAGGCTTTCCGCCCCGGCCATCGCCAGCACTGCCGCCGTCAACAGCTCAATCGGCAAAATCACCGTCGCCACCGCTAAAACACCGCGCCAGCCGAGGGAATAATAATAGGCTTCCGTCAGCCCCAGGCCCAGTCCCTGCACCAGCGGTCCCAACAGCACGAAGGGGGCGGCACAGCACCACAGCCCCAGCAAAAACAGCACCGCCAGCCACAAAACCGTGGAAAAGCAGGCACTCCATATTGCGCCCAGCCCAGCCCGAAAGCCGCCGGAAATTCCGGAAACCCGCAAGAGGGCGCTCCATTTTTCCGGCGCGGCGTCGGCGGAAAGGAACAGCACAGTTCCCACCAGCGCTCCCAGCAAAAACAGACCGGCAAAGGGAAACAGCCATCGGTTTTCCCGTCGAAACTCGCTCCAACGCCGCTTTCTGCGTACGGTTGTCCACGCCATAAATCACCGCACATCCTTTCTGTTTTCTGTCACAGAAAGGGTATGCGGCCGGAACGGAGAATATGCCTCGAAAAAGCAAAACGGGAGCCGTCGCCACAACGACAGCCCCCGCCAGTCTCAATGTCGTTTTCCGACCCCGATGAAGCCGCCCGCCGCTCCGCACAGCATCAGCACCGCCATTTTCACCATGGCATAGCCGCCACTTACGCCGGAATAGCGCGCAAAGCCGGCCGCAAGGATCATCAAAAACAGCAAAAGACCGCACAGCGCTCCCAACAGCAACCCACGCCGTCGGGAAATCCGCGCCGCCGTCAGCCCGGCAAAGAAAGCGCCCAGCGCTCCGGCGGACACCGCCAACGGCATCGTCACCCGCCGGGGCACATCCACCGTCTGCACCGTCGCTGCCATCGCCAGCAGCAGGAGGATGCAACACAGCACCCCCACCGCCAAACCGATCAGCACCGGCTTTACCCATTGCTCGAACGCCGATAGCTCTGCGCCTCTTCTGCTCATGCTTGTGCCTCCCCGTTCTCCGCTTTTCTGTCATTGAAACCTTATGCGGCGAGCGGGGCGTTTAGAACCGTATTTGGTTGAGGCTCACCGCTCAGATGTCATCGTCATCATCGTCGTCATCCTCCGGCGCCGGATCGTCGTGCTTTGTCAGAACCGTCTGAATCGCCGCCTTCTGGAACACGATCTTCGTCCGGTCGGAGCCGGATTCGATGGTGATGGTGTCGTCCTTGATGTTGACAACCCGGCCGCAGATGCCGCCGATGGTCACCAGCTCGTCGCCCACCCGCAGGCTGTTGCGCATTTGTTGTTCTTCCTTCTGGCGCTTTTTCTGGGGACGGATCAGCATGAAATAGAACACCAGAATGATCAGTGCGAAGGGCAACAGCGAAATCAGAGTCGCCGCCCAGCCGCCTTCCTGGGGGGTCGCCGCCGTGGTGGTCGCGGCCGTATCCGCCAGCCGCAGAGCGTTTGCAAAAAAGTTCATGTTTTCATTGCTCCTTAAATTATACTGCGGTGCCATTTTTGCGGCACAACAACCTTATTATATCGAAAGAACAGCCCGGTTGCAACTGCAAACCGCAAAAAAACTGAAAATTTACAATTTAGCCATCTTTCGCCGGGCCTTTTCGTCAAATGCGCCGATCCAGCACCCCGCGATACCGCTGATAGAAGTTCTCGAAGCCTCCTTCATCTAGAGCGGCACGAATGCGCTCCATCAGGGTGTTATAGAAATACAGATTGTGCATCACCGTCAGCCGCATTCCCAGCATTTCGTTCACCTTCAGCAGATGGCGGATATAGCTGCGGGAAAAGCGCCGACAAACCGGGCAGTCACATTCCTCGTCCAGCGGACGGGAATCCTCGGCGTATTTGTTGTTGATGAGGTTGCGATGTCCCTGCCAGGTGAAAATATGGCCGTGGCGGGCATTGCGGGAGGGCATCACGCAGTCGAACAAATCCACGCCCCGGTGCACCGCCTCCAAAATGTTTTCCGGTGTGCCCACGCCCATGAGATAGCGAATTTTGTCCTTCGGCATATGCGGCTCCACCGCCTCGATGATGCGATACATCTCCTCGGCCGGCTCGCCGACCGCCAGCCCGCCGATGGCATAGCCATCCAGCCCCAGCTCCGCGATTTCCTGCATATGCTCCACCCGCAAATCCTCAAAGGTGCAACCCTGGTTGATGCCGAAAAGCATCTGATGGGGGTTGACGGTGTCCGGCAGGGCGTTGAGCCGCGCCATCTCTGCCTTGCAGCGCTTCAGCCAGCGCACCGTGCGGGCGCAGGACTGGCGGGCATAGTCATATTTTGCCGGGTTTTCCACACATTCGTCAAAGGCCATGGCAATCGTCGAACCCAGATGGGACTGAATTTGCATGCTTTCCTCCGGGCCGATGAACAGCTTTTTTCCGTCGATATGAGAGGAAAAATGTACGCCCTCCTCCCGGATTTTTCGCAGACTGGCCAGCGAAAATACCTGAAACCCGCCGCTGTCCGTGAGAATCGGCCCGTCCCAGCCGGTGAACCGGTGCAGTCCGCCCATGCGATATACCAAATCGTCGCCGGGTCGCACATGAAGGTGATAGGTGTTACACAGCATCACCTGGCAATGCAGCTCCTTCAAATCGAAGGCGGATACGCCTCCCTTGATGGCGCCACAGGTGGCCACATTCATGAAGGCCGGCGTTTGCACCGTGCCGTGGGGGGTTTCAAAGACGCCGCGCCGCGCCGCCCCTTCTGTTTTCACAACTGTCATCATTTTGTTGTCCATTCTCCTTCGTCAATCTGCATATTTGGAGGTGATGCCCAGATATTCCTCCAGGCAAAGGCCGCTTTCATACACGCTTTTGGCGATGTCCTTTCCCAAATAGCGCACGTGCCATGGCTCGTATTTATAGCCGGTGATTTCCTCCTTGTCCTCCGCATAGCGAATGATGAAGCCGTATTTCCAGCAATTTTCCTTCAGCCAGGCACATTCCGGGGTGGGGGCGAAGCGCATATCAATGGTGTTGAAATCGAAGGCCAACCCGCTTTGGTGCTCCGAATGGCCGGGGCGGGCGGAATAGCGGTCGGCGGCCGCCTGTCCGTCCCGCTGACAATAGCGCTCATACAGACTTTTCTGATGGGTATAGCTACGGTAGGCCGACTGCACCCACAGATTTTTTCCGTCCTTTTTGGCCGCTGCCAGCAGCTCGTTCATGGCCTGCTGAGCCTCCGGGTCCACACCCGGCGCATAGTCCGCCGGCAGACCATAGGTTTTGTTGACCACCAAAATCCCCTGAATATAGGTGGCTTCCGCCGCTGGCTGTCCGTCTACCGGCACAGCTTTTGTGGTGGTTGTGGTCGTGGTGGATGCTTTGGTGGTCGTGGTGCTCACCGGCGCCGAGGACTCTTCGACGCCGCCCGCCGCACAGCCGCACAGGATGCATAGCGCTAGCATCAGGCATAGACATCTTGCTTTTTTCATTCAAATCTCCCCCTAACTTTGTTTCCTATATCCAAAAAGCGCAAATTTCGCTTGCGCATCTGTTGCGACAAGAAAGAGCACTTACGAAACGAAAGCGTATGTATTTGCCTGCTCGTTCCTCATAGGATGAGCATCGCATCTCCAAAGGAGAAAAAGCGGTATTTTTCCTCCACCGCGTGGTGATAGGCGGCCATAGTGTGGTCATAGCCGGCCAGAGCGCTGACTAGCATAATTAGGGTGCTCTCCGGCAGATGGAAGTTGGTGATAAGCCCGTCCAGCACCTGAAAGCGATAGCTGGGATAGATGAATATATCCGTCCAGCCCTCGCCCGGCTCCACCTGGCCGTTGGTCAGCCCCACGCTTTCCAGCGTGCGGCAGCTGGTGGTGCCCACGGCGATGACCCGGCCGCCCCGCTGGCGGGTGCGGTTGATGGTGTCCGCCGCCTGAGCGCTCAGCTCATAGTGCTCGGAATGCATTTTGTGGGCGGTGATTTCGACCTCCTTTACGGGGCGGAAGGTGCCCAGCCCCACATGAAGCGTCACAAAGGCGGTTTCCACCCCCATAGCCCGCACCTGCTCCAGCAGCTCCGGCGTGAAATGCAGACCCGCCGTGGGGGCGGCGGCGCTGCCCAGCTCGCGGGAATAGACCGTCTGATACCGTTCCCGATCCTCCAGCGTTTCGTGAATATAGGGCGGAAGGGGCATTTGGCCGACTTGATCCAGCACGGCATAGAAGCTCCCCTCATACAGGAATTTCACCAGCCGGTTTCCGCCCTCCAGAATCTCCAGCACCTGCGCCCGCAGAAGTCCGTCGCCGAAAACCAGCTCATCGCCGGGCTTCGCCCGCCGGCCGGGGCCGGCCAGCACCTCCCAGCAATCCTCCCCCTTCGGGGTCAAAAGCAACAGCTCCACGTGTGCTCCTGTGGCCGCCCGCTGTCCCAAAATGCGCGCCGGAAGCACCCGGCTGTCATTCATCACAAGACAGTCTCCCGGCCGCAAGAATGAGAGGATGTCCCGAAAATAGCCGTCCTGCCATACGCCGGTTTCCTTGTCCAGTGCCAGCAGTCGCGAGGAGTCCCGCGGCTCTAACGGCTTTTGAGCAATCAGCTCCTCCGGAAGCTCATAAAAAAAGTCCTGTCTGCGCATATCCAAATAACTCCTGTCTTTCTTGACGATGTCGGTTGACAAGCACCCATGTTCGGTGATAAAATAGGGTGCAAATAGACGCGTCCCCGGCGTTTCGCCGTGGCATCCGGTTTATTATATATCAAATCGGACGGTTTTTCAATGGCTTTTTTGCCAACCGCCCCAGTGAGGAGAGGAAACGCATGAAAAAAGAGTATCGTGTAGGTGTGGTTGGCTGTACCGGTATGGTCGGTCAGCGGTTTTTGACGCTGTTGGAGAAGCACCCGTGGTTCCGGGTGACAGCTCTCGCCGCCAGTCCCCGTTCCGCCGGAAAAACCTATGAGGAAGCCGTCGCCGGGCGCTGGGCGCTGGATATTCCTATGCCGGAAAATGTGAAAAAGATGCCGGTGCTGGATGCCTCCCAGGTGGAGGAGGTGGCCGCGCTGGTGGATTTTGTGTTCTGCGCGGTGGATATGAAGAAGGACGAAATTCGTGCGCTGGAGGAGGCCTATGCCAAGGCCGAGTGCCCGGTGGTCTCCAACAACAGCGCCAACCGCACCACCCCCGATGTCCCCATGATCATCCCGGAGCTGAACTGGCAGCATGAGCAAATCATCCCCGCCCAGAGAAAGCGGCTGGGCACGAAGCGGGGCTTCATTGCGGTGAAATCCAACTGCTCCCTGCAAAGCTATGTGCCCGCCCTATTCCCGCTGGATGAGTTTGGCGTGCGGGATGTGCTTGTGTGCACCTATCAGGCCATTTCCGGCGCCGGAAAGACCTTCGAGCGCTGGCCGGAGATGGTGGACAATGTGATTCCCTATATCGGCGGCGAGGAGGAAAAATCCGAGCAGGAGCCGCTGAAAATCTGGGGTAAGCTGGAGGGTGAGCAGATTGTGCCCGCCGCCAGCCCGGCCTTCACCGCCCAGTGTCTGCGGGTGCCGGTGAGCAACGGCCATTTCGCGGCAGTGTTCGTCCGCTTCGATCGAAAGCCGACGAAGGAACAAATCATCGAAAAATGGCGGAGCTTCTCCGGCCGTCCCCAGGAGCTGCAGCTTCCCTCGGCCCCCTGCCAGTTCCTGCATTATTTTGAGGAGCCGGATCAGCCCCAAACCCGGCTGCATCGGTCGCTGGAGGGCGGCATGGCCGTTTCTCTCGGCCGTTTGCGGGAGGACAGCCAATACGATTATAAATTCGTCGGGCTGTCCCATAACACCCTGCGGGGTGCGGCCGGCGGCGCTGTTCTGCTGGCGGAGCTTCTATGCGCGGACGGATATATGGATTGACCGCTCCGGCATACTCCGGCACACCGAACATACCTATAAAACAGTTGCGCTCACCCGAGAGCGCAGAAAAATCATAGGCGGAAAGGCGGTTTTTCCATGGAAAAACAGATTTTGTTCACCGGCTCCGGTGTGGCGCTGATCACCCCCATGCATCCGGACGGCAGTGTCAACTATGACAAACTGTCCGAGCTGGTGGATTGGCATATTCAAAACGGCACAGATGCCCTATTCGTCTGTTGCACCACAGGGGAGGCGCCGACCCTCTCCTCGCCGGAGCATCTGGAGGCTCTGCGGGTGGCCATCGATCGGGCGGCCGGCCGAATCCCGGTTATCGCCGGCACCGGCTCCAACGATACGGCCCATTGCATTGATATGTGCCGGGTGGCACAGCGCATGGGGGCGGATGGCCTGCTGTTGGTGACCCCCTATTATAACAAGACATCCCAGCGGGGGCTGATTGCCCATTATACCCGCGTAGCCTCGGCCACCGATTTGCCGATGATTTTGTATAATGTTCCCTCCCGCACCGGCGTGAACATTCAGCCGGAAACGGCGGTAACGCTGTATAACACCATCGACAATGTGGTTGGGCTGAAGCAGGCCAACGGAGACCTGTCCTCTGTGGCGGCCATCGCCGCTGCTTGCGATTTGCCGATTTATTCCGGAAACGACGACCAGATTGTGCCCATTCTGTCCCTGGGCGGAAAGGGTGTCATTTCGGCGCTGGCCAATGTGGCGCCGCGCCCGACCCACGAAATTTGCCAGAAATGGTTCGACGGAGACATCGAGGGAAGCCGCCGGCTTCAGCTGGAGTATATCGACCTTATCGGTGCGCTGTTTGCCGATGTGAACCCCATCCCGGCAAAGGCCGCCATGAACCTGATGGGGATGGGGGTGGGCGAATGTCGTCTGCCCCTGTGTCCCACCGATGAAAAAACACTGGCGCGGCTGGAAAAGGCTCTGCGCGCCCATCATCTCATTCCCTGAGGAGGCGCAGAATGGATATTTTGCTTTGCGGATGCTCCGGCTATATGGGGCGGGCGTTGACCGCCGCCGCCCAGCGGGAGGGACATCGCATCGTTGCCGGGCTGGATATACAGCCTTGTGGAGCGGATTTTCCGGTGGCTTCCTCCCCGGAGCAGGTGACGGAAAAGGCCGATGTGGTCATCGACTTTTCCCATGTGAGCGCCTTGGAAAGCACGCTGAGCCTGGCTCGCTCCCGCAATATCCCGGCGGTCATTGCTACCACCGGGCTGAACGAGGAGCAGTTGGCCGCTGTTCATGCCGCGGCCGCGGAGTTTCCCCTCTTTTTTTCCGGGAACATGAGTTTCGGCGTGGCGGTGCTCACCGCGCTGACGAAAAAGGCAGCCACCCTTTTGGGGGACAGCTTCGACATCGAGATTTTGGAAATGCACCATAATCGCAAGCTGGATGCTCCCTCCGGCACGGCGCTCATGCTAGCGCAGGCCGCGCGGGAGGGGCTGAGCCACCCCGCCCATTATGTATATGACCGCCATGACCGGCGGCAAAAGCGGGGCCCGGAGGAAATAGGCATTTCCTCCTTGCGGGGTGGAAATGTTGTCGGTGAGCATCAGGTGATTTTCGCCGGGGGTGACGAAGTGCTTACTCTGACCCATCGGGCGCAGTCCAGAGATATTTTCGCCGTCGGAGCGTTGCGCGCCGCCGCGTTTTTGCAAGGAAAGTCCGCCGGGTTGTATACCATGGACGATTTGTTGACACTTTGACCGTTTTGCCTCCCGCTCTCGGAGGGAGCTTCGAGAGCGGGAGCGCTTTTGTATATCGAGGGAGGAAAGCTCTATGTTTGACGCTTTTTCCGCCGGTGTAGAGCCGGGCGGCCTGCGTTCCACAGAGGAAATCAAGATTCTTCTGTGTTATATGCTGCACACCGTGCAACAGCCCATGGCTCGCGCCGATGTGACCGATATTCTCGTCGGCAACAGCATGGCCAACTATTTCGACATCGAAAACGCCATCGAGGATTTGCTCCGCTTGCAGCATTTGGTGGAGGGGGAGGACCATCGCATCGCCACCACTGTCACCGGTGGCCAAATCGCCGAGGCGCTGTCGGTGCGAATTCCCTATACCCTGCGGGAGCGCTCCGCCAAGGCGGCGTTGGAGCTGCTGCGCCGACGGCGCACTGAGGCGGACAACCCGGTCACGGTGGAAAAGCTGGCCGATGGCGGCTGTCTGGTGACCTGCGCCGTGATGGATGGCGGAAAGACGATTTTCTCGGTTCTGCTGCGGGTGGCGGACGAATGGCAGGCCGACCAGATACGGGAGCATTTTTTGCAAAATCCGGCGTTGCTGTATCGCGCCGACCTGGCGGTGCTCACCGGCGAGGTGAACCTGCGCCGCGGCGGCTCACAGCTGGTTATCAAGCTATAAAGGAGGAACTTCCAATGCGAATGCGTCGCAAAAAGCATTTGGATAACCGCATGGACGACTGCGCCCAGTGGATCATCAACATGAAGCCGGAAACCCTGCGCTTCGGCGCGGAAGCCGGCGCGGAGCTGCTGGATTTGGCCGGGCTTTTCGGAAATAACCGGCCGGTGGAGCTGGAAATCGGTTGCGGAAAGGGCGGCTTCGTGTGCGCCATGGCCGGCCGCCATCCGGAGCGGAATTTTCTGGCGGTGGAAAAATACGGAAATGTGCTTGTCACCGCCTGCGAGGCGGCGAAGGCACAGGGGCTGGAAAATATTCGCTTTCTGTGGGGTGACGCGGAATATCTGACTCGCTATTTGCCCGCCCAAAGCGTGTCTGCGCTGTATCTCAACTTCTCCACCCCCTTCCCAAAGAAGGCCTATGCCATTCACCGGCTGACCCATCGGCATTTTCTGGAGCTGTATCGAAGGCTGTTGATCCCCGGCGCCCGGCTGACCCAAAAAACCGACGACCGGCGCCTGTTCCAGTTTTCACTGGAGGAGCTTTCCCAAAGCGGCTATGTGCTGGACAGCGTTTCGCTGGATTTACACGCGGACACGGACCCAGAAAACATCGTCACCGAATATGAACAGAAATTTGTGGACCAGGGCCTGCCGATTTATCGGCTCGTTGCCCATGTCGCAGAATGAGAAAAGGAGTGATTGCTATGCTGTCTTTTGAAACCGATTATATCCAGGGGGCGCATCCCCGCTTGCTGGAGCGGCTGGCCGAAACCAATCTGGAGCCGCAAAGCGGCTATGGAGAGGATTGCTATTGCCGCGCCGCCCGCGAAAAGCTGTGCCGCGCCTTCGACTGCCCCGATGGCGATGTGTTTTTCCTCGTCGGCGGAACCCAGACCAACGCTCTCGTTATCGACGCGCTTCTGCGGAGCGGTGAAGGGGTGTTGGCGACAGAGAACGGCCATGTGGCAGTGCATGAGGCCGGCGCCATCGAGTTCACCGGCCATAAGGTGCTGACCCTGCCCGGCCATGACGGAAAGGTTTCCGCCGCTGATGTGCAGGCCTATCTGGATCGCTTCTATGGTGACTCCACCTGGCCCCACATGGTGGCGCCCGGCATGGTGTATATCTCCCATCCCAGCGAATTCGGCACGCTGTATACGAAGGCGGAGTTGACCGCCCTGTCTGAAACCTGCCGCCGGGCGGGCTTGCCGCTGTTTTTGGATGGCGCCCGGCTGGGCTATGGTCTGATGAGCGAGACCACCGATGTGACCCCCGCCGACATCGCCGCTTTGTGCGATGTGTTTTATGTGGGCGGCACGAAGGTGGGCGCCCTGTGCGGCGAGGCTGTGATGTTCCCGAAGGGGGATATGCCCGCTCACCTCGTGACTCTCGCGAAGCAGCATGGCGCTCTTTTGGCTAAGGGACGCCTGCTGGGGGTTCAGTTCGACGCCCTGTTCACCGATGACCTGTATTGGAGCATCAGCCGTCACGCGATTCGCATGGCGGAACGGCTCAAGGCCATTTTCCGCGCCAAGGGATATACCTTCGCGCGCGAAACCGAAACCAACCAGCAGTTTATTCTCATGGAGGATAGCCGCTTGGAGGCATTGAAAAAGGATGTGGTTTGCAGCTTCTGGGAAAAGCCGGACAGCACCCATACCGTGGTGCGCTTTTGCACCAGCTGGGCCACAACCGAGGAGGATTTAGACCGGCTGGAAAGCTTGTTGTAAGCGCTTTCATAAAACGGCCCTGTCCCGCGCAATCGCGTCGGCCAGGGCTGTTTTTGTTATGCCGGATCCCCGGCACCTATATGCTAGACATAACTTTTTCCCGGTTCGGGGCGTTTCGGTTCTTGACAGAAGTCGCAATCCATATTATTATAAGGGTAGAGCATAACGCGCGGGCGAATACCGACCCGCGCGAAAAAGGAAACGGGGTGTCCAACATGGATGAGCAGGGAATGTTTCGTTCTGCCCTGGGCGGCTTTCACAAAGGAGATGTGCTGTCCTATATCGACCGCATCACAACGGAATGGAACGAGGAGCGACAGCAGCTGACCCAGGAGCGGGAGCAGGCGGCGCAACAGGCGGCTCAGCAAACAGAACAGGCGAGCCGGGCGGAAAGCGTGGCGGCGCAGCTGACCCAGGAGAGGGACGGTCTGGCCGAGGAGCTGACCGCGTTGAAGGCGGAGCTGGACGTGCTTCGTCCGTTACAGCAGGAGCTGGAGCAGCTCCGGGAGGAGCTTTCCCACTCTCGCCAGCAGGAGCAGAAGCTGAGCCAGCGTTGCGAGGCGCTGGCTCAGGAGGCCGCCCAGGCGAAGGAAAAGGCGGAAAGCGCCACAACGGAAATGATGGCCGCGGAGGAGCGGTTGACGGTGCGCGGGAGCGAGCTTAGCGCCTGCGAGCGGCGGCTGGAGTCGGCGCTGGAGCGCATCGGTCGCTATGAGCGGGTGCTGGGTCGTGCCGACGGCATGAAAGCGCATTTGGACGGGCTGGTGCGTCCCTATCTGGAGGAAACCTCCGCCATGGCGGACCGGGCGTTGAGCGACACCCGCAACGCGGTGGACGGGATGCTGGAGCAGTTGCGGTCTATGGCGGATCAGCTGGCCTGTCACCAAAACGCTCTGTGCGGCACACGGGGCGAAATTGACACCCGCTTAGAGGCCGCGCTGGATGAATGGCTGTCGGAGGCCAATGGGCTTTCCAAGGAAAACAGCTCCTTTTTTCGCGCTGCCGCCCGCCTGTCCGGTTCTTCGACCGGCGCAGGAGAAGAAGGGCGGAGGTGAAACCCCGCGCCGCCCGCCGAAAAAGCAGTCGCGCTCTGCCGGCCTTCTGGAGCGCCTGGGTGCATGGCTGATGGGCGACTGAGCCGGAACCGATTTTGCATTGAGGCGGACGCTTTCCGTTCGCTTCTGTATACCCAATTATAGGAAAGCGAGGAACAAAAGTTATGGCAGATCTTAAGTATGAAGTTGTGAAGGAATGTGGTGTGTTGTCCCAGTCTCCGACCGGCTGGACGAAGGAGTTGAACCTGGTAAGCTGGAATGACCGCGCGCCGAAATATGACATCCGGGACTGGGCGCCCGACCATGCCAAAATGGGCAAGGGTGTCACCATTTCTGCGGATGAGATGATTTTGCTGCGGGATTTGCTCAACGACCTGGATTTGTGAGAGGTCGGGAGTGGAAGGAGAGCACGCTATGTTTTTCATTGAAATTCTAAAGGCCATTGTCCAGGGCGTTGTCCAGGGCATCACCGAATGGCTTCCCATCAGCAGCACCGGACATATTCTTTTGCTGGACGCGATATGGAAAATGGATGTGTCCAAGGAATTTTTCGATGTGTTCAAGGTGATTATCCAGCTCGGCTCGATTATGGCCGTGGTGGTGCTGTACTTTCATAAGCTCAATCCCTTTTCCCTCCGCAAAACGAAGGAGGAAAAGACTGCCACATGGCGGCTGTGGCTGAAGGTGCTGATTGCCAGCGTGCCGGCCGCGGTGGCGGGGCTGGCTCTCAACGACCTCATCGACGAAAAGCTATCTGTGCCGGTGGTGATTGCGGCGGCGCTGATTCTTTATGGCATCGGCTTCATCTGGATGGAAAGCCGCAAAGCCCGGCCGACAGCCAACACGCTGGAGGAAATCAGCTATAAACGGGCGTTGGGCATCGGCGCATTCCAGATGCTGGCGCTGATTCCTGGCACCTCCCGTTCCGGCTCCACCATCCTCGGAGCGACGCTTTTGGGCACCTCCCGCCCGGTGGCCGCCGAATTTTCCTTTTTTATGGCGATTCCGGTGATGCTGGGCGCCAGCGGATTGAAGGTTGTTAAATATTTCCTGCTGGACGGCTACGCCTTCACGGCGCAGGAATGGATTTTGCTGGCGATGGCGACGGTTGTGTCCTTTGTTGTGTCCCTGTTGGTGATTCGCTTCCTGATGTCCTTTATCCAAAAGCACAGCTTCAAGGCCTTTGGCTGGTATCGCATCCTTCTCGGTGCGGTGGTGCTGTTGGTGGTTTGGCTGGCGCCAGGCGTGCTGAAATAAGCCCGCGAAAACGCAGGAAAAAACCCTTGAAGGGGGCATACAAGATGAGAACCGCCCGACTTTTCGTATTTTTACGAATGTCGGGCGGCTTTTTGTTGTTTTCGCCGGTGTTATTTGGCCTTTGGAGCGCATAGAAAAAATGAGGTAGCTGCAAAGTCGGGGTTTACAGGGGGCGAAATTTGTTGTATAATGCAGAGAAAAGGGGGGGAGGCCATTGATTTACAATCCGTTGGAGGAGTTTGAGAGCCGGTTTCGGGAGCAACACCGGGAAAACACCCGGCGTTTTTTTGAGGAACTGGTGCAGGCGTCCGGGGTGGACATCGAGAAAAACCGCGAAACGGTGGCGGCGCTGGAGCGCTGTCGCACAGAAGGGGCGAGCCTGCGGAAAAAGCGAAACTGGCTGCGCTTTTTTCGGGTGCTGATGTGCATAACGGTGGTGCTGATTCCACTGGTGATATGGAAAATGACGCCGAAAATCCGGTGTCTGAAGGAGGAAATCGAAACCGCCGACCAACGGGCAGCGACGCTGTTGGCGGAGGCCTATGCGCAGATGCTTCCGCTGAATTCCCGCTTCACCGACCGGGATGCTCTCCGCCTGGCGGAGCAAACCGTCCCCGATCTGTCCTTCGAGAGCTGCTTCTCGGCCAAGCAGGAGGAGGACATGAAAATCAACTATGATTTTGCCTCCGGCGCGGGCACGGAGCAGTCGTCGCTGGATGTGCTGGCGGGACATTATAACGAAAATCCGTTTCTGTTCGAAAACCGGCGCACGCATACCATGGGCGTGGAAACCTATCACGGCACGAAAACCATTCATTGGACGGAGCGATATCGGGACAGCGACGGAAAAATGCACACCCGCACTCGCACCCAAACGCTCCACGCCTCGGTGACGAAGCCGAAGCCCTTTTATTCCACTCAGGTGGTGCTGAATTATTGTGCCCAGGGCGGGCCGGAGCTGTGCTTCAGCCGCGACGCCTCCCATTTGGAGCAAAAGAGCGAAAAAGAAATCGAAAAGCTGGTGAAACGCGGCGAAAAGCGGCTGAAAAAGAAAACAGACCGGGCGCTGGAAAACAACACCGCTTTCACCCAGATGTCCAACACGGATTTTGAGGTGCTTTTCGATGCGCTGGATCGCACCGACGAGGTGCAATTCCGCACGCTGTTCACGCCGCTGGCGCAAACGAACATGGTGGATTTAATTTTGTCCCACAGTGGCTTCGGCGACGATTTTCACTTTTTCAAGCGGCGGCGTACCAATCAAATCGTTTCTAACCATAGCCAGGGGCGGGCGCTGTATCTGTTGCCGAAGGAATATGTTTCCTATGCCTATGATACGGTGCGGGAGAATTTCCAGCTGAAAAACGAGGTGTTTTTCAAGGCGGTGTATTTCGATTTTGCGCCGCTGTGGGCGATTCCCGTGTATCAGGAGCGCCCGGTTCATTCCCTGAAGCCGATTCCCGATGGCGCCCAGCGCTATTCTCTGCAGGAGGGCGAGGCTTTGGCGAATGCGGTGGAGCCGTCCCTTTTGGTGCATCCCCAAACGAAGACGCCGGCGATTTTGAAGGCGGCCTTTGTGGCTGCCGACGGGGAGCGGGAGGCGACCAGCATCACCGCCTTTTCCTATGACATTGAAAAGCGGGTGGATGTGGTGTCGGTGCATGGCGACGACGGGCGGTATCATAATGTCCCGGTGGAATGGGATGAATATATTCCCCTGCAGGCGAGGAAACAGCTTTGGATTTGTGCCGAGGGGGCGGCCGACGGTGAAAAGCCCCTGGCTAGCCGCAACGGCATCGGGCTGTTTTTGAAATGAGAAACAAGAAAAAAGGAGAGATGTTCGATGGCTAATCAGTTAGATGAGTTGAATCCGGAGGTGCGCGAGGAGGGTCTCGACACCAATGTGATTGTCAAGAAGCTTCCCGCCCAGGTGGGCGTTGGGTCGAAAATTTTCGAAATCGCTTTGTGGGTTTGCGGAATCATTCCCGGTTTGGTTTTTCTGTTCATGAAAACCAATGCTCAGAAGTATTTTGACCAGCTTCAGCAGAAAATTCAGCGAAACGCTTCGCAAATCGACAACTATCTGGAGCAACGGGTGGTGGTGCTCCAAAACTGCGCCCGTCTGCTGGATAAGGCGATTGATTTGGACAAGGATACCTTCGAAAACATCGCCCGTTTCCGCGGCGGAAGCGGCACCGATGCAGAAGAAGCGCGCAACGCCGTCGGCGGTCGGCTGGATGCGGTTTCGCGGGATATTCGCATCGCAATGGAAAACTATCCTGACCTGAAGGCGCATCAGGAAATCGCCGACGCCATGCAGCAGAATATGTATCTGCAACGGGAAATCACCGCGGCGCGGGAGCTGTATAACGACACGGTCAACGAATGGAATCGGGATATCTTCGCCTGGCCCACAAAAAAGATTGTGGCGGCGAAAAACGGATATACCACCCGCATCCCCTTTGTGGCTTCGAAAGAGGTCAAGGAAATGGCCCGCAGTGTGTTTTTTTGACATACGCACATATCCATTTTTCATTCTGTTGGCGATGAAAAAGCCTCCGGCTCTGCCGGGGGCTTTTCTTTGTGTGCCGGTTGGCGTCTGTGCAGAATATTCCTTCAAGCTCCCCTCCAACAGTCATTCTGCTGACACTTCCCCGCGAGTTGGCACGGCCAACTCGAATGTTGAGAGGAGGCTTTTCGGATTTTCTGAATTTCACTTGCGAAGCAGTCTTCACGCACCGAGGGTGGTACTTATTGCGCCGCAAGGCATACTTAGTTGAAAAAGGCCTGATGCAAAAGCATCAGGCCTTTTTCTGGCGGAGAAGGGGAGACTCGAACTCCCGCGCCGGTTACCCGACCTACG
>CAZSTR010000027.1:0-21711 GCA_964609975.1 uncultured Ruminococcus sp. | reverse complement strand
ATTATACATCAAGGTGTCCCGTATTTAAATGTCTACTTTATAGGTATCATATCACGCACAGCCTTGAAAGGAGAGAAACCATGGTTAAGCATATCATTTTGTGGACGCTGAAGGAGGGCTATTCGCCCGCCGAAAAGGAGCAAATCAAGCAGGGAATAAAGGAAAAGCTGGAGGCTCTGCAGGGGCAAATTCCGGGGCTGATGGAAATCCGGGTGCATATTGCCCCGCTGGCCTCCTCCTCGGCGGAGGTGATGCTGGATTCGCTTTTCGAGGATGAAGCGGCACTGAAGGCCTATGGAACGCATCCGGCTCATGTAGCGGCCGCAGACGGCTTTGTACGGCCGTATACGGCTACCCGCGTTTGCATGGACTTCGAGCTTTAACAGCCGAAAAAACGGCGAAAATCGTCCTGTAAAAGGGCAAAAAGGCGAAAAGCAAAAAGGCGGACATCCACTGGCGAAGCCAGCGGGTGTCCGCCTTTTTGATGATTGCCACAGCTAATATGACGAGGGGCATCCTTTTTCAGAGAACCATGAGGAGCGTTCCGACGCTAATCAGCACACAGCCGATGAGGGATTTCACCGTGAAGGCCTCATGCAGAAACACGAAGGCCAAAACCGGCGTGAACACCACGCTTAGCTTGTCCACCGGCACAACCTGAGAGGCGGTTCCCAGCTGCAAAGCTTTATAATAGCACAGCCAGGAGACGCCGGTGGCCAGTCCGGACAGAATGAGAAAAATCCAGCTTTTGCGGCTGATTTCGGAGAGGCCGCTTTGTGCGTGGGTGAGAAACACCATGCCCCAGGCCATGGCCAGCACTACCACCGTGCGCAGGGCTGTTGCCAAATTGGAATTCACCCCGTCGATGCCCACCTTCGCCAGGATGGAGGTGAGGGTGGCGAACACCGCCGATAACAGCGCAAAGACAAACCACATATCGCTCGCTCCTTTTGCTTTCAGAACACCACGATGACGGTTGTGCCCACGCCCACCGTGCTGTCCAGCTTGATGGCGGCGCCGCTGCAGGCAGCCGCGTGTTTGACGATGGACAGCCCCAGCCCGGTTCCGCCGGTTTCGCGGGAATGGCTTTTATCTATCCGATAAAACCGTTCGAAAATACGGCTCTGATGCTCCGGCGAAATGCCGATGCCGGTGTCGCGGACGGTGAGAACGGGATGGCCGTCCTCCGTTTTCACGGAAACGGTGACGCTTCCGCCGTCCCGGTTATACCGGATGGCATTGTCGCACAGATTATAGGCGATTTCATAGATATATCGCTGCACACCGGCCAGGGTGCAGGCTTCCGGGGCGGGGACAAAGGAGAGGGACACCTGTCGCTTTTCCGCCGCCGTTTTCAGTGCGTTCAACGCCTCCTCCGCTACAGCGGACAAATCCACCGGCTCGGTGGGGAGCGGCGCTCCCTCGTCCAGCTGGGACAGCCGGATGATATCGCCGATGAGGGTTACCAGCCGCGCCGCCTCGCTGCGAATGTTCCCGACGAAGCGGGCGGTGTCCTCCGGCCGCACCAGCCCCTGCTCCAACAGCTCGGCGCTGCCGAGAATGGATTGCAGGGGGGTCTTCAGCTCATGGGAAACATTGGCGGTGAATTCCCGCCGATTTCGTTCGGCGAAGGCGGCCTCGGTCATGTCGATGCACAAAAGCACAATGCCGACGATGGCGCCGCCCGATTCGGTGGGGGAGACAATGAACTGATATTCGCCGCCGTTCCGTTCGGCGCGGAATTCGTTATGTTTTCCCGCCATGGCGCTGTCCAGCGCCCGGCTCATAGGCTCGCTTCGATCCAGCACCAGCAGATTATGCCCCACAGCCCGGTCATCGGCGTGGAACAGCGTCCGCGCGGCGGCGTTCATGCTCAAAACGGTGCCGCGCTTGTCCAACAGCACCAGTCCCTCCTGCATGGAGGCGGTGATCAGCTTGAACTCGTCGGTGCGTTGCTGAAGCTCCTGTAATTGGGCGGTGATTTGCTTGTGCTGGCGGTTGAGCCGGGAAAGAATCGGCGTCAACTCCTCATAGGTTTCGTTGCAGTCCGGGTGGTCTAAATCCAGCATTTCCAGCGGCCTCACCACGCTTTTCGCCATGCGCTGGGACAGAACCAGCGACAGCATCAGCGATAGCAGAAAAATCGCGCAAATCGCCGGGAGCATACCGAGAATCAGCGCCCCCATGGTCACCTGCGTGGCGGAAATCCGCAAAACTGTGCCGTCGCTCAAGCGCGTCGCCTCATAGAAGGTGCGCTCGGTGAGGGTGGAGGAATAGCGGGCGCTGCTCCCGGCGCCCGCTTGAAGCGCCTCCCGGATTTCCTCACGGTCTAAATGGTTTTCCATCTCCGCCGAGTCGGCTGCCGAATCATACAGCACCGCTCCCTCCGCCGAAATTCGCGTGAAACGGAAAATAGAGGAGCGAAAATGGGCGAAATAGGCGTCGCCCGCCTGCTCCACCCCTGCGGCGGCCAGAGAAAGCTCCTCCTTCAGCCGGCTGACCTGGGTTTTGTTGAAATTGTCATACAAAAAGCTTGTGGTGATTGCCAGACTTGCCAATAACACAAGCATGGCCGTTGCCAAAATGGAACGAAAAATCTTTTTGCTCATCGTGGCACCTCCAGCTTATAGCCGACGCCGATGACGGTTTCGATATATCCGCCGGCCGTTCCCAGCTTTTGGCGCAGGGTTTTGATGTGCATATCCACCGTCCGGGTTTCGCCCAGATAGTCCACGCCCCATACCGCCGAAAGCAGACGGTCGCGTGAGAACACGATCCCCGGATTTTGCAAAAACAGCTTGAGAATGGCGTATTCCTTGCGGGTGAGAGCGATGCGTTTGCCGGCCAGTTTGACCGTGTGCGCCGGGTCGTCCATCACCAACGCGCCGGCGGCCAGCGCCGGGGAATGGTTGCTTGCGCAACGGCGTAGCACCGCCTTGATGCGGGACACCATTTCCATCATGCCGAAGGGCTTCACCAGATAGTCGTCCGCGCCCAAATCCAGCCCCTGGATTTTGTCCATCTCTGTGCCGCGGGCGGTGGCCATGATGATGGGGGTTTTCGCGGTGGCTTCCTGGCGGCGCAGCTCCTTCAACAGCTCCACGCCGTCTCGGCCGGGGAGCATGATGTCCAAAAGGATTAAATCAGGCTGCTCGGTCTGCAACGCCGTCAAAAGAGCCTCGCCCTCGGCGAAGCCCTTCGCCTCGAAGCCGGTCTGTTGCAGGGTGTATACCTCGATGTCCCGGATGGTTGGGTCGTCATCTACGCACCAAATCCGCATTTTCCCCATCTCCCTTGTGTACGCCGGTGACCGAGAACTCCACCCATTCGGCGATGTTCACCGCGTGGTCTCCGATGCGTTCGAAATATTTTGCTATCATCAGCAAATCCAGAGCATATTCGCCGTCAGCGGTGTTTTCGGCGATCATGCGGATGAGCGCGGCCTTGATTTCGGCGAAATCCGCGTCCACCACATCGTCATACGCGCAAACCTCTCTGGCGCGCTCCACATCCTTTTGCACATATGCCTCGATGCTTTCGGTCACCATTTGGATGGTGGCCTCGGCCATTTTGCGAATCCCGTGACATTCGGCGCCGGTGCGGCCGCCCAGAGACACGATGATTTCGGCGATGTCCTCTGCTTGGTCCCCGATGCGCTCCAAATCGGTGATCATTTTCAGTGCCGCCGAAATGACGCGCAAATCCTTTGCCACCGGCTGTTGCTGGAGCAAAAGCTTCAGACAGAGGCTTTCGATCTCCCGCTCCATCTGGTCGATGCGGTGTCCCTGCTCCTTGGCGGACTCCGCCTTGCGGATGTCGCCCTCCAGCAGTGCCTTGGTCGCCAGCGCCATGATGCCTTCGCAGGCGGCGCCCATTTGAATCATTTCTTGATTGAGCAGCTCCAGCTGCTCGTCAAAGTGATTTCTCATCTCAGCCAAACCTCCCCGTGATATAGTCCTCGGTGCGTCGATCCTGCGGCGTGGAGAACACCGTCTCGGTATCTCCGAACTCCACAAGCTCGCCCAGAAGGAAAAAGGCGGTTTTGTCCGAAATGCGCACAGCCTGCTGCATATTATGGGTTACCATTATTATAGTGTATTTTTGCTTCAATTTCAATGCCAATTCTTCAATCCGGGAGGTGGAAATCGGGTCGAGGGCGCTGGTCGGCTCGTCCATGAGCAAAACCTGGGGCTGTACCGCCAGCGCGCGGGCGATGCACAACCGTTGTTGCTGGCCGCCGGACAACCCCAGCGCGTTTTTCTTCAGTCTGTCCTTCACCTCGTCCCAAATCGCCGCATCCCGCAGGGCCTCCTCCACGATTTCATCCAGCTGAACGCGGCTTTTGATTCCGTGGGTGCGGGGGCCATAGGCGACATTGTCATAAATGCTCATAGGGAAGGGATTGGGCTTTTGAAACACCATGCCGATTTCCCGACGTAGGCTGTTGATGTCCACATCCTTTCCGAAAATGTTTTTGCCTCGATAGGTGACCTCGCCGGAAATTCGCACCCCCGGAACCAAATCGTTCATCCGGTTGAGGGTTTTCAAAAAGGTGGATTTTCCACAGCCCGACGGGCCAATCAGCGCGGTAATATGCTTTTCCGGGATGCATATGGAAATGCTTTTCAGCGCCTGTGTTTCGCCATACCAGAGACAGAGCTGGCTGGCGGTGATGATTTCGTTCATACACTTCTCCTTTTCGCAAAATGCTTTCCTACCAATGAGGCGGCCAGATTGATGCCGAGGGTGAGCACCATCAAAATCGCTCCGATGGCGAAGGCAACACCGAATTCGCCCTCCTCCTTGGCATAGACATACAGTGCCACCGTCAGCGTGGCACCGGGGCGGAAAAGCCCTTCGATGATGTTGTTCAGGCTATGGGCGAAGCCGGCGGTGAACAACAGCGCCGCCGATTCGCCCAAAATACGGCCGACGGACAGAATACAGCCGGTGACGACGCCGTCCACACAGCCAGGGAGCACCACCGTGCGAATCACCCGCCATTTTCCGGCGCCCAGGGCGAAGGCGCCCTCCCGATAGCTTTGAGGGACGGTTTTCAGGCTTTCCTGGGTGGTGCGCATTACGGTGGGCAAATTCATAATCACCAGCGTGAGCGCACCCGCCAGCAGGCTGGTGCCGAAATTGTTGGAAAACAACAGCATTCCCACCAGACCGTAAATGATGGAGGGAATTCCCGACAGGGTTTCGGCGGCGTATTCGATGACGGTGACGAGGCGCCTGCTTTTGGCATATTCCGTCAGATAGACGGCCGCGCCCACCCCCAACGGCAGCACCAGCACAAGCGTCGCCAGCACGATATACAGCGTGTTGAGAATGTCCGGCAAAATGCCGATGCGTCCGGCTAGATGGCTGGGCTTTGTGGACAACAGCTCCCAGGTGATATGGGGAACCCCCCTGACCAACACATAGACCAGCAGAAACAGCACCAGCGCCGCCGTGAGCGTCGTCGAAAGCAGCATCAGCATCCGCAACAGGCCAATGCGAAATTTTCGTGTTTTGTTCATATCAGTTCGTTTTCTCCCGTTTCAAAAAGAAATTCAGCGTGGCGTTGATCAGCAGGATGAACAGATACAGCACCAGCGCGATGGAAAACAGCGCGTTTCGCTGGAGACTTCCGGGGCTGGAATAGGACATCTCGCTGGCCACCGCCGTCGTCAAAAAGCGGACGCTGCCGAACAGCGTGGGCATATTGGCTACATTCCCCGCCACCATCATCACCGCCATCGCCTCGCCGATGGCGCGGCCGACACCCAGCACGACTGCGGCGGCGATGCCGCTTTTTGCGGCCGGAACCGATACGCGAAAATAGGTTTCGGTGGCGGTTGCGCCCAGCGCCAGAGAGGCGTCCTCATATTCCTTCGGAACGCTGTCCAGCGCGGTGATGGACACCTTGATGATGTTCGGCAAAATCATGATGGCCAGCACGATGATGGCCGCCAGCAGGCTGGCCCCGTCCGGCACATGAAACAGCTGGCGGATGGCCGGAACCAGCACAAGCATCCCCACAAGTCCATATACCACCGACGGAATTCCGGCCAAAAGGTTGACCGCGCTTTCCATCGCCCGGCGCACGCTTTTGTTGGCCATTTTCGACAGGTAGACCGCCGTGAAAAAGCCGATGGGCACACCGAGCACCAGCGCGCCGGCCATGCCGTAAACGCTGGTGAGGATGAAGGGCAGAATTCCGAAGCGGGGCTCATCGGCGGTGGAGGCCCATTCCTTCCCAAGCAGAAAGCGGAACAGACCGATTTCCCGGATGGCCGGCAGGCCGGAAAGAATCAGATATACCGTGATCACCAGAACACAGCCGACGGTAATCAGCCCCAGCAGCAAAAAAATCCCGTGAACCACAGCTTCTATGGTGTTTTTTCGTTTCATAGCTTGCTCCTCGACGGAACGGCGGCATCCCAAAAGCGGATGTCGCCGTCCTTTATTCTGTGTACCGATGTCAGTTGGTGGGCACCGCTCCGGCGGCACGAATCACCTCATGGGCGTCCTTCGAGAGGGCATAGTCGAAAAACGACTGGGCGTCCTCCGACAGGGCTGTGCTGACCTTGGTGACAAGCACGAAGGGACGCTGGAGGGTATAGCTGCCGTTGCGGACGGTTTCCTCACCGGGTTGAACCCCGTCAACGGTGAGCGCCTTCACCGTATCCTTCACCGAGGCGAGGGAGGCATAGCCGATGGCCGCCGGGTTGCTGGAGACGGTGGTGATGACATCGCCAGTGGAAACCAGCTCCTGACGGTATTGGCATTTGCCTTCGGTGTCGGTGACGGCCTCGAAGCCGTCCCGCGTGCCGCTTCCGGCCTCCCGGCCGATGCGCACGATTTCTTTGTCATTTCCGCCAACCTCTTTCCAGTTGGTGATTTCGCCGGTGTAGATTTTCGCGATGGCTTCCACGCTCAAATCGGCCACCGGGTTTTCCGGGTGCACGATGACCGCGATGCCGTCGTATGCCAAAACCGTTCCTTCCAGTCCCTTGGATTTTTCCTCATCCTTCAGCTGGCGGCTAGCGAGACCGATGTCACAGCGCCCCTCCAAAACCGCCTGAATTCCGGAGCCGGAGCCGGTGGCATTGTAGGTGACGGGGATGCCCGTGTCGTTTTCGAAGGACTCGCTGAGTCCGCCGATTACCTTGCTCATGGAGGTGGAGCCGTCGGTGGAAACACCGGAGGTTGCTCCGCAACCGACGACCGCTCCGCAGAGCAGAGCCACGGCCATGCATACAGAAATCCATTTTTTCATGTTTAAGCACTCCTTTTTTTCTTGTCTTTTTTTCGGGTACAGTCCTATTGTAGCCCCCGGCCGTAAAATCCGGAAGCATGCCCGTGTAAAATCGAAGTAAAGTCTGTTTTTTTGAAAAAAAGGGGAGCAATCACCATGTGCATGGTGATTGCTCCCCTTTTTAAGGTGTAAATTCAGCTTCGGTCCTCTTTTTCGATGGCGGCCGGCTGGGTGTTGATTGCATGGAACAGCGCCGGGTCGAATTTTTCCTGCCGGTCATAGGTATAGAGACCGTTTTTCTCCTGCTCCACATCATACAGCTGGGTATAGCAGAAGCCAAAGACCCGCGGACAAGCGAGAATTGCTTCTGTCAGCGCGCAATACCGCTCCAGGAATTCCTCCGGCGTTTTCGGAGCATTTCCATAGCCCCAGCTTTCGATGTCCTTTTCCACATCCCACTGAATTCCGCCATATTCGCTGACCATGATGGCCTCGCCGCCATAGGGACGCCGGGGCTGGGGACGGAAAACGGAGGAGTTGTTTTCCAGATAGCCCTGCAGGTGCTCCCGCAGCTCCTCCGGGTTCTGGGTATAGTCATGGCTGTCGAACACATCGGTCAGCACATGGAAGCCGCCGCTGGTGTCGATGCAGGGTCGGGTGGTGTCGATTTGCTTCGTGGTGCGATAGGTTATTTCAAGAACCTCGTCGATTTGCTGGCGGCCGTCTCGATCCCAGGTTTCGTTGAAGGGACACCAGCCGATGATGGCCGGGTGGTTGAAGTCCCGCTCAACGGCCTCCTCCCATTCCCGCAGGAAGGTGGGCAGGGAATGAAGCTGGGTATGATCCAGCCCCCAGTTGCCGTATTCGCCCCAGACCAGATAGCCCATTTTGTCGCAGTGATACAGGAAGCGCGGCTCGAACACCTTTTCGTGCAGACGGGCGCCGTTGAAGCCGGCGTCCATGGACAGCCGGATGTCCTTTTGCAGGGCGGCGTCGGTGGGCGCGGTATAGATACCCTCCGGATAGAAGCCCTGGTCTAATACAGTGCGTTGAAAGACGCTTTTGCCGTTGATGCGGAAGGCGTAGCCGTCCAGACACACATTGCGCAGGCCGAAATAGCTTTTCACCCGGTCCTCGCCATAGGTCAACTCCAGGTCATACAGGCGGCCGTGTCCCGGCTCCCACAGATGGGCTTCGGCTAAATCCAGCGTCAGCACCGCCAGATCGCCCAGCGGGTGCACGCTGGCCCGGCCCATTTCCTGGCCCTCATAATAGGCCACCGCCGTCAGTGTTTCGCTTCCCTTTAGCTTCGCGTGGATGGTGAGCCGGCTATTGGCCGCCTCCGGATAATAGCGCAGGCTTTCGATATGGGTCTGCGGGCGATATTCCAGCCATACGGTCTGCCAGATGCCGGTGGTGCGGGTATAGTCGCATCCGCAGGAATAATAGACAGCGCTTTGCTTTCCGCGAGGCTGGAGGCCGGTGCGGTTGTCGTCCTGGGCGTGAATCACCAGCGTGTTTTCTCCCTCGGACACGAAATCAGTGATGTCAAAGAAAAAAGCGGTGTAGCCGCCCTTGTGATGGCCCACATAATTGCCGTTCACAAACAGATGGGTCAGATAATCGCAGGCACCGATGTGCAAAAACACCCGACGATTTTTATCCCGGACGGTGATGGTGCGCTTATACCAGACAGAATTCAGAAAATCCGTTTCGCCCACACCGGACAGCCGGCTTTCCGGGCAGAAGGGGACGGTGATGCGGCCGGAAAGGTGCTCCTGTAAATACAGCTTTCGGTCCATACCGCTGTTGCTTTTGTCGATTTCGAATTCCCATTCGCCGTTGAGGTTTTCCCAGTCGGCCCGCTCCAGCTGCGGGTTGGGATGCTCCGGTCTCGGAATAGCCATGTTGATTCCTTCTTTCCTGTTTTTGATGAATTTTGTTGTGCCGAAGGCACAGGGTGAGGGCACAGCTCTATTGTCGCAGTTGTTCGTTGACAAAGCAAGAAAATTGTTGTACAATTTCAGACAGAAATTAAGATTGGGGCGCAGGATATGATTTATCATCAGAGCTATAATTCGCAGGTGCATTACAGCTACGATGTCTGCCGTTTTGACACGCTGGACAGCGGCCTACATTTTCATACCAACTACGAGCTGATTCGCGGACAGGGAGCGGGATGTCGCGTGACCGTAAACGGGACGGCTGTGACGGTGGCCGATGATATGCTTTTTCTTATTCCGCCCTGCGCCGTGCACCGGGTGCAGACCGAGCCGGGCGGCCGCATTTGGATTGGAATTTTTTCGGAGGATTATGTGCAGGATTTTGCCCGAAAAAACCGGTCGGTGGTGTTTTCGCCCTTTCGCTGTTCGTCGGAGGCGGAGACCTTTCTCGCCCGGAGTCTGTTCGCATTCGAGGAGCCGCCGGAGCGGTTTTTGTTGAAGGCCTATTTGTATCTGGTGTGTGGCGAATGTGCCAAGCGTGCGGCGGTGCTGTCTGCCGGTCAGGACCCCACCTTTGTGCAGCGGGTGGTGTCCTATGTGACCGCTGAGCCGGAGGCGGAGCTGACCGCCCGGCAAACGGCGGAGGCGCTGGGGTATGAATATCATTATTTCTCGGCGCTGTTTCATCGGTGCTTTTCCATGAATTTCCGCGAGTTTTTGCATATTTTCCGGTTCGAGGATGCCTGCCGCCTGTTGCGGGAGAAAACGGACAGCATCACCGAAATCGGCAGTCGCTGTGGCTTTGGAACCATCCGGAACTTCAACCGGGTTTTCAAGCGCCTCAGCGGCCAAACCCCGTCGGAATATCGGCGGGAACAGCAAAAACAGGCGGAATGATTTTCCGTTTTTTCCAGTCCTCGGACAAAAGGCGACAAAATGTCCCTTTGTCCGGGGGCTTTCCTATTTTTCGGCCGAAAGCCGTCTTTTTTTGCCCGCCGTTTCCGACAATTCCGGCGCAGAGCCTGTCCTATACTGTAAGGAGACGAATTTGTGCGTTCTCGGACGAAAAGGATGGAGGAATTTTATGAAAACGAATGCTGCGGCTTCTGCGCCGGTGAGCGCCGGCCGCCCGGTCGCGCTGGTCACGCTTTTTTGGTGCCTGGTGGGGGTGTTGATTCCCCGCGCCACGCTGTATGGTGAGTTGTCTCCCTTCGGCATCAGCCTGGCCGCCGCCTTTTCCAGTGGGGTGTTCCCGATGACCGGGGCGGTGGGGGTTGGATATTTGCTGGCGGAGGGAGCCTTGTATCCGTTGCGGTATATCGGGGCGGTGGCTGTTGTGGGCGGCGTCCGATGGGTGCTGACTGCGGTTCCCGGATGGCGGGACAAGCCTCTGTGGCCGCCATTGCTGGCGGGGCTGGCGGATTTGTGCACGGGGCTGGTGTTTTTCGGAAAAACCGGCATGGACGGCTATCGCCTGTTGCTGTTGATTGCGGAGGCGCTGGTGGCCGCCGGGGCGGCCTGCTTCTTTCATACCGCTGTGCTGTTCACCCGGCGCGCCATTGACCCGCGGCCGCACCTGCGTCTGCAAATCAGCGGTGGGGAGCAGACCGCACTTGTGATTGCCGGAGCGTTGGCGGTGATGGCCGCCGCCACGCTGGAAATCGGCGGCTTTTCGCCGGGGCGGGTGCTGGCGGCGCTTTTGGTGCTGTGGATTGCCCGCTCCGGCCGGGAAATGGGCGGTGCCACCGCCGGGGTGATTCTCGGCGCCTGCACGGCGCTGGCGGGGCCGGGGGAAACGGTGGTGGCGCTGGCGTTGGCCTTTGGCGGGCTGCTGGCGGGGCTGTTCGCTCGCTTCGGGAAGGTGGCGCAGGCGGGCGCCTTTGTGCTGGCGGCGGGGGTGATGAGCCTGGCGGACAGCAGTGAAAATCCGCTGCTGTCGTTGTATGAGCTTTCCGCCGCCGCGCTCCTGTTTTGTCTGATTCCCCATCGGGAAAACCGTTGGTTGTCTCGGCTGTTTCTGCGCCGCCGGGAGCTTCCCGCCGCCGAGGGCCTGCGCCGGGCGACCACCCTGCGGCTTCAGGTGGCGGCGGAGGCGTTGCGGGAGGTGTCCGACACGGTGGAGGAGGTGTCCCACCGCCTGTCCCGCCATGGTGCGCCCAGTCGAGCGGGCGTGGTGGAGCAGGTGCGCCGGAGGGTGTGTGAAAGCTGCCCGCTGAACGCCTTTTGCTGGGAACGGCACGGGCGGGAGACCGTTGCCGGGCTGTCTGCCCTACTGGGTGGACTTTCCGGCGCACCGGAGGAAAAAGGGAGCGGGGAGGAAGGAAAATCGGAGGAGAATTTTTTGGACAGTCACTGTCGCCAGCGGGCGCGGGTGCGGGACGCGCTTTCGGCTGCCTTCGAGAGCTATTTGACGCGGGAGGATGCCTGGCGGCGGTTGCAGGAGCTACAGCATTCTCTGCGAGGGCAGTTTGACGGAACCACCGATTTGCTGGCCGCTCTGGCGGAGGAGCTGGAAAACCCGGAGCAGGTGGATTTGGCGCTGTCGGCCCAGGTGATGGCGGCCTGCGCCGACGCCGATTTGACCGTGGAGGAGGCGCTGTGCACGCGAGACGGTGGCAACCGCATGACGGTGAACATTCTGGCGCTGGGGGACGCCGTCCCCGATGGGCGCTCCCGCTGGCTGCGCCGGCTGGAAGTCGTGTGCGAGCGGCGCTTCGCCCCGCCGGCGGTGACGCCCTGCGGGGAAGGGGTGCGCATTGTTTTGTCCGAGCGTCCTCGCTTTCGGGTGGAATTCGGCCTTTGCCAGCTGTGCTGTACGGGGGAGCGTCTGTGCGGCGATGCGGTGGATCGCTTCGCCCAGCGGGGGCTGTTCACGGTTTTGCTCAGCGACGGCATGGGCAGTGGCGCCCGCGCCTGCGTGGACAGTGCCATGACCGTGGGGCTGTGCTCCCGACTGTGGCAGGCGGGCTTCCGACCGACCGGGATTTTGCGCACCGTCAACGCGGCGCTGATTTCCAAAAGCAGTGAGGAGAGCCTGGCGACGCTGGATGTGGTGCAGGTGGATGGGTTTACTGGACGGCTGGATTTTTATAAGGCCGGCGCGGCGGCTTCGCTTCTTTTGTCGAAGGGGCGCGTATCCCGGCTGGAGCAAAGCTCCCTGCCGGCGGGGATTTTGCCGGAGGCGGAGCTGGCGCATGGGTGCGACTGGCTCACGGATGGGGATATTCTGCTGTTGGCCAGCGACGGCGCCTATACGGACGGAATTGCGCCGGTGGAGGAGCTTTTGCGTTGCCATCCGCCGGAGGAGACCATGGAGCAGCTGGCACAGCGCATTGCCCAGGCGGCTCGCCGGGGGCAGGGGGAGCACCAGGATGATGTGACGGTGGTAGCTCTGCGCCTGCATCGGCTGGCGGAGGAGAGCTGATACCGCCGTGCATTTGCAAAAACCGGGGAATTTCCGCGAAAAATGTGAAAAAACGGTTGTGCTGAACCCGAATCTATGCTACAATACAGGGTGTTGCAAAAGCATATCTGCGCCGGGTCGCAGGGCCGGGCGAAGGAAAGGAAGTTGTTCTCTATGGTTAAAGCAATTGTGGGCGCAAACTGGGGCGATGAGGGAAAGGGAAAAATTACCGACCTGTTCGCGCAGGAGGCAGACATTGTCATTCGCTTTCAGGGGGGCGCCAATGCCGGCCACACGATTATCAACGAGCATGGACGCTTCGCGCTCCATCTGATGCCCAGCGGTGTCTGCTACGATCACACCACATGCATCATCGGAAACGGCGTGGCGCTGGACATCGAAAAGTTCTGCAATGAGCTGGAGGATGTGAAGGCCGCCGGGCTGAACCCCAATTTGCTGGTTTCCGATCGGGCACAGCTGTTGATGCCCTATCACATTCTGCTGGACACCTATGAGGAGGAGCGGCTGGGGAAAAACGCCTTCGGCTCCACCAAAAGCGGTATCGCCCCCTTCTTCAGCGATAAATTCGCCAAGAGGGGCATCCAGGTCAACGAGCTTTTTGATGAGGCGGCGCTGAAGGAAAAGCTGCACAGCATCTGCGAGCTGAAGAACCTGACGATGGAGCACGTGTATCACAAGCCCCTGCTGGACGAGCAGGAGCTGTTCGACACCTGCCTGCGCTATCGGGAGGCCATCGCTCCCTTCGTCACCGATACCCACGCCTATTTACAGCAGGCGCTCAAGGACGGAAAGAAAATCCTGCTGGAGGGGCAGCTGGGCACGCTGAAGGACCCGGATTTCGGTATTTATCCCATGGTCACCTCCTCCTCGACGCTGGCGGGCTATGGCTGTGTGGGCGCAGGTATCCCGCCCATGGCCATCGAAGAAGTGATCACCGTCACGAAGGCGTATTCCTCGGCGGTGGGCGCCGGCGAATTCGTCAGCGAGATTTTGGATCCCGATGAAGCACAGGAGCTGCGCATCCACGGCGGCGACAAGGGCGAATTCGGCGCCACCACCGGCCGTCCCCGCCGGGTGGGCTGGTTCGACTGTGTGGCCTCCCGCTATGGCATCGAATGTCAGGGCGCCACGACGGTGGTGATGACCGCGCTGGATTGCCTGTCCTATTTGAAGGAAATCCCCGTTTGCGTCGGCTATGAAATCGACGGCGAAATTACCAGGGATTTCCCCACCACTTCCCGTTTGAAAAAGGCGAAGCCGGTGCTGAAGGTGCTGGAAGGCTGGAACTGCGACATCCGGGGTATCTTGGAATACGACCAGCTTCCGGCGCAGGCGCGGGCCTATGTGGAATTCATCGAAAAAGAGCTGGGTCATCGCATCGACCTGGTGTCCAACGGCCCGGAGCGGGAAGCCATCATCCGGCGATAAACAAACACGCCGCCACCGGCCAAAAGCCGGTGGCAGGATGAGAGCGAGGCGGAGCTATGTTTTCGGATTGCCAATGGATATGGTGCGGAGAGGAGCATCCCGATGCCTATCGGGATTTTCAAATCCCGCTGGCGGTTCGCCCGCAAAGGGTCTATCGGCTGGATATCAGCTGTGACACGGATTATGCCCTGTATGACGGAGAGCGACTGCTGGCCTTCGGGCAGTATGCCGATTATATGGGCTATAAGGTGTATGATTCGGTGGAGCTGGATTGCCCCGTTGGGGAGTGCTTGCTCATTCTTCGCGTGTGGCATCAGGGGCTGGACACCTTGACCCAGACCGCGAAGCCGGCCGGCGTCCTCTTTTGTGTGACCGAGGACGGCGTGCCCGTTGTTCGTTCCGGTGGGCATATTCTGGGACGCGTGTCGGCCGGATATGTCCAACGGAACGAAAGGTGGATCACCTCTCAACTGGGCTATTCCTTCGCCTATGACGCAGGTCGCCCGGCGGGCACTTTTGCGCCGGCGCACCCAGTGGAGGGCTTTTCGCCTGACCTTGTCTTGCGACCGGTGGAGAAGCTGGAGCTTCATGCTCCGCTGGCGGCGAAGCGGGTGCAAACCGGGGAATATACCCTCTGCGGCGGGGACACCTTCGGACAGAAAATGCAAAGGGCGCGTCTGTCCCTGCACGGCTTCGAAAAGAACTGGGAATCGGCGGTGTCCGCCGGGGCGCAGGCGGATGGGGTTTATGCTCTGTTTGATCTCGGCCGCGAGGCGGCGGGCTTTTTGAGCCTAGATGTGACGGTGGAGGAGCCTTGCGAAATTCTGGTCGGCTGGGGAGAGCATCTGCTGGACGGTCGGGTGCGCACGGCCATCCATGACCGGGATTTTACCTGTCTGTATCGGGCGGTGCCCGGTCGCAACCGGTTTTTGCATCCCTTCCGTCGGCTGGGCGGTCGCTATTTGCAGGTGTTTTTGGCCACGAAGCGCGCGGAGCTTTCCACGGTGTCGCTGTGCGAGACCCGATATCCCGTGCAGGCACGGCGGCTGGAAAAGGGCGATTGTCTGCGACGCAGAATATACGATGTTTGCGTGAACACCCTCGTGCAGTGTATACATGAGCACTATGAGGATTGCCCCTGGCGGGAGCAGGCACTGTATACGCTGGATTCCCGCAACCAGATGCTGTGCGGTTATGCGGTTTTCGGCGAAACGCGGTTCGCCCGCGCCAATCTGGAGCTTATCAGCCATGGGCTTCGCCCGGATGGCTTGCTGAGCCTTTGCTATCCGGCCGGAACCGATTGCTGTATTCCGGTGTTTTCGCTGGTTTATTTTCTGCAAATGCGTGAATATGGCGAATATTCCGGCGATTGGGAATTTGTCGCCGAAAAATACGGCTTTTTGCAAAGCCTGCTGGCGGTGTTCAGCCGCCGGGCAGAACAGGGGCTTGTCCCGCGCTTTGCGGACGGCCAATGGAACTTTTATGAATGGGCGGAGCGGCTTTCCGGGGACGCCCCCGGCCGGTTGCAGGCGCCGCTGAACGGATTTTATTCGTTGGCGCTGAACAGCATGGCGGCGATCGCGCAGGCCTTGCATAAGCCGGCGGATGCAGACCGCTATCGGCGCATGGCCTCGGAGACGAATACGGCGCTTGCGCGCACCTTTTACCGCTCCGACAGTGGGCTTTTCGCCTCCTTCGCCGAGCCGGCGGAAGAGACATACAGCGTGCTGACGAACAGCCTCTGCATTTTGTGCGGTGCGACGGAGGGGCTTGATAAAAGCGCCATATTGAAAATTCTTTTGGCCAATGGGGCGGCGGGCACGGGGCTTTCGGTTACGCCAACCACCCTGAGCATGAATTCCTTTCGTTACGATGCCCTGTTGCAGGAAAATCGGGAACGGTTTCGTGACACGGTTTTGGAGGATATAGACGAGACCTATCTTTCGATGCTGTGCATGGGGGCAACAAGCTTTTGGGAAACGGCCGTTGGTGCCGATGACTTCGGCGGGGCTGGAAGCCTTTGCCACGGCTGGTCCGCGATGCCGGCGTATTATTATATGCGCCTGCTGTGATATATTGGGGGAATTTTTACGGAAAAAGTGCTTGTGTTGGATTTTGGCGGTCAGTATAACCAGCTGATTGCCCGCCGGGTGCGGGACCATAAGGTATATGCCGAGGTTCTGCCGTATACGACCCCGTTGGAGAAAATTCGCGTCGCCGCGTATAAGGGAATTATATTCACCGGCGGGCCGAATTCGGTGTTTGATCCGGCATCGCCCCATTATGACCCGGCGATTTTGTCGCTGGGCGTGCCGGTTTTGGGCATTTGCTATGGCTGTCAGCTCACCGCCTGGATGGCCGGCGGCGTGGTGGAAACGGCGGAGCAGTCGGAATATGGCCCGATTTCGTTGCGGGTGGAGGACGACACCTCGCCGCTGTTCGCCGATGTTCCCGTGGAGAGCGTGGTGTGGATGAGCCACACCGACGGGGTGATTAAAGCGCCCGTGGGCTTTTCCGTCACCGCCTCCACGGCGGCCTGTCCCATCGCCGCCATGGAAAACCGCAACAAGCGGCTGTATGCGGTTCAGTTTCACCCGGAGGTGACCCATAGCCAGTATGGGGACAAGCTGTTGGAGAATTTCCTCTATCGGGTTTGCGGCTGTAGCGGCCAGTGGCGAATGGAAACCTTCATCGAGGACACGGTGGCTCGCCTGCGGGAGCAAATCGGCGACAAGCCGGTGGTGCTGGGATTGTCTGGCGGCGTGGATTCCTCTGTGGCGGCGGCTCTGCTCAGTCGCGCTGTGGGGAAACAGTTGACTTGCGTGTTTGTGGACCACGGTCTCATGCGCAAGGACGAGGGCGACTTTGTGGAGCAGACCTTCACCTCCCTTTTTGATATGCAGTTCGTGCGGGTGAATTGCCAACAGCATTTTCTGGAAAAGCTGCGGGGTGTTTCTGATTCGGAGGAGAAGCGGCGGGTCATCGGCACGGAGTTTTATCAGGTGTTTTGGAACGAGATTCGCAAGCAAAGCGCAAAGGGCTTTTTCGCCCAGGGCACAATTTATCCTGATTGCATCGAATCGGGAAAGGGGGATGCGGACACCATCAAAACCCACCACAACCGGGTGAAAATGCCTGAGGATGTGGAGTTTCTCGGCGTGATTGAACCGCTGTGCGACCTGTTCAAGGATGAGGTGCGCCGTGTGGGCGAGCAGCTGGGAATTCCGCGGGCGCTGGTGTGGCGTCAGCCCTTCCCCGGCCCCGGTTTGGGCGTGCGCATTATCGGTGAAATCACCGCCGAAAAGCTGCGGATTTTGCAGGATGCGGATTGGGTTTTGCGGGACGAAATGGAAAAAAGCGGCTATAGCGACCGGCTGGCGCAGTTTTTCTGCGTTTTGCCGGGGGTTAGCACCGTGGGGGTGATGGGGGACCATCGTACCTATGAACAGCTGGTGGCCATTCGCGCGGTGACCACGGATGATTTCATGACCGCCGATTGGGCGAAAATTCCCTATGAGCTGTTGGCGCGGGTTAGCAACCGTATCACGAACGAGGTTCCGCAAATCAGTCGTGTTGTCTATGACATCACCACAAAACCGCCGGCCACGGTGGAGTGGGAATGATTTTATACGCAACGGACAGCAGCGGCAGGAGAGTCAAACACTCCTCTGCCGCTGCTTTCTTCGGCGTAACAGAAATTTTCGCAAATATAGGGTATAATCGGTCTGTTAAATTCCGGTTTCGTCAAACAGTTGGAAAAGCTTGAAATAGAGATGACTAAATCCAAAAGTAAAGAAACAACATATAATGAAATAGGCTGCTATTTTCAGATTTTGAGCTTCATAGGCATTGGCAATTTTGATCGCTTTGAATTCCCTGATTGTGAAGATGGACATACAGTTATCGTTGATGCAAAAGAGTATGATTTGGATGTGGGTACTACCGAGGTATTAAAAGCCATAGAAAAAAAGATGAACGCCCATGTGTGACGGAGATGATTATCAAGGCTTGAATTTGTGCGACGAAAAAACAGCTCCACCTCGGAGACGCACGGTTGAACTGCGCGTCTCCGAGGTGGAGCTTATTGGTTTAGGTTATATCAGCCGAAGCTTAGAACATGGCGACCACAGCGCCGTCATACTGGCTGGCGATATAGGACTTCACCTTGTCGGATTTCAGTGCCTTCGCCAGCGCCTGCACAGCCTCGTTGTTCTCGTTGCCCTCCTTCACGACCAGCACATTGGCATAGGTCTGGGCGGCCTCGGAATTCTTGTCTTCCACGGCGAGCGCGTCGCTCACCCGCAGATTGGCATTGATGGCATAGTTGCCGTTGATGACGCCCACGGCCACGCTGTCCAGACAGGTGGGGATCACGGCCGCTTCCTGCTCCACGATTTCGTAGTTGTGGGGGTTGCTGACGATGTCCAACTTAGTGGCGGTCAGGCCAGCGTTTTCCTTGAGCTGGATGAGGCCCTGGGCGGCCAGCAGCTGCAGAGCGCGGGCTTCGTTGGTTCCGTCGTTGGGCACGGCGATTTTGTCGCCGTCCTTCAGGTCGGCCAGTGTCTTGGCGGTGCCGGCATAGATGCCAAAGGGCTCATAGTGAATCGCGGCCACGCTCACCAGGTGGGTGTTGTTTTCCTTGTTGAAGTCGTCCAAATAGGGCTGATGCTGGAAATAGTTGGCCACCAGGTCACCACTTTCGGTGGCGGTGTTGGGCAACACATAGTCGTCATACACCTTGATTTCCAGGGTGTAGCCTTCCTCGGCCAGAACATCCTTCACCTGGGCGAGGATTTCGGCGTGGGGTGTGGCGCTGGCGCCGACGGTGATGGTCTTTTCGTCGTTTTTGCCGCAGCCGATGAGGCAAAGCGCCAGCAGAGCGGCAGCGAACAGGATGGATACGAATTTTTTCATAACAAACAACTCCTTAAAATAATAATGGTATATATGCTTTTTATACGGACTGTGTTTATAGGGCGTGCTCAGGTGCGGGCACGCTTGTCGGTCTTCTTGGCCAAACGCATACCGGTTTCCTGCAAAATCTGCACCAGAATAATCAGCAGGATGGAGGCTACATACATGATGGCGTCCTTGAAACGATAGAGGCCATATTGCACGGCGATGGCGCCCAGACCGCCGCCGCCCACCAGCGTGGCCAGCGGGGTATAGCCGAGAATGGTGGTAACCGCAATGGCGCCGCCCACCAGCAGAGAGGGCTTCGCCTCCGGCAGGAGAACCTTGCAGATGATTTGCCAGTTGGAGCTTCCCATGGCCTGGGCCGCCTCGATGACGCCTACATCCACCTCCTTGAGGGAGGATTCCACCATGCGCGCCACGAAGGGCGCGGCCGCCAGCACCAGCGGCACAAGAAAGGCGGTGTCGCCCACCTTCGTTCCGACAATCGCTTTGGTCAGCGGCATGGCCATGACCAGAAGGATGACGAAGGGAACCGAGCGAAAAATGTTGACCACCAGGCCGAGCGCCTTGTTCAGCGCCGGGCAGGGGCGAATTCCGTTGCGGTCGGTGATGCAGAGAATCACGCCGATGGGGATTCCGATGACATAGGCCAGAACGGTGCAAATCGCCACCAGATACAGCGTCGTCAGCAAGCCGTTTCCGTATTCACTCAACAGCCCGTTTCCGAAGGCTGTCGTAAAAAACTCATTCATCCAGCGGCTCCTCCTTGTAATAAATTCCGTGGGCGTCCAGATAGGCCTTCATGCGCTGAACCGCCTCTGTATCCTCCGGCAACCGCAAAACCATCTGGCCGAAGGTTTTTCCCTCCACCGTTTTGGTGTGGGCATACAGGATGTTCACCAGCACGCGACATTCCAGCACCATCTTCGCCACCACCGGCTCAAAGGCGGCTGTTCCGTCAAAGACAAGCCGCAGCGCCTGGGTGCCGCCGCTGCAATCCACGGCTTGCCCCTGGGGGAAAATCAGCTGGCGGGCAATGGTCGATTGGGGACGGACGAAGATTTCCTGCACCTCGCCCTGCTCTACGATGTGGCTCTGGTCGATGACCGCCACCCGGTTGCAAATCTGTTCGATGACCCGCATTTCGTGGGTGATGACCACCACGGTGACCCCCAGCTTTTGATTGATGTCCTTCAGCAGGTCGAGAATCGCCTGAGTGGTGGTGGGATCCAGCGCGCTGGTGGCCTCATCGCACAGAAGCACCTTCGGGTTGTTGGCCAGAGCGCGGGCGATGGCCACCCGTTGCTTTTGACCACCGGACATCTGGGAGGGATAGGCGCGCATTCGGTCGTCCAGCCCCACCAGCCGCAACAGCTCCTCCGCTCGTTTGCGGGCCTCGGCGCGGGGCACACCGGCGATTTCCAGCGGATAGCACACATTGCCGATGGCGTCCCGCTGGGCCAGTAGATTGAAGCCCTGGAAAATCATGCCGATTTGCTGGCGGGTTTCCAGAAGCTGGCGGCGGGTCATGGCGGACAGGTCATGTCCGTCCACCACCACGCGGCCGGCGGTGGGCTTCTCCAGATAGTTGATGCAACGCACTAGGGTGCTCTTTCCGGCGCCGGACAAGCCGATGATGCCGAAAATGTCGCCGGTATAGACGCTCAGGTTGATGTCGTTCAGCGCGACGATTTCGCCGGCGGCGCCATGGAAAACCTTGCTCAGGTTTTCGATGCGGATAAGCTCCTTTGCGGTTTGTTTTTCGTCCATGTTGATGCTCCTTTTTCGGTTGGCGACAACAAAAAAGCTGCCGCCCTTATTCTCTAAGGACGACAGCATAGCTGACGTGTTACCACCTTAATTCGCCTGTGTCTCGCGGCACAAGCCTCTGTCGGTACGCGAAAATCGGATACCCGGGCGCTGTAATGGGCGCTCCCATCGCAGCCTAACGGCGAAGCCGGTCGGTGCGAGGCTCCGAGGCCATCTTCCATCCTGTCTTTTGCGCCCCTTCCCACCAGCCGGGGCTCTCTGCGGCATATCTCAGGGTGTACTCTCCTCATCGTTGCCTGTTTCGATGTGATGGGTGCATTGTAGCACAGCTTTTCGCCAAAGTCAAGGACTTTTTTCAAAAAATCACGTTTTTTCAGGAAAAAGCGTCGCGAAAAGCCGATTCTATTGTAATAGAACAGAAGTTTTTCCTGTTTCGCCAACAAAATCGAAAAAACGCGTTGACAAGCGTCGCGTTTCGTGTTACAATAGCCGTTGCCGCTTGTGTTGGGCGCTCGGTTCGGGCGAAAGAGACAATGCTCCGCCCCGCACAGCGAGTCTAGAGAAAAGGCAGGTAAGCCTATGTACGCGATTATTGAAACGGGCGGCAAGCAGTACAAGGTGCAGAGCGGAGACACTCTGTACATTGAGAAGCTGGATGCTGCCGAGGAAGCCTCCGTCACCTTCGACAAGGTGATCGCTCTGCAGGATGACGCTGAGCTGAAGGTCGGTGCCCCTTATGTGGAGGGTGCCAATGTCACCGCTCATGTGCTCAAAAACGGCAAGAGCAAAAAAATCACGGTCTTCACCTACAAGCCCAAGAAGGGCAGCTCTCGTAAGCTGGGCCATCGTCAGCCCTATACGAAGGTGCAGATTGACACCATTAACGCCTGATTGAAATGATTCAAGTCTGTTTCCGGATACAGCGAGGACAGTTGGTGGGCTTTGTCCTTTCCGGCCACGCCGCGGCGGGGCCTTATGGAGAG
>CAZSTR010000026.1:0-21887 GCA_964609975.1 uncultured Ruminococcus sp. | reverse complement strand
AGGAAAACGACGGCAAAACAAAAAATTTGTTTTTGGCTGGTGACGGTCCACCATTAGAGTATAATCCGAACACGGTGGGTTCGGATTTGGGACATCAACTTCCACCAAAAAGGAAACCCTGTCGATGAAAACGACAGGGTTTCCTTTTTGTACTATTCAATTTTCCTTATTCATTCGACAGGGTTTTCAATGAACAGTGAATAATGAAGTCGCTGGCGCTGATGAAGAATGAATGATTGTTTTCATTTATTACCTCTGCGACAATTTTGAAATTTACACACGGATAAAACCCATCGCATTTCCCGTCATCCCATACGAAAAAGACGGTTTTCCATCGCGGAAAGCCGTCTTTTTCATTCTATAGCGCCGTAATTTTGACATTTTTGCGGAAAGGGCTGGACATTTTCCCCTTCACAGGGTAGAATAGAAAAAACGCATAACAGAAAAGGAGGCGGCATATGGAATATTGGGATTTGCTGGACGAAAAAGGGCAACCCACCGGCCGCACCATCTCCCGCGGAGAAATGCTGCGAGAGGGACAATATCATCTGGTGGAGCACATCTGGATTGTGGACTCCAAGGGCCGACTGCTCATCCAGCGGCGCGCTGACCATCTGCGGCTGATGCCCGGCGTCTGGGCCGCCAACAGCGGAAGCGCCATCGCCGGAGAGGACAGCGAAAGCGCCGCCCGGCGGGAGCTTTTTGAGGAGCTGGGTCTGCGCACCGTTCCGGGGGAGCTATACTATGGCGGCCGAATGCGGCGGCGCAACTCCTTCACCGATGTCTGGGTGCTCTATCGGGACATCGATCCGGACACGCTGAAGCTGCAGCAGGAGGAGGTGGCGGAGGCGCGCTGGGTCACCGTAGAGGAACTGCTGGAGCTTATCCGTCGGCGAAAGTTTCACCATTATGGCTCCGCCTATTTCCAGTTTGTTTTCCGCGCGGTGGAGCGCAGCTGTCGCACTCTGTATGTGGCCGATTTGGACGGCACGCTGCTGCGCAGCGACGGTACCCTCTCCCCCTATACCGTGGACACCCTCAACCGGCTCATCGCCCGCGGGATGCGCATTTCTGTTGCCACCGCTCGCGGACTTGTAGGGGTGGAGCTGGTTTCTCTTTTCCATATCCATTTTCGTTTGCCGGTGGTGCTCATGGGCGGCGCCCTTCTGTATGACCCCGGCCGAAAGCGTATTCTGCACGCCTGCGAAATGAAGGCGGAAACCGTGGAAAAAATCCTTGCGGTTTTCCGCTCCTTCGGGCGTAGCCCCATGCTCTTCCGCCGGCGGCGCAACGAGGTGCATGTCTTCTATTCGAAGCTTTCTCCCGCCGAGGAGGCCTTCACCCGGCGCACCGCGCCGGATGGGCGCACCTTCCCCCAGTTTTTCCACCATGTCAACCAGTTGAAAAGCACCCCAGCGCTTTTTTTCAGCTGTCAGGGAAGCCATCAGGAACAAATCGCCCTGCGAGAGCGGCTGGAGGAAATCCCGGGAATTCGCATCGACCTCTATCCGGACACCTATCAGAAGGACACCTGGTTTTTGGAAATCAGCCGGGAGGATTCCGGAAAGGACCAGGGAGTGGAGCGTCTGCGGCGGCGCATCGGCGCCCGTCGGGTCGTCGCCTTCGGCGACAACCGCAACGATGTTCCCCTGTTCCGCACCGCGGACTTTGCCCTGTGCGTGCGCAACGCCACCCCAGAGGCGGCGCACGCCGCCGACGCCCAAATCGGAAGCAACGATGAGGACGGCGTCGCCCATTATCTCCACGGGATTTATAACCGAAAGGTGTGACCGTTTTTGCTGACAAAGCTTCTCATCCGTGTGTTCGTGCATCCAACGGGCAATGAAACGCCGCCGGCCGACGCGCGCTATGCCTATGGCCGGCTGGCCAGCGTCGCGGGGCTGGTTTGCAACCTGCTGTTATTTTCGGTGAAGCTCGTCGCCGGATGGCTGGCCGGAAGCCTCGCCATCGTCGCCGACGCCTTCAACAACCTGTCCGACGGCGGCTCGGTGGTTGTCACCTTCTTCGGCTTCAAGCTGGCCGCCCGCCCGGCCGACAAGGACCATCCCTTCGGCCACGGCCGCATGGAATATCTGTCCGCTCTCGGCGTCGCCGTTTTGATCATCCTCGCCGGATTTGAGTTGGTCAGCTCCGCCATCGACAAAATTTGCCATCCCGCGGCAGCCGATTTCAGCCTGCTCACCGTGCTCATTCTCGCCGGCTCCATCGCCGTCAAGCTCTGGATGAGCTTGTTCTATCGGCGCATCGGCCGAACCATTCGCTCCGATGCCCTTCTCGCCTCCGGCGTGGACAGCCGCAACGATGTGCTGTGCACCGGGCTTGTGCTGGTTTCCTCTCTGGTGAGCTGGCGCACCGGCTGGAGTCTGGACGGCTATGTAGGTCTTGCAGTGGCGCTGTTTGTGATTTGGTCCGGGTTTTCCATCATCCGGGAAACGGTGTCTCCCCTGCTGGGACAGCGCCCGGATCCGGAGCTTGTGCAGGCGCTGGAGGAAACCGTGCTGAGCCATGAGGGAATCGTAGGGATTCACGACCTCATCCTCCATGACTATGGCCCCGGACGGGTTATCGCCTCCCTGCACGCAGAGGTGCCCGCCACCCAGGACATCCTTGTGAGCCACGAAATCGTGGATCGCATCGAACAGGAGCTGATGGAAAAATTCCGCATCGTCAGCTGTATCCACATGGACCCGGTTTCCACACTCGACGCAGACACGGCCGCCTATAAAGCGCTGGCCGAGGGCATTTTGCATGAGCTGGACTCCCGCCTGAGTCTGCACGATTTCCGCACGGTTCCGGGCACCGAACAGACAAATTTGATTTTCGATGTCACCGTTCCCTTCGATATGCCGAAGCAATCGGAGCTGGCCGATGAGCTGCGCCGTCGAATTCGAGCCGCCAACAAAAATCTGCAGGCGATTATCAAGCTGGAAAACGGCTATATTTGAGCCGGCTTCCATCAAACTATAAAAAGAAAATGTCTTTATCCCCTTTCCAAGCGGGGAAAAATATGATAAAATGATAACAAACCGAACAATGGATAAACAGGAGGGATTCTTGTGCCAAAGCAAGCTTACAGCGTCCTTCTCTCCTCCGTCATTCGCGAGATGGGGCTCGAGACGGTGTATATGCCCGATTCGCCGGAGGAGCTGCGGGTGATTTCCTGCGATGTGAACCGTCCCGGACTGGCGCTGAGCGGCTATTTCGACTTTTTCGACAGCGACCGCATCCAAATCATGGGAAAGAACGAATGTGGCTTTCTGGATAATCTGCCGGCTGACCTGCGGGAAAGCCATATTAACGAGTTGATAGCCTATCATCCCCCGGCGGTCATCGTGACCCGCGACCTTCCGATTTTGCCGGAGCTGGAGCAGGCCTGCCGGAAAAACGGCGTTCCCCTGCTCCACAGCAAGGAGGCCACCTCCGCCCTCATGTCGGCGCTCATCGCCTATTTGAATGTGGAAATGGCCCCCCGCATCACCCGTCATGGCGTGCTGGTGGAGGTGCATGGCGAGGGCGTGCTTCTGCTGGGCGACAGCGGCATCGGAAAAAGCGAAACCGCCGTCGAGCTTCTCAAGCGGGGACACCGGCTCATCGCCGATGACGCGGTGGAAATTCGCCGAGTGTCCGCGAAAACACTGGTCGGCTCTGCGCCGGCGAACATCCGCCATTTCATCGAGCTTCGCGGCATCGGAATCGTCAATGTGCGGCGCATCTTCGGCATCGGCGCCATCAAAACGACCGAAAAAATTGACATGGTGATTCAACTGGAGCCGTGGGACACCGAAAAGGTGTATGACCGCATGGGCACCGACTGGCAAACCATGGAAATTCTCGGAAATCAGGTGCCGGCGCTGACCATTCCGGTGAAGCCGGGACGAAATCTGGCCGTCATCATCGAGGTGGCCGCTATGTCCAACCGCCAGAAAAAAATGGGCTATAACGCCGCCCAGGAGCTAATGCACAAGCTGGGCATGACCGAAGAAACCGGGCTTCCCTCCGGAAGCCAGTCCGAATGGGACAGCTATTAAGCTATTAAGTTAAAAACCGTAAACCGTCAATATCAAGGAGGAAAAACACTATGTACAGAATCGGAATCGACCTCGGCGGCACCAACATCGTGGCCGGCGTCGTCAACGCAGACTATCAAATCGTCGCCACCGCCAAGCGCAAAACCGCCATGCCCCGCCCCGCGGAGGAAATCATGGAAGACATGGCCGCTGTTTGCCGGGAGGCTGTGGCCGCCGCCGGGCTGACCATGGAGGACATCGACGGCATCGGCGTCGGCTCTCCCGGCGCCTGCAACTCCGCCGAGGGTATCGTGGAATATGCCAACAATCTGAATTTTGTCGGCGTGCCCATGCGGGCGTTCCTGGAGGAGCGTCTGCACAAGCCGGTGAGCGTCGAAAACGACGCCAACGCCGCCGCCTATGGCGAGCTGGTCGCCGGCGCGGCGAAGGGAAAAAGCAGCTGCGTCTGTATCACGCTGGGCACCGGCGTGGGCGGCGGCGTCATCATCGACGGAAAAATCGTCGCCGGTCATAATTTCGCCGGTGCGGAGCTGGGCCACACGGTCATCGTCGTGGACGGCGAGCCCTGCTCCTGCGGCCGCAAGGGCTGCTGGGAGGCCTACGCCTCCGCCACCGCCCTCATCCGACAGACCCGCCGCGCCATGGAGGCGCATCCCGACAGCAAAATGTGGGCCATCGCCGGCAATCTTGACCAGGTGAACGGCCGCACCGCCTTCGACGCCATGCGTCAGGAGGATGAAGCCGGCGCCGCCGTGGTGGATCAGTATATCCGCTATATCGCCTGCGGCCTCACGAACATGATCAACATTTTCCAGCCGGAGGTTCTGTGCGTCGGCGGCGGCATCTGCAACGAGGGCGACACGCTGATGAAGCCCTTGCGCACCTATGTGGAGGGCGAGCGCTATAGCCAATACAGCAAGAGCCAGACCATGATTTGTGCCGCCCAGCTGGGCAACGACGCCGGCATCATCGGCGCCGCCTATCTCGGTTGCCAGAAATGAACCTGTCAGGAGGCCACAACATGACGCTGACGCATATCACCGAGGTTGCAAAGCGGCTGGGCTGTTCGGTTTTTCCCAACGCCCCCATGGCCGCCGCCACCACCTTTCGCATCGGCGGCCCGGCGCGCCTGCTTCTACAGCTTCCGGATGCCCAGGCGGCACAGGAAATTCTGCCCCTCTGTCACAAGGAGGGGCTTCCTGTTCTTTTGCTGGGAAACGGCTCAAACCTTTTGGTCAGCGACAGCGGCTTTCCCGGCGTTGTTCTGCGCCTGGACGGCAAGGCGGAGCCGACCCTGCGTGCGGAAACGCTGGTTTCCTGTCCCGCCGGCCTCTCCCTGCAAAGGCTCTGCCTATTCGCACGGGATCGGGGGCTTTCCGGGCTGGAGTTCGCCTTCGGAATTCCCGGCACAGTGGGCGGCGCGCTGTTCATGAATGCGGGCGCCTATGGCGGCGAAATGGCCGATGTGGTGACCGAGGCCACCGCCCTCTCCCCGACCGGAGAGCTGCGCAGCTATTCTGCGGAGCAGCTGGCGCTGGCCTATCGGCACAGCCGCTTTTCCGACCAGTTGCCCCGGGAGCAGGAGCTAATTTTGGAGGTCACCTTCCGGCTGACCCCCGCGCCCGCGGAAGACATCGGCGGGCGCATGAAGGAGCTGAGCCTGCGGCGGCGGGAAAAGCAACCGTTGGAATATCCCAGCGCCGGCAGCTTTTTTAAGCGCCCGGAGGGATATTTCGCCGCCGCCCTGCTGGATGAATGTGGGCTAAAGGGATATCGCGTCGGCGACGCCCAAATCAGCGAAAAGCACGCCGGCTTTGTAGTCAACCGCGGAAAAGCCACCGCCGCCCAGGTGATGGCGCTTTGCCGCTATGCCCAAGCCACCGTTCACAATATGAAACAGGTGGAGCTTGTTCCGGAGGTGCGCCTTGTCGGCGCGTTTGACGAGCCGGAAAAGCAACCATAACCCGAAAAAGGAGTGAGGCTATGTCGTTTTCCGCTGATGTTAAAAAAGAGCTTGCCGCCCAGCTTCCAGACAAGCTTTGCTGTCGCGGAGCGCTGGCCTATGGGATGCTGGAATGTGGGCACGCCTTTTCCAGAGGGGATATTTCTCTGCAAACCGAGCTTCCCGAGGTGGCCGGGCTATACGCCCATCTAATACCCCGCATTTGCCAATGCGCCCCGCCGCTCTCCGGTGAGCTGCAACGGCGCACCCGCCTATATACCCGCTCCTTTCCGCAGCCGGAGGAGCGGAAAAAGATTCTGGAACGCTTCGGCCATGGTCATACGGCAGTGTCCCTGCGACTCAACCGGGCGGTGCTGGATTGCGAGGACTGCGCCCGCGCCTATTTGAAGGGCGCCTTTCTCACCTGCGGTGCGGTGACCGACCCGGCGCGAGATTATCATTTGGAATTCTGCGTTCCCCATTATAATTTCAGCCGGGATTTGGCGGCGCTGCTGCGGGAGGTTGGCTTCCCGGCGAAAATCGTCAGCCGTGCCGGAAGCTATGTAATTTATCTCAAGGAGAGCGGCCGCATCGAGGACTGCCTGACCTATTTGGGCGCCTGCCGCGGCTCCCTCGAAATGATGAATGTGAAAATGGTGAAAAGCATCCGCAACGAGGCTAACCGTCGCATGAACTGCGACAGCGCCAACATTGACAAGACCGTTGCCGCCGCCGCCACGCAAATTGGAGCCCTGCGCCGGCTGGAGGAAAGCGGCCGTTTGAGAGAGCTTTCTCCCCAGCTTCAGGAGTTGGCCCGGTTACGGATGGAGCATCCTGACCTTTCCCTGCGAGAGCTGGGCGAGGCGTTGGAGCCGCCCCTATCTCGCAGCGGGGTCAACCACCGTCTCCAGCGTCTGCTGACGCTGGCGGAGGAGCAAAGCGAAACCGAATAACGCAACGAAAGGATGGCGCCTTCATGACCGATTTTGTTCATTTGCATGTGCACAGCGAATACAGTCTGCTGGACGGCGCCTGCCGTATTCCGGCCTTGGTGCAACGCGCCAAGGCCCTCGGCCAAACCGCCGTTGCCATCACCGACCACGGCGTCATGTATGGCGTCGTGGATTTTTATAAAGAATGTCAGCGACAGGGAATTCGCCCCATTCTCGGATGCGAGGTGTATGTGGCCGCCCGCTCCCGCCTAGATAAGGTACACGGCACAGACAGCCGGTATTACCACCTTGTGCTCCTGTGCGAAAACAACACCGGCTATCAAAACCTTGTAAAGCTGGTGTCCGCCGCCTGGACCGAGGGGTTTTATATCCGCCCCCGCATCGATCGGGAGCTGCTCGAACAGCATCATGAGGGACTGATCGCCCTTTCCGCCTGCTTGGCCGGCGAAATCCCCCAGCTGATTTTGCGGGGAGATTTTTCTGCCGCCCGCGCCACCGCCCGGTGGTATGCGACGCTTTTCGGCGAGGAGCATTTTTATCTTGAGCTGCAAGACCATGACGGCGACGGCCAAGCCATGCCGGAGCAAAAGACCGTCAACGACGGTCTTCTCCGGCTGTCTGCGGAAATCGGCCTGCCGCTGGTGTGCACGAACGATGTGCATTATCTCACGCGGGAGGACGCGCTCATGCAACGGGTGCTCTGTTGTATCCAAACCGCCACCACCCTCCAAGAGCCAAGCCCCCTTTGCTTCGAAACCGAGGAATTCTATCTCAAATCCGGCGACGAAATGGCCGCCCTGTTCCCCGCCCATCCCGAAGCGCTGAAAAACACGAAAAAAATCGCCGAGCGCTGTCGGGTGGAGCTGGAATTCGGCCAGTTGAAACTTCCCACCTTCGATGCCCCCGGCGGCGACAGCAACCGCTACCTGAAAACACTCTGCCGCCAGGGAATGACCCGCCTATACGGAGAAAATCCGCCAAAAGAGACGGTCGAACGGCTGGAATATGAGCTGTCGGTCATCCAACACATGGGCTATGCGGATTATTTTCTGATTGTGGCCGATTATGTGCACTATGCGAAAACCCATGACATTCCGGTCGGCCCTGGACGGGGAAGCGGTGCCGGCAGTCTTTGTGCCTATTGCCTGGGCATCACCCAAATCGACCCGTTGCAATATGACCTGCTTTTCGAGCGCTTTCTCAACCCGGAGCGCGTGAGCATGCCGGATTTCGATGTGGATTTCTGCACCGAAAAGCGCCAGCGGGTCATCGACTATGTCATCGAAAAATACGGCGCCGACCGAGTGGCGCAAATCGTCACCTTCGTCACCATGGCCGCCAGAGCCGCCGTGCGGGATGTGGCCCGCGCCATGGGGCTTCCCTATGCCACCGGCGACCGGGTGGCGAAGCTGATTCCGCGGGCGCTGGACATGACGCTGGAAAAGGCGCTGGAAACCACGCCGAAGCTGCGGGAACTGGCGGAGCAGGACCCCCAGGTGAACCAGCTTTTGAAAATGGCCAAAAAGGTGGAGGGGATGCCCCGCAACGCTTCCACCCATGCCGCCGGCGTGGTGATTGCCCCCCAGCCGGTGAGCGATTTCGTGCCCCTGTGCATGAATCGGGACGCCGTTGCCACCCAGTATCCCATGCATAATTTGGAGGAGCTGGGAATTCTGAAAATGGATTTTCTCGGTCTGCGCAACCTGACAGTGATCGCCGACGCCCAGCGCATGATTCGCGCCCACTCCCCTCTTTTCGATGTACAGACCATCCCGCTGGACGAGCCACGGGTATATTCCATGCTGGCCGCCGGCCAAAGCGACGGCGTGTTCCAAATGGAATCCGGCGGCCTGAAACGGGTGCTCATGCAGCTGCACCCCACCCGCTTCGAGGATTTGATTGCGGTCATTTCTCTATACCGCCCCGGCCCGATGGACTCCATCCCCCGCTATATCGAAAACAGCCGCCACCCGGAGCGTATTCAATACGCCCATCCCCTGCTCAAGCCGATTTTGGAGGTCACCTATGGCTGTATCGTCTATCAGGAGCAGGTGATGCAGGTGTTCCGGGCGCTGGCGGGCTATTCGCTCGGCCGCGCCGACCTGGTGCGCCGCGCCATGGCGAAAAAGAAGCACGATGTGATGGAACAGGAGCGTTCTGTGTTCATCCACGGTCTGTTGGATGAACAGGGAAAAGTGCTGGTGGAAGGCTGTGTGCGCCGGGGCGTTCCGTTAAAAACGGCCGATGCCATTTTTAACGAAATGTCCGCCTTCGCCTCCTATGCCTTCAACAAATCCCACGCCGCCGCCTACGCCCTTGTGGCCTATCAGACGGCCTATCTCAAATGTCTGTATCCCAAAGAATATATGGCCGCCCTGCTGACCAGCGTTTTCGGTAGCAGTCAGGTGATCACCTATATCCGCGAAAGCGAGCGGATGGGGATTTCCGTGCTCCCGCCCACCGTCAACGAAAGCGGCGCCGATTTTCAAGTCGCCGGCGACCATATTCGCTTCGGCCTCCTGTCGGTGAAAAACATCGGCCAGGGCTTTGTGGACGCACTCACCCGCGAGCGGGAAAAGGGCGGCCCCTATACCGGCTTTTACAGCTTTTGCAGACGGCTCAGCGGCCAGCGGGAATTCAACCGCCCCGGCGTGGACAGTCTCATCCGTTGCGGCGCGCTGGACGGCCTCGGCCTCAACCGCCGCCAGATGCTCCAGATGGCACCCCTTATTCTCGACCAGCTGGACAGCCAGGGGCGTTCACTGGTGGAGGGACAAATGGGCTTTTTCGACGGAGCAGAGGAGCAGGGAGAAGTTCCCATCCCCGTTCCGGAGCTTCCGGAGCTTTCCTTCAACGAGCGCCTGCAAATGGAAAAAGAGGCCACCGGGATGTATCTTTCCGGCCATCCGCTAACCCCCTATGCCGCCCACTATAAGGCTATGCATCTGGATCGGCTGGATCGCATCCACACCGCCGTTGAGGAGGAAACCGGCGCCTATCGGGACGGGGCGCAAGTGCGCCTTTTGTGCCTCATCGGCTCGGTGCGCATACAGCAAACCAAATCCGGCGCCCGCATGGCCGCCCTCCAGCTGGAGGATTTGTTCGGCTCCGTTGAGGGTGTGCTGTTTCCGAAGCAGCTGGCTCAATATGAGAGCTTTCTGCAAGGAGGACAGGCTTTTCTCATTCACGGCCGCCTGGACATCCAGGAGGAGCGGGGCGCGAAGCTGTTGTGCGAGCGGGTCGAACCCGCATCCTCCGCCGTTTCCACGGAGCAAGCGCCCCCCGCCCGAACCGCCGCCCATCCGGGGCTGTATCTGCGCCTGCCGGAAAATAGGGGTCTGCTCTATCGCCGCACCCAGCGACTTTTGCAGGTTTTCGAAGGGGAAACGCCGGTGTATCTGCGCTTCGAGGACACCGGAAAGCTGGTGCGCACCCCCGCCGATTGGTGGATAGACCCCCAGCCGGTGCTGTTGGAGGAGCTGCGCCGCACCCTCGGCCCGGACAATGTAGCCCTTCTCAAATAACCCCCTATACCGCAAAGTGGACGGTGACTTTTTCGAAAGTCACTGTCCACTTTTTCGCTTTTCTTTTATTTCAGCTCCACAACCGTGACGCCGTTTTCACCTTCGCCGTATACTCCCAGCCGAAAGCCCTTCACCTGGCGATGTCCCTTGAGGTGCTGTTGCACCGCTGCCCGCAGCGTACCAGTGCCCTTTCCGTGAATCACCGTCACCCGCTCCAATCCGCACATCACCGCATTATCCAGAAAACGGTCTACCGCCAGCAGAGCCTCCTCGACGGTTTGTCCCCGCAAATCCAAATCAGTTTCCACCGACCGAGCCATGCGGGATTCCAGCCCCGACGGACGCGCCGCCGCAGGCGTCACCGTCCGCCCCTTTTTCTCGGCACGGCGGGAGGTATACAGCCGCAAATTCGCCAGCGGTGTGCGGGTGCGTATCGCCCCCGCCTGCACCTCCACCATTCCGTTGCGATCCGGGAGCTTGGTGACGGTGGCCTCCAGCCCCATGTCCGCCAGCTGTACCCGGTCGCCGAGATGCACCTCCTGCAACGGCGTCGCCGCCGGCGCGGAACGCTTCTCCACCGGGTCCGCCGTCTCCTCCATCTGGCGCAGCTGCGCCCGTAGCTGGCCGCGCGCCTGACGGGTTTTTTCGGCGAAAGCTGTGGATTCCCTTTCCCGGCGAAGGGCTTCCAGCTCCGTCATAAGCTGATCCGCCATGGAACGGGTTTTGTCCACGATTTGGCGCGCCTGACGGCGTCCCTCCTCGATTTCCTTCTGGCGGCGTTCCTCGATGTCACGCAGCTTTTCCTCTGCCTGTTCCGCCGCCCGGCGAGAGCGTTGCTCGGCGTCCGCCGTGCGGCGCAGCTGCTCCTCTAACTCTCGGCGGCGGTTATCCAGCCGGGCCACAACCTCCTCCAGACGCTGGTCGTCGCCGGACACCAGCGCCCGCGCCTCGTCCACAATCGTTCTATCCATTCCCAAGCGCTCGGTGATGGCAAAGGCATTGGAGCGGCCGGGCACACCGATGAGCAGCCGATAGGTTGGCCGCAGAGAGGCCACATCGAACTCACAGCTGGCGTTTTCTACGCCAACTGTGTGGATGGCATAGGCCTTCAGCTCCGCATAGTGCGTGGTCGCACCGATACGCGCTCCCCGCCGGCGAAGCTGTTCCAAAATCGCCACCGCCAGCGCCGCGCCCTCCACCGGGTCTGTGCCGGCGCCCAGCTCATCCAATAGCACCAGACTGTGCCCGTCCGTCTGCTTCAAAATGCGAATCACATTCGTCATGTGCGCCGAAAAGGTGGAGAGCGACTGCTCGATGGACTGCTCGTCTCCGATGTCCACCAGCACCCGGTCGAACACCGAAACGCGGCTTCCATCGCTCACCGGCACAAGCAAGCCGCACATGGTCATCAGCGTTAACAGCCCCAGCGTCTTCAGCGTCACGGTTTTTCCGCCCGTGTTCGGTCCGGTGATCACCAGCGTGTCGAATTCGCCGCCCAGCTCCACATCCACCGGCACCACCCGCTTCGCATCAATCAGCGGATGGCGCGCTTTGTGCAACACCGTATGGCCGTCATCGGACAAGGCGGGCTTCATCGCTCCCATCCGGTGGGCCAGACGCGCCTTCGCAAAAATCAAATTCAGCTCCACGACGATTTCATAATCGGCGATAATCGCGGTGGCGAAGGTTCCCGCCTCTGCCGACAGCTCCCGGAGAATCCGCTCGATTTCCGCCTCCTCGCGGGAGGTCAGCACCCGCAGCTCGTTGTTCGCCTCCACGACCCCCATCGGCTCCACGAACACCGTCGCGCCGGAGGCGGAGGTGTCATGCACAAGCCCGGCGATTTCGCCCCGATGCTCCGCCTTTACCGGCACCACGAAGCGCCCGCCGCGAATGGTGACAATCGGATCCTGCAAAGCCTTTTGATAGGCGGCGGAATGAATCAGCTGATCCAGCCGTTCCCGCACCCGCGCCGAGGCCGCCTTCATTTTTCGCCGGATTTCCCGCAGCTCCGGCGACGCGTCGTCGGCAATCTCCTCCTCGCCAAGAACGGTAGCGTTGATTTTATCCTCCAGATATTTGTTTGACACAAGCACGGAAAATCGGTCATCCAGTACCGTCGAAACGCCCTCGCAATGCGCCCGCCATTCCTTCAGCGAGCGAATCACTCGCAGGGTTTCGGCCAGCCGCAAGAACTCCGCCAGCGACAGACAGGCACCCGCCTCCGCCCGGCGCAGAGCGTTGGTCACATTGGTCATGCGCCCGAAGGAGGGACTACCGAAGGCGGCCGTCAGCCGACAGGCGGCGTCCGTCTCCTCCACCAGCCGCTCCACCAGCGCCAGCTCCGTCCGAGGACGCAACTCCCGCGCCAGACGGGCTGCGTCCTCACAGCCGGTCTCCCCCGCCAGCAAATCCAGTATTTTTTCCAATTCCAGAGCCAGAAAATCCCGTTGCATACAATCTCTCCTGTTTTATGTAAGCGAATGATAAAAATCCAGCGTAGCATAGCGGCGCGGCACCTGCTGCAACAAAAAACGCTCGGTCAGCTCCGCCAGCCGGGAAAGCTCCTCCGCCGGAAGAAAAAAGGCGAAGCAGCGATCAAACACGCCGTACAGAATATGCCGCAGAGCCGCCAGCATCCCCGGCGTCACCGCCAGCCCATCCGCCGGCGGCGGACAGGCGACACAAAACAGAGTTCCCTCCGCCGGGGAGAAGGAAAAAGGTCCTTCTCCGTTGCCGCAGCGGCAACAACCAGTCAACTCCGGCATATATCCCTCCAAGCACAGAAGACGCCCTTCCACAACCGCCTTCACAAGCGCCGGCTCCTTCTGACCGCCGGCGAGATAGTGCAGGCCGTTGAGCAACAGCCGCAAATGCTCCTCCGCCGGCGCGTCTGTGGGCGTCATGTGCAGGCAAAGCTCGCAAAAATATTGCGCCAGCGCCAGCCGCTCCACATCTCGGCGCAGAGGAAAAAACAGCTCGATGGGCTGTGCATCCTCCACGATATATTTATCCCGTCCGGGAATCAGATGAAACCGGGCGAAGCACAAAGGCTGTGTTCCGGCGCCGGAGCGGCTGTTGATGCGCTTCGCGCCGCGGGCGCTGGCGCGCAAAAGCCCCCGCTCCCGCGTCAAAATCGCCACGAACCGGTCATTCTCCGCCACCGTGGGATATTCCCGCAGAACCAGTCCCTCGGTTATCAAATGCTGTTTTGTCTCCCCGGCCATCCGGCTTCTCTCCTTCCACCGCAGCGGTCGCTCCGGGCACCGAAAGCCCCCGATAGCGCAAATAATCCACCACCCGACCGCTGTGCAAAAACTTTTGCCAAAGCTGCTGCTCCTCGTCCATGCTGTCCACGCTCCTCTCTCCGTTAGTGTGCCCGGAGACGGACAGCATCCCGCCGGCAAATTCTGGCTTTGCCGCGTTTTTCAGCCGTCAGTTCAGCTTATAGCCCAGTCCGTTCAAAAAGCCCTGGCGATTGCGCCAATCCTCCTTCACCTTGACCCAGCATTGCAAATTGACGCGGGTGTCGAAGAGCTGCTCCAGCTCCAGACGCGCCTGAGAGGCAATTTCCTTCAGCATCGCGCCTTTTTTGCCGATGACCATGCCCTTGTGGCTGTCCCGCTCACAATAAATATAGGCGTCAATATCCAAAATCGACCCCTTTTCCGTTTCTCGCTCGCCCATGCGCTCAATCGCCACGGCGATTCCATGGGGAATTTCCTGGCGCAGAAGCAACAGCATCTTTTCCCGAATCACCTCCGCGGCCAGCGCCTGCTCCGTCTGGTCGCTGGACACATCGTCCGGGAAAAAGTGCGGGCTGTCGAAGGCAAAGTCATTCAGCTCGGAGAGAAGCGTGGAAAGCCCCTCTCCCGTTTTGGCGGACAGGGGGAGAATCGCTTCGAATTGTGCCCGCTCCCGCCAGGCCTCAATCATCGCCAGCAGAGCCTCCTTATTTTCCAGTGTGTCGATTTTGTTGATTGCCAGAAGGATCGGCGTTTTCTGCTTTTGCAGTTGCTCCAACAGCGCCTGCTCCTCCTCCCGAATTTGCGCTCGCGGCTCAATCACCAGCACCCCCGCATCCACGCCGGACACAGCCTCGCCGATGGAGCGAACCATGAAATCGCCCAGGCGGGTGCGCGGCTTATGGTTTCCGGGCGTATCCAAAAAAACCAGCTGGGTTTCGGCGCGGGTCACAACACCCATAATCCGGGTGCGCGTGGTTTGGGGCTTATCCGAAACGATAGCCACCTTTTTCCCGACCAGCGCGTTGAGCAACGAGGATTTTCCCACATTGGGACGCCCCACAAGGGCGATAAAGGCCGATTTTGTCTTCATACATACTCCTTTTTCACGAAAGCGGGCGGTCTCCGGCTTGGAAACCGCCCGTTTGCAATTTATTCATTCATCACATAGCTTCCGCCACGGGGCAGACCCACCGAGGTCATCACCGCTTCTTCCTTTTCCCGCATCCGCACGGCCTCCAGGCCGCCGTCCACATGGTCATAGCCCAGCAAATGCAGCATGGAATGAACCGTCAGATAGCCAACCTCCCGTTGCAGAGAATGTCCATATTCCTCCGCCTGCGCGGCAGCACGCTCCATGGAAATCACCACATCTCCCAGCATGAAATGGCCGTTTTCCGGATTTACATCATATTGACCGTTTTCGCCCAGGGGGAAGGACAGCACATCCGTCGGCATATCAATGTTCCGCTGTTCCAGATTGATTTCATGAATCTGGTCGTTGTCCACAAGGGTCACATTCACCTCGGCGAAGCCTTCGAAGCCTTCCATTTCCAAAACCGCATGACAGCAACGGCGAATCAACAGCCGCACTCCCGTCGGAATCTTCACTGCTTTTTGTCTGTTTTCGATGCTGACCTTGATTTTATCCATGCTTTTTCACTTGCCTTTCTGTATATTTTGGTTTCGTCGGACGGCTGTCCGCCTCCCGGCGTTGCTCATACTTGTCATAGGCGGCAATGATGCGCTGCACCAGCGGATGCCGCACCACATCCTTCGGGCTGAAGGTGCAAACCGAAACCCCTTCGACCCCCTTGAGAATTTTCATAACCTGCTTGAGTCCGCTTTGCTGTCCCGACGGCAAGTCAATCTGGGTCACATCGCCGGTAACCACCATCCGGGAATTGAAGCCCAGCCGGGTGAGAAACATTTTCATCTGCTCCGGAGTGGTGTTCTGCGCCTCATCCAGGATGATGAAGCTATCATCCAATGTGCGACCGCGCATATAGGCCAAGGGCGCGATTTCAATGTCTCCCCGCTCCAGATAGCGCTGATAGGTTTCCGCCCCTAGTATATCGAATAGCGCATCATACAGCGGGCGCAGATACGGGTCCACCTTGCTTTGCAAATCGCCGGGCAAAAAGCCCAGCCGCTCGCCCGCCTCCACCGCCGGCCGAGTGAGCAGAATACGGCTGACCTCCTTCGCGCGGAAAGCCCGCACGGCCATGGCCACCGCCAGATAAGTTTTTCCCGTTCCGGCCGGGCCGACGCCGATGGTCACCGTGCTTTGAGAAATCGCGTCCAGATAGGCCTTTTGGCCGACGGTCTTCGCCTTGATGGGCTTTCCCTTCGCGGTGATGCAGACGCTGTCTGCGGAAAGCTGGGTCAGCGCACCCTCGGCGCCCTCCCGCACCAGCGTCAGCACATAGAGAATGTTCTGCTCGTTGAGCTGTTCGCCGCGCTTAATGAGGGTCAACAGTCCGTCGATTGCCCGCGAAGCGTGCTCCACCGCCTCCGGCTCGCCGGAAAGCTTCAGCTCCGTTCCCCGCGCCAGAACCGTCACGCCCAGTTCCTTTTCAATCAGCCGGATGTTGGCGTCATAGCTTCCGAACAAAGCCAGCGCATCCTCTATCCGCTCTATCTGAATGTTCCGCTCGATGGTGCATACTTCCTTTTTTCTTAAACTTTCGTATTTTATATTATATCGCCAAAAAAGCCGTTTGTCACCCGGTAAAATGCACAAAATTTTACGGTTTTTTCCAGCAACCAAATGAATTTTCCCGCAAAAATCAGGCGTATGGTCTCTCCACCGCGATGTTTTCCTCGCAACGGTATTCCACGCACAGCACATAGTCCCGCTCCGTTGTCCATTCCCGACGGGACACCTCGGCGCATACCGCCTTTTCCCCCAGCACCGCTCGCCGCTGGTTTTCCAGCCGCTTTGCGGCCAGCTGAGCCGCTTGTTCGATGGTGCGCACCGCCCGCTCGCCGGCCAGCGGCGTATAATATCGCCCGGTGATTCCTAAGGGCAGACGCAACCGGCCGGCCGTCAGAAAATGCGCCCGCTCCACGCACACACAGCTTTCCTCTGCCAAGGAGGTTTGGGCATACAGCGGGATTTCCAGCCCCATGAAAAACAGCGCTGGCCGCACCACCGTTTCCCCCACCGGACGCTGGCAGGTGTATACCAGGGGCACCGTGACGGTGAAGCGGCGGCGGGTTTCGCCGATCACCTGGCCATAGCTTCGATACAGCTGGGGGCCGAGGAGCGTTTCCCGCTTTCCGGAAACCAACACCGTCCCGGCGGACACCGCTTCTCCCACCCGCACCATGCGGTCGCCGCCGAAAACCGTCATCGACAAAATGCGCCCATCCCGCACCGCCACCAAATCGGAGGGCTTCGACAAATCTAGCACCTGGGGGGTGGGCTGGCGCGTTTGCACCTCGATACGCGCCACACTTCCGCTGGGGTTGACCGTCATCCAAACCAGCTCCGGAATTTGATCCAGCCCGGAAATTTCCAAATCTTTAATTTCCAGCGCATCCATAGACGCCCCCAGGCGGACGCCATATTCCGCCGCCACCGTCGCCACCCGCTCCGCCAGCGCACCCTCCGCCCCTACCACATCCACCACCCAAATGCGCGGGGACAGCCACAGCAACAGCGCGCCATAAACCGCCAAAGCCACCGCAAGCCCCCGACGGCGGCGATACCGATGCAGCCAAAAGGGAAGCCCATGCTTTTGCCGCACCCGCAGACGCACAAAGGCCCGCCGGGCGGGGGAGCGCAAGCGCCGATAATCCCCCGCAAAGCAAAAAAACCGCATCTGCTCTCCCCGACGGCGCACGCCCCACAGCTGCAAGCCTCCGGCGGCGCTCTCGTTGAGCAGTCGGGCGGGAAATCCGCCCTCCGCCTCCACCTGCACCCAACCGGGAAACCAACGCCAAACCGGCGTCAACAGCATACCTTTTCGCCTCCTTGCTCACGAAAACTCGATGCGCTGTAAAATGCCGGAAATCGTCGCCCCGTCCTCCGTCAGACAGCCCATTTCCAGCCCGCTTCCATAAACGCTCAGCCGCCCCTCCGGCACGCGCAGACCGATGCAATCATCCGTATATTCCAAAATTCCCCGACAGCCGCCAACCACCAGCCGCCGGTTCCCCTCGATTTCCAAAATCGAAGCTCCGGCTAATGTGCCGCCGGGCAAATCCATCGCCCGCTCCAGTCGCGGCCCTAAGCGCCGTCCCTGCCCCATCCCTTCATCCCCCTTCGCTCGCTTTTATCCTTATGCGGAGCAAGTGGGCATATATGCGCCCCCTTTTGCATAAACTGAACCGAAAGGGGCGGACAACCATGTTCATACACACCCTGAAAAAGCAACAGCTATATGACGGAGTCTTCACCGCTTTTCTGCTTCTCGCCGTCGGGCTTTTCCTGTGGCGGCCGCAGGCGCTGGCCGCCGGCGTCCAGCGGGGGCTGTCCATTTGCGGACGAGTAATTGTCCCAACGCTGTATCCCTTCATGGTTTTGGCCGGCTTTTTAACCGAATCGCCCCTGTGCCGCCATCCCGGAAAAGCGCTGGAAAAAGCCACACAGTGGCTGTTCGGTCTGCCCGGCTGCTGTGGGCCGGCGATTTTGTTGAGTCTGTGCGGCGGCTATCCCGCCGGCGCCGTCGCCATCGGCAGCCTTTTGCGCCGGGGTGCCATCACCCCCGCCCAGGCGCGCCGCATGACCCGCTTTTGTGTCAATGCCGGCCCCGGCTTCATCGTCAGCACTGTCGGCGCCGGTCTCCTCGGAAATATGCGCGCCGGCTGGCTTCTGTTTTTCGCCCATGCCCTCGTCTCTCTGGCCATGGGCATCACTCTCGGCCAGGGACACCGCCGAAAAACCAAGACCGTCTCCGCCACCGGTCTTCCTGCCCGCTCCGCCGCCCAGGTGGTGGGAGACACCTGCCAAAATCTATTGAACATGTGCGGCTTCGTGCTGTTGGCGACAGCCGTGCTCTCACTGGTGGAAAGCGTCGGACTGTCCCGACTGGCCCAGGCCATCGGAATTCCCGCCGCCGGGTTTTCGAAATTCTTTCCCGCGCTGACGGAGGTCAGCTGTGGCTGTATGGCGCTGGCCGGACAGGAGCCGCTGACACCCCTTTGGCTGAGCCTGTGCTTGAGCTGGGGCGGCCTGTCTGTGCAAGGGCAAATTTGGGCGAGCCTGCGAGGCGCCCTTTCCCCCGACCGGGGCTTTTTTCTCGCCCGGCTGCTGCATGGGGCGTTGAGCGGCGGGCTGTCGATGCTGCTGTTCGCCATCATCCCCGGTGACCGCGCGTCCCTTTCGGCCATGGCCGCCGGGGATCACGCGCTCCCATTTTCCGTCAACGAAACCGCCTCTTTGGCGCTGTTGGGCTTCACTTTTTTGGCGATGCTGGTCTTTTCTCCAAAAAAGACTGGAAAAATTCCGCCGGATGTGCTATAGTGTGTTTATCTACACAAAAAAGCCTTAGAGGAGGTCGCTTATGCGTCGAAAACTATACGGGAATTCCATCCAGCCCTCCTGCGAATATTGCACCCGTGCCAAGCGCTCCGCCGATGGACGGGTGATGCTGTGCGAAAAGCGGGGAATCGTCCCACTGTATCACCGTTGTCGACGTTTTCGCTATGACCCGCTCAAGCGGATTCCCTATCGCCAGCCGGCACTGTCCTCCTTCGACGCCGCCGACTTCAAGCTGGACTGACCCCCTGCTTTCATTTGCCGATATACGCCACACAGAGACGGCCGGAAAGCACAGAAAGCGATACGAAAAAAATCCCGGCCGAGACTTTTGCAAAAGTCTCGGCCGGGATTTTTTTCGGTGGGCGGTCACGGTTGAGTATTCTCGCGACGGTTCGCCAGCACCTGGCGCGCCATTCCGCAAAGCGCCGACAAAATCAGCACCCCATTGCAAACCGCCGACGAAACATTATGAATTCCGATGGCATAGAGCAGCCACAGCACCTGGGACAGCAAACCCACCCGCCGGGTGAAGGCCGGATCCCGATGATAAAAGGCGAACACAGCGAAGGCGCTTCCAAAGGCCGGCAACAGCGCAAACAGCCCCTCTTCCCCCTTCACCAGCGAAATCGCCGGCGAAATCAGCGTCACCGCCAAAAACAGCCACAACCAAAAGCGTTTCGCGAAAAGCGGCTTTCGGTCTCGCAGATAAAACACCGTTTCCCGTCCCATGGCGATGGCGTTCAGCAGCGCCCCGGTCCAGCCGCCAAGGCACAGCAAATTTACCAGCCACAGAAAATCCGACAGAAATTTACAGATGAGCATACGCTCCTTCGTTTTGCTGAAATAAATCAAAAAGCCCTCGGCGATGGCCACCGCGCCGACAATCTCGCCGCAAAGCCGCAAAACACTCGCATCCACATTCACTGCTTTTCTCTCCCTTATCACATCAAAATGAAATCCAAGGCCGGAACCGTCTGCCCCTCGAAGGAAACCGGCGCGTCGGTGAAATTCCCCACCATCCGCACGCCGTCCGCGTAGGTAGCGATGTGCAAGCCGTTATCCAAAATGTCATAGCGACGCATATACACCAGCTGGCGGTCAGCAAAGGCGGCATATTCCTCCGCCGCCCGGCGAACCGCCGCCACGCTTTCCCGCAGAGACTCCTCCGTGTCGCAAACAAGGTCGGTCATCCCCATCCAGTTTCCTTCTTCATTGGTCAGAAACTTCGAATAATAATACATGGCCGGCTTGCCGCCACGCATATACAGAAGCAGACGCGTCCGCGGATCCTTGAGGGAATAGTTCACCGTCTGACTGCAGGGGTTATACAACACCGTTCCGTGATAGGTCAGCTCATAGAAGGGCAACAGCCGATCCGCCACCGGGACGCCCTGCGTGTTGAAGCCGTCGCCGAAGCAAAGATACAGCGCAAAATCCAAATCCCGCAGGGCAAAATCCATCCCACCCTCGGAGGAAAAGCCGCCAAAAAGCCCCCGCGTATATTCCTCCAGCTTTTGGGCGTACAAAATGCCGTTTTCCATGTCCGAGGGATGGGCGGGCGAATGACAAATATCCGGGATGACGATGGAGGTCACATCAATATAGTGCAGGCCATCCTCCCCATAAGCGGCCAGCTCCGGTAAATCCCGATGGGCGTTCGCCAGTTGGCGCACCGGGCACACACGATGGCTGAGACCACCGCCCCACTGCCCGAATTTTTGCAAATCGCCGCCACGGGTGACGGTGATGTCCTCCGGGGTAAAGGTGTCGGCGATGGTATAGGCATCCAACAAATTTGTATGGGTCGAAATGCGATAGCCCAATTTTTTCACATAGTCCACCGTTTCCTGCAGCCCTTTGTTTCCGCCAAGACGGGGATCTGCCGGAAACATCTGAGGCCAGCGGCCGTCATGGCCGCTGCGGTTCCAGCCCACCAGCTGAAGTTCCGCACCCTTAACCCCCTGACGCTTCATCTCGTCCGCGATGGCCCGCACGCGGGCGAAATCGCAGGCGGTGAACATCTCCGGCTCTGTCTGCTCCGTCTGATACAGCACCGGCGGTGGCACCGGCTTCCAGCCCATGCGAATCCGCACCATGGGATATTTTCGCGCATATTCCGCCGCCGGACACCTGCACTTTTCCGCCAGGGACACAATCTCGCCCCGCTGCAAACGAAGCTCCCGCTCCACCGTGGCCATGTCGTTATAATCCGCCGTCGCCGGCAGCTCGATGATTTCCAGACAGATGTCCTTTTTCGCTTCCTCATCCCGCGTGAAATCGTATAACACTGCCAGCGAATAGACCCCATCCTTCACCACCGCCTCAAAGGCATAGTTATAGCTCCGCTCCACCCGCACAAGGCAGGTCACCGCCGGCGTTTTCACACCATAGCAGGACATGAGCGGCTCCCGATAAAGAAAGGTCAAATCCTCCCGCGGCCGGAAAAAGGTCTGCACATCCGCCGAAAAGCTGGTGCGCCGAGGCAAAATCCAATAGCCCTCCTCTCCGACCGTGGCCTGCGCCAGCTCCGGCAGAGCGCGGAGCTGGCGACAGCCGGTCAGCTCCTCCTTCGGCAGACGCAGAAAAAGGCTGTTTTTCACCCGCGTGACCGAAAATGCAATTTTTCGCCCGCTCTCTGTTCGGGCATATAGCCGTCCGTTTTCCATTTTTGTCTCCATTCCGCCGA
>CAZSTR010000025.1:0-22693 GCA_964609975.1 uncultured Ruminococcus sp. | reverse complement strand
TGTATTCGCACGGTATCTTGCCGCTGCGAAGCAAATACAAAGCCGTTGACTTGCTAATGTGGCAGATTTGATAGAGTTGGTCTTTGGTAATAATATCGGGAATCGAATCCCAGTTGATTGCGGTTTCATCCATAGCAATACACCTCGTAAATATTTTAGTCGGTGTAGGTTTTCCTGTGTATTGCCGTTGTTGATGTGTTTATTCTGTTCTTTCCGTAGTTCTTTCCAAAATAGTGCCTGTTCTTTCCGAAAACAGCAAAAATGCCGTTATTCGAACTTTCCTTTATTTATCGGGATTTCAACAGCTCAACCGCCCAAAAAGCCTTTAATTTCAAGCGCTTTCGACGAATACAAAGTATCCCGAAACAGCCTTCAAAAATCGCTAAACAGCCATTAAGCCATAAAACTCTAAATGCTGTGTTCCCACAAGGAACCTAGGGTTCGAATCCCTAACTCTCCGCCACAAAGCCTGTAAACAAGCGAGTTTACAGGCTTTTTCTTTTTTGTCACTTGCTCAAAATCGGCATAAAGCTATGGAAAGAACAGCCCGTTTTTTGGAAAGAACAGGGCAATTTTTAGCATTCTTTCGTATTCGAACCGTAAATAATCAGTCCTTTTCGTCATCGCTTGAAATATCGCCCCATTTACTGCCGAAATTCACCGTTTCGGGCAGTGCCATTCCGTTTATGTCCATGTTGCAAACTTAAAGCAATTCAATGCACCTATGACTGATATAATACCGTTTATGGCAAAGGCGGCTTGAAATAGTTTTAATATTCCGCAAACAACAGTTCGTTCCAATGCAAAGGTTGCTCTGTCGTCAGATATTTTTCCTTTTTTTATAAACGGCAATCTTAAAACAAAGCCCAATTCTTGAAAAAACTTTTTTGGTTGCTTTTCTGCGTCTACCGGATTGCCTTTCGCCATTGTGCTTCCGCTTTTTCTTGTGCTTTTCTTTCTCTTTCCGCCATACGCTCAACTGCAAGTTCATTTGCCCTTATAATCGCATCCGCCAATTTATCATACCTCCAAACCAAAATAGTTAAGAAGTAATGCAAATTTCTGATTACATTAAAACAGATTTTTAAGCGGAACCTTAAGTTTTATGAAATTTTTTTCATTTTTCAAATCAAAAGAAAGCACACAAAGTTTTTAGGCTCTGTGTGCTCGTTGCAAAAAACAGTATATCTTAGTTCGATACCGGGTAACTATGATTTTCTGCGCCTCGAATACTTATTAAGCAGGACAAACGCCGCTGAAGTAAACATTAAAATTCCGCCCGCGGTATACATTTCGGCGCCAACGCCTCCTGACTTGGGCAATTCATAGCCCGTGGTGTTGGTGCAGACTACAGATGCCGGACTGCTACTATTCATGGTAACGTTGACGGTTTTTGTATTTGCCACATCATAGCACGCTTTGATTGTTGTCGGAAAAGATGTTACATTCACCGTTCCAACAGTACCGTTCCAGTTCAGGTACTGCTCAATCACTCCCGTAGCAAAGTTGATGGTGCCGGTGACCGCCTGTATAGTTGAACGGCAGGAAGTCATAGTATTGCCGTGGGGCTCCCCAAGTGGATGTGGTGCCGTTGCGCTCCACATAATTACGGACACGGAACATATTATTAACTTCGTCATAGTCCACGGCGTTTTTAGCGCTGTTGTAAAAGTAATGGGTTCCGTCTTTTTGCAGGATGGTATCGGTAGGATTGTAAGCCGTGACCGCATGGTCGCCTGCGCTGAACAGATATCCAAGGTTGCGATCCGACAAAGGGAGGTCAGCTTCCGTAACTTTCGGTGACTTTGTGTGACCCAGCGCATTCCGGTTCGGATCGAAGACAGGATAGTTGCCTGTCAACGTCCGCTCCACCGTCGCGTGATTTACAGTGAAACCATCATCCTCATAACGGATGTCTCTATTTAGATGCATGCCTTCCCCGTCATAAAGGTCGAGTCTTTGGTTATCTTGGCCGCGGAACTGGAAATACTGCGTGATCTTCCGCCAGCCTTCAGCATCGGCGGCGGGACGATTGATTTTATTGCTGTATTCAAAGAGCTGGAAATTGATCGCGGAATCATCTATAGCAACTAAATCGTCCTCTCTTTCACCCGCGGTGGCGGTGTTATATTTTGGAGAGAAGGCAAAATATGCCAATGGTTTTCCGTTACTAATTTTCTCTAAGTTGGGGTCGTTCTCAAGCCAATTAATTTTTACCGTATCGCCAACCCCATCTGAAGTAGTATTATCATATTCCGTATCCTGACCTGCAGTTGGAACTTACAAACTATATTGATCCTTATAGCTCTTCTTAACCAACATAATATAAGCGCCGTAATCATTATAATTATCCACGTAAAAATCACTTTGAGCAGGGTCTTGTGTTCGGATTACCTGATATCTGCCGCCCCGCTCTTCGATTAGGTATGCGATCCAATTATCATAATCGAAATTATCGATCCCATTTACTACAAAAAAATTTTTGATGCGGATGACATAGTTATTCTTATAAGCTTAATCAAGCGTGTCCAGCTTTGGACTGAGCAGGATGACATTGGGGTTTCCTTCATAAGTGTTAAAGGCGTCTATCGGATAAATATTTTTCTCCGGCGGGACAAACGTGTTTTCATTTACTGCCATATTGGAAAGGGAAACATCCGTTTCATCAGGGGCCTGAGTGTCTTCAGACAGACTTGTATTCAGATTTTCCTGCTCTGAAGCTCCCTTTTCTATGGTAACGGCGGGAAGGATCAAAGCATAGACCGTGCAGAACACCACCACGCAGGCAAGGCAGGTCATAACCCTATACCACCGTTTTTTCCATTGGCGCGTCTTAGTATATTTCTCTGCGCCTTCAAAGCGTCTCGCTTCACATACCGATCACCATCTCCTATCCAAACTTCCGAAGTCCTGCAGAGTCCGGACTCGGAATACAATTTATCCGAAAATCTGTTCATTTTTAAAATAATTCAGGTTAATTCTCAATATAAACCGAAACGCTTAACTCTGTTTCAGAGTCATGTCCCGCCCAAATTTTAAATTCACCGTTTTCAACTACATATTCCAAGTTTTCGTTGTAACAGCCTATATCACGAACAAGTATTTCAACTTCGACAGTTGCCTTTTCGTGGGGTTCTAAACTAACCTTTTTATAAGCCTTCAATTCTCTGACAGGTCTTGAATACGAAGAAATAACATCCTGAATATAGAACTGAGCCGTTTCTGTTCCCGAAATCTCACCTATATTTTCCACATCAATTGAAATCTTAATTTTATCGGAGAGAAGCTCTGCCGATAAATTGCTGTATTCATATTCCGTATAGCTCAGACCGTATCCAAACGGGAACAACGGCTTTATGGGAGAATCGGTATACTTTGTGCTGAAACGTGATTCCGAGGTAGGTCTGCCGGTATTAAGGTGATTATAATAAAGAGGACATTCGCCCGAATAATTAGGAAATGTTACGGAAAGACGTCCGCTCGGATTATAATTGCCGAACAAAACATTATAAACCGCATCACCCGCTTCAACGCCCAAATGCCAACATTCAACAACCGCCGGGGATTTTTCAACTACTTCTTTTATAGCCAAAGGCCGTCCATTAAACAGCAATGTAACAAAAGGCTTGCCAAGCTCATTCAGCGCATTAATCATCAGCTTCTGCTCGCCGTGCAAATCTATATTACACAAGGAAGCCGCTTCACCGCTCATACCTCTGAATTCGCCAACTGCCGCAATAATCACGTCGGCATCCTTTGTCGCACGTTCAAAAGCCTGTCTGTCAAAAGGCGTATTAACTCCGCAGCACGCCTCATATACAAAATTAATGTTTTTTGCCTTAAGTGCGTCGATTAATGACACCGAATCCTCACGCGCGACATCTAACGCCCATGTGCCGAGCATTTCGATAGAATCGTTCGCGAATTCACCTAAAACAGCAAATTTCAAATCCTTTTTCAAGGGTAAAACCTGCTCATTTTTCAGCAAAACAATTGATTTTTCAGCAATTTCAAGCGCTTTCTTGCGGTGTTCTTTGCAAAGGATAACCTTTTCTCTCCTGCTCTCATCAGTATACGGATTATCAAACAGACCCTTTGCGAATTTTATGCGCAAAACTTCCCTTACGGCGTCGTCAAGAACCTCTGTACTGATTTTTCCCTCGTTTAAAAGCTCTTCAACATTTTCCTTATAACAGCCTGAAGCCATATCCATATTCGTTCCCGCATTCAAACAAACCTCTGCCGCCGACTTTCTGTCAGGCACAACTCCGTGCGCAACACATTCGGTAACGCTGAAGCAATCGCTTACAACAAAGCCTTTAAATCCGAACTTTTCACGCAAAACCGTTCGCAAAAGATATTTGTTGGCAGTACAGGGAATGCCGTTTAAATCATTAAAAGCAGACATAAATGTCCCCACTCCCGCCTCACAGGCAGATTCAAAAGGCGGTAAATATGTGTTCCACAGAGTCTGCAACGATATATCGACCGTGTTGTAATCGCGGCCGCCGATTGCCGCACCGTAAGCCGCAAAATGCTTTGCGCAGGCAACAATATGTTCGCTATCCTTTAAATCGTCTCCCTGAAATCCTCTGACCTTTGCCGCGGCATATCTTGAAGCCAAATACGGATCCTCTCCGGCACTTTCGGCAATTCTGCCCCAACGGGCGTCACGGGCAATATCAAGCATCGGAGCAAATGTCCAATGCAATCCCTCGCTTGAAGCCTCGCGCGCAGCAATTTCAGCCGAAGCTTCAAATGCGTCGTCATCAAAGGAACAGCTCTCTGCAAGCGGAATCGGAAAAACGGTTTTATATCCGTGAATAACGTCATTTCCGAAAATCAGCGGAATACCTAATCGTGATTCCTCAACCGCAATTCTTTGCAAGTGATTAAAAAATTTAGGGTCGTTACTCGGACGTCCCATATAAGAACCTATTTCCCCGGCTCTGATTTTCTCCTCATTGGCGTCCCATTTATTCTCGGATTTCCACTCTTTGTATTCTTGTTCAGTAATTCTGCCTGCCTCAAATAATTCCTGCATTTCTTTTTGAGATATTTCAAAGGCTCCGACAGGCGATGAGCCGATTTGATTGAGCTGCCCTATTTTTTCCTTGACAGTCATTTTCTCTAATAATCTTTCAATTTTCTTTTCAGTGCTATCGTCTAAAAAACAATTCTGTTTATTCATCAATAATTACCCCCATAGCAATCCGTCGGTATAACACATTATACCGGCGGATTGCTGACAAACTTATTAACCGTAATAATTTTCCTTATTTTAATTATTTTATCGCGGAATTTTGTTCATTACTTCGTCAAAGGCCTGCTCTTTTTGCATAATCGCCGCTCTGAGCCTTGCACTCTTCATCGTTACAGAAGCCACAGCTTGTATTTTCGGCCTTTGTTGCTTTGCGTACCCCAAAAGCCGTTATGCGAACGGATAATGATACGAAAAAACCGTGGGCTTTTCCGTGTTCGGTTCATGAATGTATAGCGTTCTTTCTCCGGGAGATACTAAAAACGCTCGAAGCTGTTCCGGCGTTTTCACCGAATCGGGAATGTTCATGCCGCAAGCCGGACGATAGGTATCCGCATGATAATCCCCGCCACAAGTCAGCAGCAATCCGCTCTCCCGCGCAATTGAAATCAACTCCGTCTGACAGGAGGTGCCGTATTTGGGATGGCAGTTGATTTCCACCCCATGCAGCTGTGCCTTTCCCAGCACCGTGGTGCCGTTTCGAAAGGGGTGCGCCTGCACCAGCAAGCCGTTGTCGGCGCAAACAAGGGAAAACAGCTCCGCCTGCGAGCAATCAAACAAGGTCGGGTGCGCCCGCAGAAAATCCGGCTCTACCCCATACACCAGCATATGCACCGCCGGATAGCGCTCCATGGTGACCTCGATGCCAAACAGCACCCGACAGCCAATCCCTTCGCCATATTCCTGCGCCGCCTGAAATTCGGCGATATATCGCTCCACAAAATCCTCCAGCGCGCCATCCTCGATATAATCTTTGGCATAATGATTCGTCAGAACGATTCCGTCGATGCCCTGCTCCAGCGCTTCCTCCAGCACCCGGCCATAGGGAATTCGACAACAGCGACTGATTCCGGATGAATGGGCGTGCATATCCATGCGCATAAAACAATCCCTCCGTTTCAGGAGTATTATATACCTGCTTTTGTAAGAGTCAAGAGTAATTTTTATAAAAATCAAAAGTAACACAACCGATTCACCAAAAAAAGGAGGGCGTTTCATGCCGAAGCGTTGCGGAAAAGACACAGTGGTTCTGACCGATCGGCCGACGGTAGTCGGACGCGGGACAGTTGTCGGAAAAAAGGAGGGCGAGGGACCACTGGGACACGCCTTCGATGCGGTGTTCACCGACACCCGACTAGGAAAAAAGACATGGGAGAAAGCGGAAAGCGCCCTCCAGCAGGAGGCGTTGCGCCGAGCGCTGAGTCGCGCCGGGCTGACGCCCCAACGGCTCCACTATCTTTTCGCGGGAGATTTGCTGAACCAGAACATCGCCTCCACCTTCGCCCTGCGGGAAATGCAGGTGCCTCTGCTGGGGCAGTTCGGCGCCTGCTCCACCATGGGGCAGACGATGGCCATGGCGGCGATTTTTGTGGATAGCGGCGTGGGGGATTTTTGCGGCGCCGTCACCTCCTCCCACTTTTGCACGGCAGAACGCCAGTTTCGTTATCCGCTGGAGTATGGCGGCCAGCGGCCGCCCACCAGCCAGTGGACAGCCACCGCCGCCGGGGCGGTAATCCTCGGTCGCGCCGAAAAAGGCGTCCATGTCTCCGCCGTCACCATAGGGCGTGTGCAGGACCTGGGCGTCACCGACTTGAACAACATGGGCGCGGCCATGGCACCCGCCGCAGCCGATACGCTGGAACGGTTTTTTCGGGACACCGATACAGGACCGCAGGACTATGACCGGATTGTGACCGGAGATTTGGGGGCGATTGGAAGCCGGCTCTGTCGCGAGCTGATGGCAAAGAAGGGGATTTCGATGGGCGAAAGCTATACCGACTGCGGGCTGCTGCTTTATGACCGGGAAAAGCAGGATGTCCACGCCGGCGGCTCCGGTTGCGGCTGCTCCGCCGCTGTTCTCTGCGGGTATTTTCTCCCCCGGTTGGAGCAGGGCGCATTGCGCAGGGTGCTTTTCTGCCCCACAGGCGCGCTGATGTCGCCGACCTCCTCCCAGCAGGGGGAAAGCATCCCCGGCATCTGCCATGCGGTGCTTTTGGAAAAGGAAGGCGATTGAGAAAAGCGTGTGGCAGTAATCGCCACACGCTTCTTGTTATCAGTTACCAATCGTCATCCTCATCGTCAAGGCGGCGTTGTCCTTCCTTTTCCTCCTCTTCTTCACGACGATATTCGCTATCGTCCCAATTGTTTGCATATTCACCCTGCGTCCAACTGTAGCCGTCTTCGTCGATGCCTTCATATTCACCGGAATCATAATTAAAACACCATTTTGACATAGTTATAGTTCCTCCAAATGTTCATTGAGCTCAACAATTTTCCAATATGACTCATTAAGCTCTTCGGTTAAATGCTTCAAAATAAATGCTTCAAAATAGGAGAATAATTAGCTGCGTTTTACAATGCCAAAAATTAAACTCAAAAATTTATGATATTTCTTTCACATCTACCTCTCCTTATCTCCACTCAAAAAACAACTATCAAAGTCCGCGCAAGCGAACCGTTTATTCCCTCCAGCGTGTCGAAACTTCTCTTGAACAAACAGCAAAACTGTGCTATAATAGCCTCAATGATAGTCTCGCAAGGGCGAACACCGCTGGGGCATTTCCCTATGCGTGGCCGCTTCTCAGCCGCGCATGAAATGGCACGTTGCGGCAGAACATTTTCTGTAAACAACAGGAGAAGCAAAAATGAAAGCGCTTACATATATCGAAAACGGACGATTTGCCCTATTGGAGAAGCCGAAACCGCAAATTCTCCGGGAGGAGGACGCCATCGTGCGGGTGACGCTCAGCTCCATTTGCACCAGCGATTTGCATATCAAGCACGGATCCGTGCCGCGGGCGGTTCCCGGCGTCACTGTTGGCCACGAAATGGTCGGCGTTGTGGAAGCGGTTGGCCCGGCGGTCAAAACGGTTCGTCCCGGCGACCGGGTGACGGTCAATGTGGAAACCTTTTGCGGTGCGTGCTTTTTCTGCCAGCGCGGCTATGTGAACAACTGCACCGACCCCGACGGCGGCTGGGCCTTGGGATGTCGCATCGACGGCGGCCAGGCGGAGCTTGTCCGCGTACCCTACGCCGACCAGGGGCTGAACAAAATCCCCGACCGGGTGACCGACGAGCAGGCCCTGTTTGTGGGGGATATTTTGGCAACCGGGTTCTGGGCGGCGCGCATTTCCAAAATCCGCCACGAGGACACGGTGCTGATTCTCGGCGCTGGCCCAACCGGCCTTTGCACCCTACTCTGCGCGATGCTGAAAAAGCCGCAGAAAATCATCCTCTGCGAAAAGGATCCAGCGAGAGTACGATTTGTGCAGGAGCGTTACCCCGGCGTTCTGCTTTGTTCACCGGAGAATTGCGAAGCCATCGTCCGCGCCAACACCGCCCACGGCGGAGCGGATGCGGTGCTGGAGGTGGCCGGCGGAGCGGACACCTTCCAGCTCGCCTGGAAATGCGCCCGACCGAACAGCATCGTGACGGTGGTGGCGCTGTATGACGAGCCACAGCCGTTGCCTCTGCCGGAAATGTATGGAAAAAATCTGACCTTCAAAACCGGCGGCGTGGACGGCTGTGACTGCGCAGAAATCCTTCGTTTAATCGAGCAGGGAAAACTCGACACAACCCCGCTCATCACCCATCGCTACCCCCTGGCGGACATCGAGGAGGCATACCGCATTTTCGAAAACCGGCTGGACGGAGTGATAAAAATCGCCATCACCCAATGAATTTCACCGAGGTCGCACGGAGGACGGCTTCCATCACAAAGGAGAATGACATATGAGCATGAAGGACAAAATGCACACCGGCGAGCTGTATCTGCCGGGCGACAAGGACATCCTGCGGGAGCAAACCCTTTGCCTCGAAAAGCTATATGATTACAACGCCACCCGCCCTCTCGAAGGCGAAAAGCGCGCAAAGCTGCTCAAGGAGATGTTCGCGGAAATCGGCGACGGCTGCTATATCGAGCCGCCCTTTCACGCCAACTGGGGCGGGCATCATGTCCACTTTGGAAAAAGCATTTATGCGAATTTCGGGCTGACGCTGGTGGACGACACCCACATCTATGTGGGCGACTACACGATGTTCGGACCCCATGTGACCGTGGCTACCGCCGGTCATCCCATATTGCCGGAGCTGCGCGAGCAGGGGTATCAGTATAACGCCGCGGTACACATCGGCAAAAACTGCTGGCTTGGCGCCGGCGTTGTCATTGTGCCCGGCGTCACCATCGGGGACAATGTGGTGATCGGCGCCGGAAGCATCGTCACGAAGGATTTGCCGGACAATGTGGTGGCCGTGGGCAATCCATGCCGGATTCTCCGTAAGGTGAACGAGCACGACCGGGAATATTATTTCAAGGACAGGAAAATCGAATGGTAAACCATAATAAGTCGGCGGCAGGGACGCTTTTCCGTTTCCCTGCCGCCGCCCCTTTGTATTCACCTACGCAAACGACGAATATTTTTCCCGATATTGCTTCGGCGTCATGTGACAAAGCATTTCAAATCGTTTATAAAAATACGCCACATCATAAAAGCCCAGCGAATAGGCTATCTCCTTTATGGGCATATCCGTAGCCTCCAGCAAAGAGCGCGCCCGGCTCATGCGCTCGGCCAGCCGATATTCGGCGGGCGAAAGCCCGAAGAACTTTTTGAAATTTTTCTGAAACGCGCTGCGGCTCATACTCAGCCTTTCGGAAATTTCGCCCACGGTCAAGCCGTTATCCTCCAAAAGCAGAGTCGCCCCTTTTTTCAACTGAAGCAGACGGGCGGAATCGGCAGTTTTCGACACCGCCTTCTGCACAAAATAGACGCATCGAAAAAAATCAGCCCGCGCCAAATAGGCTTCACCGCTGTCAAAGGCGGCCACCGTCTCGGCGAAATACGCCTCCAGCGCGTTCGAACGATCCCGCCACAAAATCGTGGGGTTTTCCCCGCAAAACACTGTCCCCGCCCCGGAAATGTCGAAATTGAGCAGATAATCCCGAATGTCTCCCCGGCGAATATTGAACAGCGCCTCATAATTGGCGTTTTTAGGCAAATATACAACATCTCCTGCAGAGGCCACAATTTCTCCATCCTCGAAGCGATACAGTATTTCCCCCTTCTGCACATACAGCAAGCCATAATTCGGACGCGAAACCCGATTATAGCTATATTTCCTTTGCGTCCAGCCTTGAAAAAGCGCATTGACGAACACCGGCTCTGCAAAAACCAACGGGAACACCCCCTTTGGCAGCAGTATAGCAAAAAACACCCAAAAATACAATAGCAAAACAAATAAATCCATATTTTTATTGAGAATGGGATGCTATAATGACCTCAACAACCAAAAATGGAGGTGCAATTCCATGTCCGTTCAGCTATACACAACCAACAAGCACGGCGAATTTCGCGGGCGGGAGCTTTTTCCCGGAGAGTCGCTCGCCGGCACCAACACCCTCATAAAAAGCGACCATCCGACAAACAGCGGATTTTTGGGCTTCGGTGTGGCCATCACCGATTCCTCCTGCTACAATCTCTCCCTGATGGAGCCGGCCGACCGGCACGCCCTGCTGGAAATGCTATATTCCGAAAAGGGGCTCGGCTTCAGCGTAGGGCGGCTGACCATCGGCTCCAGCGATTATTCCGCCGCCCCCTATTCTTATGACGAGGTCAAGGACGACACACAGCTGACGCATTTTTCCATCGAGCGCGACAAAGCCTATATTCTCCCGATTCTTCAGGAGATTTTGGCAATCAATCCGGAGCTTCGGCTCTTGGCCTCTCCATGGTCGCCGCCCGCCTGGATGAAAACAGGCGGAAGCCTCGGCGGCGGCTATATGCGCGAAAAATATCTGGCATGCTATGCCGACTATATTCTGAAATTCATCCAAGGCTATGAAGATGAGGGGATTCCGATTTATGCGGTCACCCCGCAAAACGAGCCGCAAACCGCGCAAAACGGGCATATGCCCGCCTGCATCTGGCACCCCGACCACGAAGCAGCCTTCATCGAAATCCTGCGGGAGAAAATGAACCAAAGCGGCTTGCACACAAAAATCTGGTGTCACGACCACAATTTCTATGACGCCGTGGGCCGTGTGGACTGGTATCTGTCCGAATATCCGGCGCTGTCCAAGGCCTGCGACGGGGTGGCGTTCCACTATTATGAAGGCTTCATCGAGCAAACCACATTCCTGAAGGAAAAATATCCGGCGCTGTCCCTCCATTTCACCGAGGGCGGCCCGCGCTTGTATGACCATTATGATACCGACTGGTGCAAATGGGGCCTCATGATGATCAAGGCGCTCAACAACCGCTATTCCTCCTTCACCGGTTGGAATCTCATGCTGGATGAAACCGGCGGACCCAATGTCGGTCCCTTCTATTGCGGCGGTCTGGTAACACGGAACACGACGGATGGCGCACTGACCTTCAGCGGCCAATACAAGGCCTTTCGCCATTTTTCGGCGGTCAGGGAAAGCTCCGAAATCCATCCGCTGTCGGTGCTGGATACAGGAAAGGGGCTGTTCGGCTTCCCCAATGCCGACCGCTTCGACGCCGAAGGCTGTGTCGTAGAAAACGCCGACGGCGAAACGACCCTCATTCTCGTCAACCCCACAGACCACAAGCTCCAGCTCCAATATACCCACAAGGGACAGCTGTACTATATCGAATTGCTTCCCGAAACCCTGGCAACGGTGGTTTTTACAGATTGATTCTTTCCTATACGGCAAGCGGCGCGGGAACAGCTTCCTTTCCGTCAAAAATATATAGACAAATCCAGCTTTGACCCGCTCTGGTAGAGCCAGACTGCTGGCAAAAAGAGGGCACTTCCCGACGAGAAGTGCCCTCTTTTTGTTTTTTGTTTTGAAAGGATCTTAATCTTCCTTCCGACGGAAGCTCTTTCCGGCCCAGCCCATGGCCGTCAATCCAACTAGTGCCAGCCCGACAAACGGCGCAACGCTCCGATCTCCGGTGGCGGGCGAAACGCCGGAAGCTTCGCCGCCGGAGGAGCTGCCGTTCCCCGCAGAGCCGGTGCCATCCGTTCCGCCGGGCGCGGAATCAGCAGGCGCCCAGCGGGCATACACCGTGGTATCCGCGCTATAGACCCGCTCCAGCAACACCGCTTCCCCACCGGCACGAGCGGTATACCAGCCCTCGAAGCGATAGCCGTCGCGGGTGGGCGTCGGTAACGCGCTCAGAGTGAGCTTCCCGACCGTATCCGTCCGGGCGGTGGCCGGCGTCAGCGCGTTGCCGCCGTTGACATCGAAGGTCACCATATATCGGGCGCTTTCATCCAAATCCGCATCAGCGACCAATTTCGCATAAGCTCCGCTTTGGGTATAGGCGGCAACAGCGGAGGCGGTCAGCGAGCCACCTTCCGTCTTAGTCCACCAATAGCTCACCGGCAGACCCAGCTCTCCGATGATGGCCTGCTGGAGAACCCGCGTCTGCTCCGCGGCTGCTTTCGCGACGAGCGTTCCCTGACGCAGAGTGACCCGGTCGCCACGAACGCCACAGCTCTCGAAATCGCCGGTTGCATCGACCGCTCCGGCGGAGGCAAACAACATTCCGCCGTCCACAAGCACAGACCCCTCGGTGAAAACGCCATAGCTATAACCGCCGACGGAGTCATCCCCGGCGGCCGTCACTGTCGCGCCGCGAATCACCACATTGCCGGGCACCGGCGCGGAAGTCACAGCGGCGGTGGAGGCTTCGTCATCGGATTCCTCCTCCGCGGCCCAGGAAAGCGGCTCCACAAAAATGCCGCAGCTATATGCACAGCTCTGCTCAAGCGTTTCCGCGTCGACACCTCGCGCGGCAGGAGGAAGTTCCTCTGGTATGGACGGAATTTCGACGGTGCTGCCGGAAGCAATCACCTCGGTGTCCTCGCCGCTGATCGTCACGGTGCCGTTGGTGTAAATTCCGTGACTGTGGGCCGACCCTTCCGAGCCTTCCACCGCACCGCCCGAAGCGGTCAACTTTCCGCCCTCGATATTCAGAGCGCTGTCTTCTAAGTAAATGCCTCTGCTGCCCACAGTGGCCGCACCGCCGACGGCTCTGGTTTCACCGCCACTGAAGGTAACACTGCCGTCAATCGCCAGTATACCGAAGCTCCTCATGGTTTCCGTCGCCTCTGTGTCCGGATTGGCCAGAGTGCCGCCATCGGCAACCAGTGTGCCACCGTTCACCGTCAAAGCACAATTCCCGCACAGAATTCCCATGCCGATATATCCACTGCCCGTGGCAGTCAGCTTTCCGCCGTTCACCGTCAATTGCGTAGGTGCGCCGGTTGTGTCAGTGTCCAAAGCATCGATGGAGCTGCCCGATACAATCCCCACGCCCAACAGCGTCTCACCGCTGGCGACGGTGACATTACCACCGTTCACCGTCAAATCTCCATAGGCCAAAATAGCATAGCCAACATAGCTACTTTCAGAGCCGTCTCCGGAAGCGTCTCCATTCGGGGCGACCGTGAGCTTTCCGCTCTGGGCGGTCTGACCATAGACAGTCAGGCTTCCACCCGCCTCCACCACGATGCTCTTAGTGGCTCGCAGCTCCTTCCCATCGCAGAGAACCAGGTGCACCGCGCCGCTCACGGCGATTTGGCTTTCGATAACCGTATCGCTTTCCACCGCATACCACCCGGCGGCCCAGGCGGTGGTGTCTGTGGCTATCGCTGTATAGTCTCCGGTATGGCTTTGTGTCACACCGTTCGCGCCCACATAGGACAGGCCCGCAGGCGCCGCCCAAACGGGCGCCGCCATTCCCGCTATCAGCGCCAGCGTCAGCAGGGCAGTCAAAAGCTTTTGTTTCATTTGTTTTCCCCCTTCTTTTTGCGCCCTCCGCCCCTCGCGGAGAACGATTGTTCCCGATTTGAATTATACAAGAGTTTCGCCCCGGAGTCAACAGATTTTTTGTCGAAAAGTCGCTATTTCAAAAAAATTCGTCCCAGATAGCAAATTGTCCCGCCGAGAAATAGCAAAAATCACATCTCTGCCTCCCGTTACCCGAAAACAGCCCCTTACGCGAAAAACGCATAGCTTCCCTCCGGGGTGCTTGACAGAAAAACGCGCATCTGGCATAATGCATACAATACAATTTTCATGATTTCACAATGCGTCTTACACAAGCACGAAAGGGAGATTTTCATGAGCGTTACCATCGAAAAAGCCAAGGCGGAGGATGCGCCGGAGATGCTGCGCTTTTTGCGACAGATCGGCGGTGAAACCGCCAATCTAAACTTCGGGGCGGAGGGGCTACCGATAACTCCGGAGGAGGAAGCCCGCTATATCACCCAATGGGAAAATTCCGCCGACGGAATTCAGCTGATCGCCAAAGAAAACGGAAAAATCGTCGGCGACGCCTCCCTTTTGCGACAGCCGCGGCGCATGGCCCATCGCGGCGATTTTTCCATTGCTGTTGTGCGGGATTGCTGGGGCCGCGGCATCGGAACACAGCTCATGCGCCGGGCATTGAAATTTGCGCGGGAAAATGACTTCGAAATCCTGGATTTGCAGGTGCGCAAGGACAACAAACGGGCCATCCGCCTATATGAGCGCTTCGGCTTTCGCACCCTGTGCACCTATCCCCGATTTTTCAAGACAGAAAGCGGATATGTGGATTTCCTGCTCATGCAGCTGAACCTGATCGAATAAACGACAAGCGCTCCGCGGAAAAATTTCGCTGCGCGGTTGCAATTTTGCCATCTTCATGGTACAATACAAGCAAATTCAAAAATGGGGGACAATCTTATGATAAGTTTTGCAAGCACCAACAAGCCGCCGGTTACCGCCGAGGAAATGCAGGAGATTTATGCGAAAATCGCCACACCGAAAAAAATCGGCGCCGTCATCAAAATGGATGAGCATTTCACGGACAGCCCCACTGTTTTCCAAAAAGACGGCGTTTTTTATATGTATTATGTCGCCATTTCAAAGGATTGCAGCGTTTCCGGCTATGAAACCCATCTTTCCAAATCCGAGGATTTGGTTCACTGGACCTATTGCGGCCCGGTGTTCCGCCGGAACGATTTGAACCGCTGGGACAGCAAGCAATGCGCCGGCTATGCGGCCTTCGTGGACACGGAGTTCGGCGGCTCAGCCGCGCCGCAAAAGGTGAACGGCCACTATTATATATCCTATCTGGCCGGCAACAGCGACGGCTATGAGCCGGACCCGCTTTATATGGGGCTGGCCAAAAGCACCGACCCCACCGACCCGAACGGCTTCACCCGCTTCCCCGAACCGATTCTGCGGCCGGACGACGCCGACAGCCGCGCGCTGGAAAAGTGCACGCTGTATAAGAGCTTTTTATTTGAAGATACCCTGCAGGTGACCGGCTATAAATATGTCAACGCCTATAATGGAAAGGCCAACGACGCCACCGAGCGCATTTTCCTGGCAGTTTCCAACGACGGCGAGCACTGGGAGCGCTATGGAGACCGGGCGGTGGTCGATCTGGTCTCCGGCGACCCAGCGGGGCGGATTTGCGGCGACCCCCAGATTCTCCGCATCGCCGACATCTATGTCATGCTGTTTTTCCGTCTGCGGGACGGCATCCCCGCCTTCAACACCTTCGCCTGCTCCCGCGATCTGGTAAACTGGACCCATTGGGATGGCGAGCCGCTCATCCGGAGTGAATGCGCCTGGGAGAATGTCCACGCCCACAAGCCGTGGCTGGTGCACCACAACGGCAAAAACTATCATTTTTATTGCGCCGTGAACACGAACAACGAGCGGTTCATCGCTCTGGCCACCTCAGAATGAGGTGAAAAGCCGTCTTTTCGCCTTTTGAAAAACCGATTGGAAAAAGCAGCAAAAAAGTCTTTACAAACCGAGAAAGCTGTGATATAGTATATGTGTCTGTGCGGCAAAGCCGCCGGCGCTCCGGTCACCCGGATTTGCGGAGCACGCCCCACCGGGGAGCACCGTTTCCCTTTTCTGGGTCTCACGGAAACATTTTGAAAGAGGTGTAGAAGCCATGATGTTGAAGGAAGAAAAGAATGCGGTTATGCAGGAGTATGCAACTCACGAAGGAGACACCGGTTCTCCGGAGGTTCAGATCGCTGTCCTGACGAAGCGGATCAACGATCTTAACGAGCACCTGAAGGCGCATCCTAAGGATCACCACAGCCGCCGCGGCATGCTGAAAATGGTCGGCCGTCGCCGCAATCTGCAGAACTATTTGATGAAGAAGGATATCGTGCGGTATCGTGCCCTCATTGAAAAACTTGGTCTGCGTAAATAAGAGCTGCATCGAGGCAGACGGGGGCTTCCCTGTCTGCCTCCTCTTGCTCTTTCCCTTTTGTCCGTCGGCAGGAGCGTTCACGGGTCTTTTAGCAGTGAAACGAGCGTCGCGCCTTGGGGCGGCGTTGGTTTTCTTGCTAAAAACCGGAGCCTCCTGCTTTTGGAAATATATTTTTTGGAGGTAATTCCTATGTTCGAAAATTTCCGCACATTCGAAACCACTCTGGCCGGTCGCCCGCTGGTGATCGAGACCGGAAAAATGGCTCAGCTCGCCAGCGGCTCCTGCATGGTGCGCTATGGCGAGACTTCGATTCTCTGCACCGTCACCGCTTCGGCGAAGCCCCGCGAAGGCGTGGACTTTTTTCCCATGAGCGTGGACTATGAGGAGAAAATGTATTCTGTGGGTAAAATTCCCGGCTCCTTCCAGCGCCGGGAAAACCGCCCCAGCGAAAAGGCGATCCTCACCTCCCGCGTGATTGACCGCCCGATTCGCCCCCTGTTCCCGAAGGATATGCGCAACGATGTGACGGTGGTTTGCACCGTGATGAGCGTGGACCCGGACTGCCAGCCGGAAACCACCGCCATGATTGGCGCTTCCACCGCCATCGCAATCTCGGACATCCCGTGGGACGGCCCCATCTCCGGCGTGGTCGTCGGGCTGGTAGACGGCCAGTTTGTGATCAACCCCACCGCCGATCAGGAGAAAAAGTCCCAGATGCACGTGACCGTAGCCTCCACGGCCGATCTGGTGGCAATGATCGAAGCTGGCGCGAATGAAATCGACAACGACACCATGTTTGATGCCATCATGGCCGGCCATCAGGCGAACCAGCAAATTGTGGAATTCATCAACGGCATCGTGAAGGAAATCGGCAAGCCGAAATTTGCCTTCACCTCCAACGATCCGGATCCGGCTATGTTCGAGGCCATCAAGGATTTCGCCATCGAAAAGGTGCGCTTCGCCCTGGACACCGACGACAAGCGGGTGCGGGACGAGCGGCTCAAGCCGGTCTACGAAGAGGTACACGCCCAGTTTGACGAGACCTATGCCGATTGCGTGGAGAAAATCGACGAGTGCCTGTACAAGCTGCAGAAATTCGTGGTGCGCCGCTGGCTGCTGGACGAAGGCAAGCGCGTGGACGGCCGCGGAATCAACGATATGCGTCCGCTGGACGCTCAGGTGGACCTGCTCCCCCGTGCCCACGGAAGCGGTATGTTCACCCGTGGCCAGACCCAGGTGCTGACCACCGTGACGCTGGGCGGCAGCAAGGATGCCCAGCCGCTGGACGGCCTGGACGACCAGACCGAGAAGCGGTATATCCATCACTATAACTTCCCCTCCTATTCCGTGGGCGAGACGAAGCCCTCCCGCGGCCCCGGCCGTCGTGAAATCGGCCACGGCGCTTTGGCGGAGCGGGCGCTTCTGCCGGTGATCCCCTCGGAGGAGGAATTCCCCTATACCATGCGACTGGTCAGCGAGGTGCTCTCCTCCAACGGCTCCACCTCTCAGGCCTCGATTTGCGGCTCGACGCTGGCGCTGATGGCGGCCGGTGTGCCCATCAAGGCGCCGGTGGCCGGTATCTCCTGTGGCTTGATTTCCGAGGGCGACCGCTTCATGACCATGGTGGACATCCAGGGCCTGGAGGACTTCTTCGGCGACATGGACTTCAAGGTGGGCGGCACCAAAAAGGGTATCACCGCCATCCAGATGGATTTAAAGGTGCACGGTTTGACACCCGCCATCATCCGTGAGGCGCTGGACAAGACCTATACGGCTCGTTGCCACATCCTGGATGAGGTGATGCTCAAGGCCATCCCGGAGGTGCGTCCGGAGCTATCGAAATATGCGCCAAAGATGCTCAGCACGAAGATCGACACCGACAAAATCGGCGGCGTCATCGGCAAGGGCGGAAAGGTGATTCAGCAGATTCAGTCCGAGTGTAACTGCACCGTGAATGTGGAAGAAGACGGCACCGTCACCATCCTGGCAACCGACATCGACGATGCCCGCCGGGCGTTGCAGGTCATCGAAACCATCGCGAAGGATCCGGAAATCGGTGCGATTTATAAGGGCAAGGTGACCCGTCTGATGACCTTCGGCGCGTTCGTGGAAATCGCGCCCGGAAAAGAGGGTCTCGTGCACGTGTCCAAGCTGGATCTGCGCCGCGTGGAGCGCGTGGAGGATGTGGTCGCCGTGGGCGACACTATCGCGGTGATGGTCACCGAAATCGACGAGCAGGGACGCATCAACCTCTCCCGCAAGGACGCCATCATCAAGATGGAGGGCCTGAACCCGGAGGATTATGCTTCCGCTCCGGCGCCGCGCCGTGAGGGTGGCTTCCGTCGCGAGGGTGGCCGTGGCCCCCGTCGGGATCACAACGATCGCTAATCGCAATATAACCTAAAAGCCGTAAACAGGAAATCCCCTGTTTGCGGCTTTTTCATTTCAGAGATCATCCGCGTCCTGCTCCGGCTCTCCCCCGTCGGTCGGTGTTCCCGTATAGCTGCCCAGCGCGTCCGAGACGATGGCTCCCCGACCCTGCTTTACCAACGCACCGGCCGCCTGCATCGGCTCCTGTATGGACGCCCGCGCACAGCCGGGGCATTTTCTTGAAATCTCCTCAAGGCGTTTTTTCGTTTGCTTTTCCATGACAAATCGCTCCCTTCGGGAATAGTATTCCCTCAAAAGCCAGTTTTATGTTGCCAAAGAAAATTACAATTTGTATATTCTCGACCGATTTTTACAAAAGACAACCACCTCTTGACAAGGAACGAATGTTCGTGTACAATAGAAGTGTACCAATCGGTAAAGCAGCCACATCGAGGTGAATGTGGCTGCTTTTTTATGCCGAAAAACGGCAACGGCTGGACGGAGAAAGAGGGAAAGGAATAAAAAACAAAGTTCCGGAGGCGGTTACGCACCGCCTCCGGAACGAAAGGAGAGGAAAAGATGATACGAATTGAACACTGGATTCCGCAAATTCCGGAGGAGGAGCGCACCATCGCCTATAGAGGCGAGCACGAAGCCGTGCGACGGGAATTTTTCCTTCCGGAGCTTGCCTATGCAGACTATGGCTTTCATTTGGACATGGCCTTCGACCTGTCCACGGTGACGGATTATCAACAGCGTCAACGCCAGACCAGCAACCAGACCGTCCAGGAGCAAATCAGCACAGAAAGCGCCAGCGCCACCACCGCAAAGACGGTGGAAAGCTATACCGTAACGGAAAAAACGGTGGATTGCACCGCGCCCACCGACATCGCGCCTCTGGAAAAGGAGGTGCGTGCGGACGGAATTCACCTGTTTTGGACGGTGCTGTCCCAGCAAACCCGTCTGCCGGGAATGCTCCGGGCCACCTTGCGCGGAGTTAGCTCGAACGGCATAATCAAAAAATCGGCGGAGATGTTTTTTCTCGTTGAGCCGGCGGTGGAGGCGGAACCGGCGGCAGAGACTCCCCGGTCAGAATTCGAGCAGATGGAGCAGCAAATGGATGCGCGCATGAACACCTTCTACGCCACCGTTCACCAACAGGCAGAGGCGGTGGAGGAAGCAGCCGCCAAGACAAAGGGCGCGGCGGCAGAAGCCGAGACCGGCGCCGAGCAGGCCGCCCTTTTCGCCGCCAAGGCCGAGGGGGAACGGCGGACGGCGGAGAACGCCGCCACCCGCGCGGAGGAGGCCGCCCGGAAGGCGAAAGCCATCACCGACATCCCGGAGGAAATCGAAGGGCTGTTGTCGCTCCCCATCAAGGGCGGCGAGCCGGAGGGGTCGCTCATTCTCAACCACACGGACGGCAACGCCATCGGCACGAATGCCTTCGTAATCACCGACTTCTCGCGGGTGCAGGACGAAAACGGCGGCTACACGGTGACGGTGGGGCTGGACACGCCCCTATCCGCCGCCCTCGCCGCAGACGACCGGGTTTGCTTCGATGGAACGCTCAACTATGACGGTCTCGAAATTGACCCGGCGGCTTCTACACTTTCCTCCGTGGTTATCCTGCACGCACCGGCGGACATGGAGCTATACCCCGGCGTGGACAATCACCTTTGGATTGTGGGCAAGCCGGAGGAGGGGACGCACCCCTTCGGCAAATACGCCACCGCCGCCGGACGGGCGAACCGCGCCGCCGGGGTTGGCTCCTTCGTGGAAGGATATCAAAACACCGCCCTCAACAAATACGCCCACACGGAGGGGCGGGACAACAAGAGCGGCTACGGCGCGCACGCGGAGGGCATCCAGAACAAGGCCTTCGGCACCTTCTCCCATGTGGAGGGCATCCAAAACCAAACGGACGCCCCCTATTCCCACGCAGAGGGCAAAAACACCGCCGTCAAAACCAGCGGCGCTTTCGACGAAACCGCAGAAATCAAGGACGACCGCTACATCATCGGCTCCTTCGCCCACGCGGAGGGCTTGCAATGCGCCACGCAGGACACCGCCGCCCACGCGGAGGGCTTCCGGAGCTGGGCGAACGGCTTCGCCGCCCATGCGGAGGGAAGCAACACGCAAGCGGACAACCACGGCGCACACGCCGAAGGAGACGGCAGTCAGGCCAGCGGCGTCCATTCCCACGCGGAGGGCAAAAACACCGTCGCCGCGGGCGAGGGCTGCCACGCCGAGGGCAACGGCACACAGGCAAAGAACCGCTATTCCCACGCGGAGGGGAGCGGGACAAAGGCCACCGGCTTCGTCGCCCACGCGGAAGGAGGCAACAACGAGGCCACCGGCGACTTTTCCCATGCAGAGGGCGAGAGCAACAAGGCCACCGGCGCCCGGTCTCATGTGGGCGGCTATAACAGCACGGCGGGCGGGGTTTCCTCCTTCGCCTTCGGAAACTGGGCAAGCGCCCACGGAAATTGCAGCGCGGCCTTCGGCATCGGCGTGGGGGCGCATGGAGAATGCACCTCCGTTTTCGGCAAAAACCTCATCGCCTCAAGCAAGGCGGAGGGGCAATGCGTGGTAGGCAGCTATAACAAGCAGGACGACAACGCCCGGTTCATCGTGGGCACAGGCAACGAAAACGGCAACGCCAACGGCTTCACCGTTCGCCCGGACGGCAGCGCCGAGATTGGCAAAATGGGCGAAGCGGATTTGTCCGTGGCAACGAAGGCCTATGTGGACGCCCACGGCGGCACGGGGGAGGGGGAATTTTCTCTCATCACCTACGGCAACGGAAGCGGAAGCAGTGCGCTGACCATCTACCCCGGCGCTGCCTATCGGCGGCTGCTCCTCACCATGAGCTTCACCGGGCGCATCGAGGAGCCGCACTGTCTGCGCATCAGCGCCGGAGGTCTCATCCTCGCCGTCACCGCCGAAAAGTATGTGGCCACCAGCGACGGAACGAAAGCCTATTTCTATGCGCTGTTCGAGCGGTTGCCGGGAACCTTCCCCACCGGCGGCTTCTATCGGGTCAGCTATTCCCAGCCGGTATATATCGGAAACGGCGGAGACGGGACAATGATGCGCTGGCCGGGCACCTCGTCCATGTTCCCCCTGCCCAGCATCCAGAACATCAAAATCGAGGGCGTGGACTATAACGGCAGTCTGCCGGCCGGGGCAACCTGGAACATCCCCGCCAGCGCCAGCTATGCGCTGTATGGGATTGAATAAAGAGAAAGGAGGAACGGGAGAATGACAGAGGAATTCGAAGGACGGCTGACCCGCATCGAGGAGCGAAGCAAATCCAACAGCCATCGCATCGAGGCGGTGGAGAAGCAACAAAAGGAGCTGAGCCGACTGGTGACCAGCGTGGCCACCATGGCCCAGCAGATGGAGCAGATGAAGGAGAGCATCGGCACCATCCGGACGAAGGTGGAAACGCTGGCGGCGGGGCCGGGGAAGCGCTGGGACGCCATCGTGGACAAGGTGCTGTTGGGCATCGTGGCGGCGCTGGTGGCCTATGCCCTCAGCAAAATCGGACTGTGAAAAGGGAGAAAAAGCATGACAAAGAAAATCTATCTGTCGGCGGCGGCACACACCACCGACAACAAAACCAAATGCGCGGAAGCCTGCGGGGAGAACCTCCACTGCAACCAATACATGGACAAGGTAGAGGCCGGATTGAAACGGTGCGGCTTCGAGGTGAAGCGGGGAAGCACGGCAAAAACCGGCTCGGCGGCCATGACCGAGCGGGTGACGGAAGCCAACCGCTGGGGCGCAGACCTGTATTATGTGGCCCACAGCAACGCGGGCGGCGGGCGATACAGCATGACCATGTGCTATCCCAACGCCGCCAGCAAGGCGA
>CAZSTR010000024.1:12562-24453 GCA_964609975.1 uncultured Ruminococcus sp. | reverse complement strand
CGGGTTTCCTCCGGCGAGGGACGGTCGTTCCAGTTGTCATACCAGCAGTCGCACACATTGATGGTTCCGTGAATTCCATAGCGGGTCAGGGTTTCCAGTAGACGGCGATCCTGCGGGGGATTGTCGTCATAGCTCATGGTGAAGGCCTTTGCCCTTCCTTCGGGGAAGCGGAGAAAACGATAGCGCATAGTGAGTCCTCCTATATTTTTTGTGATTATACACCCGCCCGCAAAAGAAGTCAATACTCGCCGCGGTTTTTGCCGAAGGGGTTGACCTGCGGGGTGGAAAGAAGTATAATAGACCTATGAGCAGTTATCAAAGCGAGGAGTTTTGTATGGATACATTTTTGCATCGAACATGGGCCGAGGTCAATCTGGATGCCCTGCGGGAAAATGTGCAGGCCATCCGCCGGATGCTGAAGCCCGGCTGTCGGCTGATGGGCATTGTGAAGGCGGACGCATACGGCCACGGGGCGGTGGATGTGGCGCGGGAGCTACAGCAGGCCGGGGCGGACTGGTTCGGGATTTCGAATTTAGAGGAAGCGATACAGCTTCGTCAGGCGGAAATCGACCGGCCGATTTTGGTGATTTCCCATACCCCAGCGGAGGAGGCGGAGCGGCTGGCTCGCTATGAGGTGACCCAGACGGTTTTGTCCTCGGAATATGGCGAGGCGTTGAGCCTTCAGGCGCAAAAGCTGGGCGTCACCCTGCCCATTCATATTAAGGTGGACACGGGGATGTCCCGTGTCGGCTTCTTCTGTCACGAGGAAGACCAGGTGGCGGCTGTTGCCGCGCGGATTGCGGCGGTTTGCCGGTTGCCGGGTCTGCGGGCCGAGGGGATTTTTACCCATTTCGCCTCGGCGGATGAGGAGGAGGACGGCGGCTTCACCCGCCGCCAGTTTGGTCTGTTTTTGGCGGTGATTGAGGCGCTGAAAAAGCAGGGAATCGAATTTCCCCTGCGCCATTGCTGTAACAGCGCCGCTACCCTCCGTTTTCCGGAAATGCAGCTGGATATGGTGCGGCCGGGCATCATTCTATACGGCTTGTTGCCGGATGGATGGATGCGGGAGCGCTTCGGTGCAGCCTTGCGGCCGGTGATGACGCTGAAAACGGCGGTCACCCAGGTGAAAACCGTGCCGGCAGGCACAACCTTCAGCTATAACCGCACCTATACCGCCCCGCAGACCATGCGCGTGGCCACGGTGCCTATCGGCTACGGCGACGGCTATTGCCGCAGTCTGTCCAATCGGGGGGAAATGCAAATCGGCGACCGGCTTGCTCCGGTGGTGGGGCGGATTTGCATGGACCAATGCCTGTTGGATGTGACCGATTTGCCCCAGGTGGAGGTGGGCACGGAGGTGACGGTCTTCGGTGCCGACGCGCGGCTCACCGCGGATGATGTGGCCGCCTGGATGAACAGCATAAACTATGAGATTTTGTGCCTGCTCAGCAAGCGAATTCCCCGTCTCTTTTTCCGCAACGGAGAGATGGTTGGGAAGCTGAACTATATCCTCAAACGGGAAACGGAATGATTTTCTCTTTCGAAAAAACAGCCGGGACACAAATGATGAGGTGCCGTAACGAAGGCTTTGAAAAGAAGTGGTAAAGACAATCGGTACGGTATATTGCAGAAAAATCTAAAACTTAAAATTGGAGGAAACTGCAATGAGATCATTATTTGAACAAATGGGTGTGACTTACTGCCACGAAGGAGAATATCTCGTTCCCAATATCACACTTCCCGATGAGGAAAATCACCCAATCGAAATATGGGGACAACGGCATTTGAGACACTTAAAATAACACCACAAGGTTTTATATTACAATCTGCTCACAAACGGAAAATTGAATGGTTACATTGCCGACATCGACAAACAGGCTGAGGATATGTTTTATCGGCTTGTAAATCAAATGGTAGAGCTTGATGGCGTGAGCGAACAACTTAAATCAAATTCACCTATGGAATGGGTACGAAAAACATATAACATCCGTAATCGTGCAACAGAAGTCGTAAATAGCAATTAGGATTTCTGTAGCTTACGGTTTGCATAAAGCTCCTCCTTGCTGTGTATGTTTGTCAATGATGTGTTACAAAATCAGAAGACCTCGATGTTGGAGATAAAAGCGTTGATATAATCGGCAGGAGATTTCCAATTCAGTGGACGCATCGGGAAATTATTGTATTTCCTGTTGTGAACAGAAAGCTGCTTTTTGAAGTCATCCAAAGAGTAAAAGGAATGCGTTGGGTAAAAGTATTCGTTATCCTTGCGGTGTGAGCGTTCTACCTTGCCGTTATGTCTCGGTGTGTAGGGCTTTATAGCTTGTGCCGTATGCCATACTGTTTGAGTCTCGTCTCAAGCAGCGTAAGGTATGTGTCGCAGCTGTTTTGCCGTTTATTCCTCGTCGAGATGGGAGGTGCAATGGGGGCAACGGGTGGCTTCGATGTCGATTTCGGTGCGGCAGAAGGGGCAAAGCTTTGTGGTGGGAGCGGGTTCCTCTTCCGGCTCGTCCGGCTTCTTCATCAGCTTCGTCAGGTCATGGAAGCTGTTCATCAGCCGGATAATCAAAAACAGCACCATGGCGATGATAAAGAAATTCAGCACCGCCATCATGAACGCACCATAGCGCAGGGAAACGCCGAAAAGATTCAGCGAAAGGTTGCTGAAATCTTGCTTCACCAGCAGACCGATGAAGGGGGAGATGATGTCGTTGACCAGTGAGTCCACGATGGCTTTGAAGGCGGCACCGATCATGATACCGACGGCCATGTCCACCACGCTACCCCGGTTGATGAATTTGCGAAATTCCTCGAAAAACTTTTTCATGTAAAATCCTCCTAAAAGCTTTTATCGTATCTAATATACCATTTTTTGCGGTGTTTTTCAAGGGGCATGGGGATAAAGGCGTTTGCGTATTCTTTATGCCTGTTTTTCCGGCTTTCAGCTCCTTTTCAGCCGCAACACAGCTCTGTGGGAGAACAACGGGGGACAGGTGAGAAAACGAAAAGTCGCGGTCTGCATATTGCAGACCGCGACCGGAACAATCAATCGGTGCGTTTGTCGCCCCAAAAAAACACGGCGACGGTGCCGGGGCCGCTGTGACAGCCGATGGTGGGGCCAATGTCATAGATATGAATTTCTTCGCTGTGCTTCGGGAAAAGCTCCTTCAGCGTGGCGGCGATGGCTTCGGCGTCGGCGAGACAGTTGGAATGGCACAGAGAGATGGGGCCATCATAGTCATGACCGTTGTTGGCGTGCTGTTCCATCTGCTTGACCAGCTCCCGCAGGGCGTTTTGCTTGCCGCGTACCTTGAAGCGGGGGCTGAGTGTGCCGGGGGCATCCATGTTCAGCACCGGGCAAATTTTCAGCACCGTGCCGAACCAGCCGGCCGCCTTGGTGATGCGACCGCCCTTGACATAGAAGGTCAAATCGGTGGAGCAGAACCAATAGTGCATTTCCAGCTTGTGCTCCTCCGCCCAATCATATATTTCGTCCATGGTTTTTCCGGCGTCCCGCAAATCCGCCATTGCCAGAGCGATGAGGCCGGAGCCGGATGAGGCGCCGCGGGAATCCACAACCAGAATTCGCCGGTCGGGATATTGCTCCTTCAACATTCCGGCGGCGATGCGGGCGGAATTGAAGGAGCCGGACAGGCCGCTGGAGAGGGTCAGATGGAGAATATCCTTCCCCTGCGCCAGAAAGGGAGCGAAATATTGGCAATATTCCTCCACATTGATTTGGGCTGTATGGGCCTCGGCGCCATCTACCATCGCCTGATAAAACTCCGGCATGGAGAGGCTTTGGCCCATATCGTCGAAATATTCCTTTTCGTCCAGCGTATAATGAAAATGGGCGAAATGAATGTTGCGGCTTTCCAGCGTTTCCGGGGTCAAATCCACCGTGGAGCAGCAGCTCAAAACAAACGATTCGTTCATGCGATTTATAATCTCCTTGTGTTAAAGCGTTGAGGACAGTATACCGCAAGGAGGCGTGAAAGTCACCCTACAATCCCCGCTTCGCCCTCTCCGGGGAAAAATGGAGCAGTAGAGGCAAAAATCGACACTCTACCGGCGGTGGAATTTCCGAAAACGAACCGGCGGTGGGGCGGGCGAGGAACAGCGCTATCCCATATTCTACTGCCGGGGGAGTTGGATTTGACTTTTTTGGAGAGTTGTGGTATACTGTTTGTGTTTCATATGAAATGAGAGCTGTTCGCCGCGCCGATTTCGGTGGCGACGGATGCGAGGTCGGGTGTCTGTGCGTCGGCTTCGATGTGTGACAAAAGGAGCAGCTGTATGCAGAGCTTAAAGGATGTGATCGCCGCGAACATTTCCATGTTGCGGCGTGAGGCTGGGATGACCCAGCTGGATTTGGCTGAAAAACTGAATTATTCCGACAAGGCGGTTTCCAAATGGGAACGGGGAGAGTCCATCCCGGATGTGGTGGTGCTGAAGGCCGTGGCCGATTTGTTCCAGGTGTCGCTGGATTTTCTGGTGGAGGAGGAGCACGCGGCGAAATATGTCGAAAAGCAGATTTCGCGGCAGAAAACAAAAAACCACGGATTTATCACCGGGATCAGCATTTTGCTGGTGTGGCTGATTGCGACGCTGGTGTTTGTGGTGCTGGACGCCTCTCTCCATAACCCAACGCGCCATTGGCTATGCTTTGTGTATGCGGTGCCCTGTTCAATGATTGTGTGGCTGGTGTTCAATTCGATTTGGTTTGCGCCCCATCGGAATTTTCTGATTATTTCTCTGCTGATGTGGTCGCTGTTGGCGACGGTGTACTTGTCGCTGGCCGTGTTCAATATTCATTATTGGCTATTGTTCGTTTTGGGCATCCCCGGCCAGTGTATTATCCTGATTTGGTCGCGGGTGCGCCGCACCTCTTCCATGAAGAGAATAAGCGAGCCTGAGAAGCCGACTCTGTGATTGTTCGGTTGTTGACTGTAATAAGAAAGTGCCTTTTCCATGAAGGAAAAGGCACTTTTGTTATGCGGATTTTTCGGCAAGAAGCGCTTTTTTTTCTCGACGGGCTTCCAGTCGATCGCGCACCGAACAGCGCTGATACAGGAAGCCGGACTGTTCTACCAGCGCCAACAGCACTAAAAAATAGCAAACCAGCTTCGGGGTCATAAGGGGGAAATCGAACATTCCTTGCACGCACAGGGCGGCGGCGAAGCCGAGAACCCCATAGCCCAGCCAGAAGGAGCGCTTGTTGCGCGGCCGACACATCAGCTCCAGCCCGGTTTTCAGCGTGAAAAAGCCGATGAGCAGCATAAGAGCCAGCGAGATGATTCCGCCCTCCAGCATCAGCTGCAGGGGGAGATTGTGGGCATGGACAATCGAGGAAACATACCCAGCCTCGTTATACAGCTCCCATGTGGTGTAGGTGCCGGCGCCATAGCCGAAAAGCGGTTTCTCCCAAAACAGCCGCAGGGATTCGAACCAGATTTTCCAGCGAATATTGATGGCCATGTCGGCGCCGGAGCTGCTGATGATTTCCTGAATCGCCTGAGAGGTTTGTTCCACATCGGAGGTGGTGAAGCTGTCCAGAATTTCGTTGCTGGTGGCGATGCCGGGAAGGATGCTCAAAATCCGTTCCACCGAGCGGCTGGGCAAAAGCAAAACGCCGGAAAGGGCATACACCACAATCGAGGACAGCTTATCCCGCAGATTGAAGAAGGCCAGCGCCGCCAACAGTACCGCCAGCGCCACATAGCCGCCGCGGGAGAATGAGAACACAACGCCCGCCACCATCATTATTAGACAGGCGTGGGAGAAATGCTTGTGCTTTCCTTCTGGCAGGCCGGTGGAATAAAACACGCCGACAGGAATTGACATGGTGAGAAATTCCGAGGCCATGTTGGGGTGGGAGAAGGTGGAGCAGGTGCGCAGATTATAGGGCAGCTCGCTGTATTGCACCGAAAAGCGCGCATACACCCAATGATCCAGCGACGCCCAAAAACGAATGGGGTTGCAATCGAAAAAGTCACCGATATAATATTGCAGACAGGCGATCAGTCCCACAAGCCCGGCGCTGACGGTGATCAGCATCGCCATAGCCTCAAAGCGCTCGCGTGAAGCCAGCAAACTGCGCAGCAGGAAAAACAACAGCAGGAAAAACAGCCACATTCCGCCGATGAGCAGAGTCGAGCCGGGCTTTTTTGCGAACGGGGACGAAAGAAGTGTATAGCCCACATAGAGCATCAGCAGCTTGCTGATGAGGCCGAGCCGCAGGGGGGCAAAGGTGCTTCCCCGGCGTCGCCCGATGAGGGCGCAAATCCCGGCGGCAATCACCAGGAAAAAGCTGACATATTCCGGGAACAGAGGAATGACCGCAATCAGCAGCATAGCCCAGCTGACCGGGTCTTGCCAATCAATGGCGTCTTTAGTGAGTCGGATTGCGCTCCCCTCCTTTACACATTTTTATTCACCGACGGACATAATACCATACTTTTCCGGAAAAAGCAAGAAAGGTTACAAAGCTGTAACCTTTTTCTCGAAAAAACACAAAAAACAGCGCCGCCGGCGGGAAAATCCGACCGGCGGCGACACTTTTCGGACAAAAAGGGAAAACCGGAAAAAAGCGGTTATTTCGCAATAAGGGAGCTGCCGGTCATATCTGCCGGCTGGGGAAGATTGAGAATTTCCAGCATGGTGGGGGCGATGTCGGCCAGCCGGCCACTCTCCCGGAGGGTGCAATCCTTTCCTACAACGCAGAAGGGGACAGGGTTGGTGGTATGGGCGGTGAAGGGGGAGCCGTCCGGTTCATACATCTGATCAGCGTTTCCGTGGTCGGCGGTGATAAGCGCCACGCCGCCCATATCCAGAGTGGCCTCCACCGTGCGTCCGACGCAGGCGTCCACCGCTTCGACGGCCTTCACAGCGGCGTCGAAAACGCCGGTGTGTCCGACCATGTCGCAGTTAGCATAGTTGAGGATAATCACATCGTATTTGCTGGAGCGGATGCGGGAAACCACCTCGTCGCAGACCTTCGGCGCGCTCATCTCCGGCTGAAGGTCATAGGTCGCGACCTTCGGAGAGAGGATCAGCGCCCGCTCCTCGCCGTCATATTCCTTTTCAACGCCGCCGTTAAAGAAGAAGGTGACATGGGCATATTTCTCGGTTTCGGCGATGCGCAGCTGGGTGAGACCGTTCTGGCTGAGATATTCGCCGAGGGTGTTGGTGAGCACCTGGGGCTTGAAGGCTACCTCCACCTTGGGCATGGTGGCGTCGTATTGGGTCATGCAAACATAGGTCAGCGGGAAAAGACCGTTGCGCCGCTCGAAGCCGTCGAAGGCCGGATCGACCAGAGTGCGGGTGATTTCGCGAGCGCGATCGGGGCGGAAGTTGAAGAACACCACCGCGTCGTCCGCCTTGATAAGACCCTCTTTTCCGGCGCAAACTACCGGAATGACGAATTCATCGGTGACCTCCGCCGCATAGGATTGCTCCATGGCGGCGACCGGGTCGCTGTTGATGACGCCCTCGCCATACACCATGGCTGCATAGGCTTTTTCCACTCGATCCCAGCGGTTGTCCCGATCCATGCCGTAATAGCGGCCGATCACAGAGGCGATTTTGCCGACGCCGATGCGCGCCATCTCCGCCTCCAGCTTCTGCACGAAATCCTTTCCGGAGGTAGGGGGCACATCACGGCCGTCCATAAGCGCATGGACAAAAACCTGCTCCACGCCGTTGCGCTTCGCCATCTCCAGCAATCCGACCAGATGGTCGAAATGGCTGTGCACGCCGCCGTCAGAGAGCAGACCCAGCAAATGCAGAGCTGCGCCCGGTTTTTTGGCGGCGGTCATGGCGTGGTTCAGCGCCTCGTTTTCGAAAAAGTCGCCGTCCTGAATGGATTTGGTGATGCGGGTCAACTCTTGATAGACGATGCGGCCGGCGCCGATATTGGTGTGGCCGACCTCGCTGTTGCCCATCTGGCCGTCCGGCAGACCCACATCCATGCCGGAGGCTCCGATTTGGGTGGTGGGGTTCTCTGCGAACAGGCGGGAAAGGTTGGGAGTGTCGGTGGCCTTGATGGCGTTTCCGTAGGTCTTCGGGTTGATGCCGAAGCCATCCATGATGATGAGAGTCAAGGGCTTTTTCATATCTAAGTTCATCCTTTCATGTTGGAGAAAAAACGCAGGACGGGGCGGCTGCCCCGCCCTGCGTCGGTGACAAAAAATCGGTTATTTCGCGGCGGCGACGATGGTGGCGAAATCGTTGGGCTTCAAGGAAGCACCGCCGATGAGTCCGCCGTCCACATCGGACATGGCCAGCAGCTCGGCCGCGTTGCCGGCGTTCATGGAGCCGCCATACTGGATGGTGACACCCGCGGCGGCCTTCTCGTTATAGAGACCGGCCAGCACGGCGCGAATTTCGCCGCAAACCTCGTTGGCCTGTTCGGCGGTGGCGGTTTTTCCGGTGCCGATGGCCCAAACAGGCTCATAGGCGATGATCACCCGGCTCAGCTCCTCCTCGGAGACGCCGTTGAGGGCGATCTTCGTCTGCATGGCAACCACCTCGCCGGTGATGCCCAGCTCGCGCTGCTCCAGATATTCACCCACGCACAGGATGACGGTCAGGCCGGCGTCAAGAGCGCCCCGCACCCGCTTCGCCACGGTGGCGTCGGTGTCACCGAAGAAGGTGCGCCGTTCGCTGTGGCCGAGGATGACATAGCCGACGCCCATTTCCCGCAGCATATCCGCTGCGATTTCGCCGGTGAAGGCGCCGCTCTTTTCCCAATAGCAGTTCTGGGCGGCCACGCCGATGTTCGTGCCGGCGGTGGCTTCAAGAGCGGTCTGCAAATCCACGAAGGGAACGCCAACGACCACATCGCAGGCGGCGTCCGCCACCAGAGGCTTGATGGCCTCGATGAGCGCCTTCGCCTCGGCGGGGGTCTTGTTCATTTTCCAGTTTCCGGCGATTACATATTTACCCATGATTTATCCATCCTTTCCAAATCGTCCCGACGGACTCAGTCTTTATCGTTGAGGCGGGCGATGCCGGGCAGCTCCTTGCCCTCCAGAAATTCCAGAGAGGCGCCGCCGCCGGTGGAAATATGGGTCATCTTGTCCGCAAAGCCCAGGTTCTCTACAGCCGCCGCTGAGTCGCCACCGCCGATGATGGAGATGGAGCCGCTGTCCGCCACAGCCTTGGCCACAGCCACAGTGCCGTTGGCGAAGTTTTCCCACTCAAACACGCCCATGGGGCCGTTCCATACAACCGTGCCGGCGCCCACCAGAGACTTGGAGAACAGCTCCTGGGTTGTGGGGCCGATGTCCATGCCCATCCAGCCGTCCGGGATGGCATCGGAATAAATGCGCATGAAGGGAGCCGCCTCGTCATAGTCTCGGCTGATGATGTTGTCCACGGGCAGGATGAAGTTGACACCCTTTTCCTTGGCCTTCGCCATCATCGCCTTGGCGTCCTCCACCTTGTCCAGCTCGCACAGGGAGGTGCCCACATTATAGCCCTGCGCCTTCAGGAAGGTATAGGCCATGCCGCCGCCGATGATGAGGGTGTCCACCTTTTCCAAAAGGTTGTTGATGACGCCGATTTTGTCGGAAACCTTGGCACCGCCCAGGATGGCGACGAAGGGACGCTTCGGGTCGTCGAGGGCCTTGCCCATGACGCTGATTTCCTTCTGGATCAGATAGCCGCAGGCAGCGGGCAGATAGTCGGCCACGCCGGCGGTGGAGGCATGAGCGCGGTGAGCGGTGCCGAATGCGTCGTTCACATACAGCTCCGCCAAATCGGCGAGAGCCTTCGCGAAGGCGGGGTCATTTTTCGTCTCGCGGGCGTCGAAGCGTACATTTTCGATGAGCACCGCTTCGCCGTTTTTGAGGGCGGCGATTTTCGCCTGCGCATCCTCACCGACGATGTCCGTGGCGAAGGAAACCTTGCCGTCCAGCAGTTCGTTGAGCCGGTCGGCCACGGGCTTGAGGGTGAATTTCTTGGCGTCGTTTGCCAGCGCCTTGGCGATATAATCCGCCTTCGCGGCTTCCCGCTCCGCCTCCGGCAGAGCTTCAACGGTCTTTTTCTCCTTCTTGTTCAAGCCGAAGCCCTCGGTGAAGATGGCGTGGGGCTTGCCCATGTGGGAGCAAAGAATGACCTTCGCGCCGTTGTTCAACAGATACTGAATAGTGGGCAGAGCGCCGAGGATGCGCTTGTCGCTGGTGATTTTTCCATCCTTCATGGGAACATTGAAATCGCACCGCACCAGCACGCGCTTTCCGGCAACCTCCAAATCCTCCACGGTCTTTTTGTTGAGATAACTCATGACTGAACATCCTTTCCAAAAAATGTTATTTTGAGCGGACAGCTTTGCGGCGATGGCCGCTTGTCCGATACGCCACAGATGATTGTAAACGATTTTTTCTAAAAAAGCAAGAGCGGATTGTGTATGAAGTGTAAATTCCGCGATTTTTTCGCGAAAAACCGTCAGAAACCGCCGCCAACAAGGCGCAATCCCTTCGGGTAGCGGTTTTTGAGACGGCCGCCGCTGTTTTTTCCGAAGCCCAGCGGAATTCCGTCCACCGCCACGGCGGTAAAGCCCGCTTCGCCCTCCACGGGGATTTCTTCGCCCCGCAAAAAGGCAGTCAACCGAGGCTCCTCCGGGGAGAGGGAGAGTATCCGGCGACAATTTTCGCCCTTGGCGGCGGCGAAAATGCTGTGGCATGGCTCCAGCCGATTTTTGCACAGCCGGGCAAGGGCGACGCCCGCCAAGCGCACGCCCACTCCCTCCAGCGGAGGCAGGGATGCGGGGAACAGTCGCAGAGTGTCGGCGACCGTGACCGGCTCGCCGGCCGGTGTGTCGCAGAAGCAGTCCTGATACAGCGCCAACGCCGCGTCCCGGTTTTTGTCCGGCTTTTGCGGTTGGTCGGCGGTCGCAAATACGCAGGGAGCGGCCGTGTCCTTTTGCAGGCAGGAGATGAAATGCCCTTCGCCGCCCTGATGGGGGAGAATACGGCGGCAAAGGGTCAAATCGGCGGCGTCGGGGCAGACGCCGAAGGCGGTCAGCCCATCGCCTGGAAAGCCGGGACAGCCCCAGTCCGCTGAGATAGGCTCCAGAGAAAATTCCGGGTGGCGCGCCAAAAAAGCGGCGACAGTCAGCTCGTTTTCCTCCGGGGCGAAGGTGCAGGTGGAATAGACCAGCCGGCCGCCGGGGCGCAGGGCCTTCGCGGCGGCATCGAGAATGTCCGCCTGTCGCCGGGCGCACAGGCGGATGTTGTCCAAGCTCCAGCCGGTCATCGCCTGCGGCTCCTTGCGGAACATTCCCTCGCCTGAACAGGGGGCGTCCACCAAAACCCGGTCGAAATAGCCGGCCAGCGCGGTGCAAAGGTGTTCCGCTTCACAACTGGAAACCACCGCATGGCGCACACCGCACCGCTCCAGATTTTGCATCAGCGGTTGCACACGGGAGGGAGTGTATTCGTTGCACCAGAGCAGGCCCCGGTTTTCCATTGCTGCGGCGATTTGGGTGGATTTTCCGCCGGGGGCGGCGCAAAGGTCAAGAACCTTTTCGCCGGGCTTCGGCGCGAGAACGGACACGGCCGAGGTCGCCGACGGCTCCTGCATATAATAAGCGCCCGCGTGATGGAAGGGGTCGCTGCCGACCTTGTGGGCTTCGTCGAGATAAAAAGCTAGTGGAGAAAAGGGGGCGGGGGAAAGGGCCAGCGCAAGAGAGCGCTCCGGGTGCGCCAGCTGCTCCAGTGTCATTTTCAGCGGATTCAGGCGCACTCCCCGGCGCAAGGGCTGTTGATAAGCGGCCTCAAAGGCGGACCAAAGGTCACCGGGCAGGGCGGATATCCGCCGGACGAATTCATCGGGTAGCGCAAGAGAGCGCTCCGGGTGCGCCAGCTGCTCCAGTGTCATTTTCAGCGGAT
>CAZSTR010000024.1:10082-12462 GCA_964609975.1 uncultured Ruminococcus sp. | reverse complement strand
GGCGGACCAAAGGTCACCGGGCAGGGCGGATATCCGCCGGACGAATTCATCGGGTGGGCTCCACATAACATTTCCTCCTTTCGCGGAAAGCTGCGGAAAAAGCCGCCGCATGAAGACCGCGACGGCTTTTTCGCTTTTTTGGTTAATCGGCGGTGTCCTCCGCCGCGTTTTCGGCTTCGTTCAGCGCTTTTTTTAGCGCCTGCGCTAACTGGTCGGGGCAGGAAGTGGCCTTGAAGCCACAGCGGATTCCCTCCAGACGGCGAATGGCTTCCGGGGCGGACATCCCTTCCACAAGGCGGGAAACGCCCTGGGTGTTTCCGTTACAGCCGCCCTCGAAGGAGACATTGGAAACCGTTCCGTTATCCAAGTTGAAAGAAATGCTGCGGGAGCAAACTCCCTGTGTCCGATAATGATAGGCCATGGTTCAATTCCTCTTTCCTTTAGCGCTCCGCCTTTTGGCGGCGGAGCTTGTATGTACGCAGTCGCTGGGGAATGTCCTCCGGGATATCGCTGTTTCCCAGAGGATGGGCAACGGAAGAATACATCCCGTGGAAATCGCTTCCGCCTGTGACGCAGAGCTTTCGCTCGGCGGCGAAGGCCTTCAGCTGCTCGGTCTGCTCTGGCGAATGGTTCGGATGCCAGGCTTCAATGCCGTCGAGAACTCCCTCTTCAGCCAGCTCCTCCATGAGAGCCTCGTTGTGATAGGCGGCGGGATGGGCGAGCACGGCCAGTCCGCCGGCACTGTGAATCAGCTCTGCCACCTCGCGCACATCCGGATATTCCATTGCCACATAGGCGCAGCCGGTTTCCGGAGAAAACAGCTTGTCGTACACCTCACCATAGATGGCGTCGGTGTGGCCGGCGTCCATGAGGGCGTGCATGATGTGCTGTTTATAGACGGTGGTGCTTCCGGAGGAGCACCGGGTGATGGATTCGGGAACAATGGGATAATAGCGCAGAACCTTCCGTATCATCTCGGTGGCCGCGGCACGGCGGCTCTGGTTGATGCGGCGGCACATTCCCTCCAGCCGGTCGGGAAAATCGCACAGATAGCCCAGCAGATGCACCTTTTGTCCTCGCTGTGGGTCGAAAGCGGAAAACTCCACGCCGGGGAGCACGTCCACTTCCAGACGCTTTCCGATGATGGCGGCTCTTGTGGAGCCGACAACCGCGTCATGGTCGGTGATGGCGATGGCGGTCAGACGGCGGCGCTTGGCGATGCTTAACAGTTCGTCCACTCCCAGTGAGCCGTCAGACACGCGCGAGTGGCAATGTAAATCGATGGACATGATTCCTCCTGCATTTTTCACACCCCGGCGGCATTTGGGGGGCGCCGCCGAACAACAACTTCGTTTCCTATATTATACCTTTTTTCGATTGGAAAATCAATCGAAAACCGATTTTTCCCGGAAAAAAGGCGGTTTGGTAAAAAAAGATGCGAAGTGCGACGGCCGATTTGTGAAGAATGGGCAGAGGGTGGAAAAAAACGGCGGATTTTGGCGGCTGTATCGCTTGAAATGTCGAGGAAGCTGTGTTATACTGTGAACATCGGCGAAAAATGCCGACCCTTCATTTCAAAAGGAAAGAGTGACGAATATGACGAAAATTGATGTGTTCTCCGGTTTTCTTGGCGCGGGGAAAACGACGCTCATCAAAAAACTGATTGCCCAGGCCTATGCAGGCGAGAAGCTGGTGCTGATTGAAAACGAATTCGGACAAGTGGGTATCGACGGCGGTTTTTTGAAGGAGGCAGGCATCGAAATCACTGAAATGAACTCCGGTTGTATTTGTTGCAGCCTTGTCGGTGATTTCAAGGAGGCGCTGGAAAAGGTGCTGGTGGAGCTGACGCCGGATCGAATTTTGATTGAGCCCTCCGGTGTCGGAAAGCTCAGCGATGTGATTCGCGCGGTGGAAAAGGTGGTTTCGCCGCAGGTACAGCTGAATGCTCTGACCACGGTGGCGGATGCAACAAAATGCAAAATCTACAGCCGGAATTTCGGTGAGTTTTATAATGACCAGATTGCGCACGCGAGCTGTATCGTGCTCAGCCGCACAGACGGCATGAACGAGGAAAAGCTGGCCGCCTGTGTGGAGAAGCTGCGTCAAAGCAACCCGACGGCCGCGGTGATCACCACCCCCTGGGAGGCGCTGGATGGGAAACAGATTCTGGCCGCTATGGAGCGGCAGAACACGCTGAAGGCGGAGCTGGATAAGCTAGCCGCGGAGGAGGCTTGCCCGGCTTGCGGTCATGGACATCATCATGACCATGAGGAGCGCGATTGCCACGACCATGAGCATCATCATCATGACCATGAGGAGTGCGACTGCCACGACCATGAGCATCATCATCATGACCATGAGGAGTGCGACTGCCACGACC
>CAZSTR010000024.1:0-9982 GCA_964609975.1 uncultured Ruminococcus sp. | reverse complement strand
ATGAGCATCATCATCATGCAGATGATGTGTTCGCCAGCTGGGGCGCTGAAACGGCGCGTCACTATTCCGAGGAGGATATTCGCGCGGCGCTGGAGCAACTGGCGGACGGCGTGACCTATGGGGTTGTGTTGCGCGCGAAGGGAATCGTAGCCGGCGAGGACGGCCGGTGGATTCATTTCGATTATGTGCCGGGTGCGCCGGATGTGCGCTTCGGCGGAGCAGATGTGATCGGCCGGCTGTGCGTCATCGGCTCCGGTATTCATGAGGAAGCGCTGGCAGAGCTGTTCTGTGTGGCGTCGGCAAAGGAGAAATAAGCATGGAAATACCGGTTTATCTGTTCACGGGCTTTCTGGATGCCGGAAAGACTCGGTTCATTCAGGAAACCCTGGAGGACAAGCGCTTCAACAAGGGTGAGCGCACTCTTGTGCTTTTGTGCGAGGAGGGGGAGACGGAGCTGGAGCCTTCGAAATTTCCTGGGAAAAATGTGGTGGTGGAGACGGTGGAGGAGCCGGGGGAGCTGACCGCCGACCGCCTGACCGAGCTGCAAAAGAAGCATCGCGCCCAGCGGGTAGTTGTGGAATATAACGGTATGTGGATGTTGCAGCAGCTGTTTGATGCTCTGCCCGCCAACTGGGTGATTTATCAGGAAATGCTGTTCATGGATGCCAACACCGTCCTCAACTATAATGCAAATATGCGCGGTCTTGTGGTGGACAAGCTGAACACGCCGGAGCTGGTTGTGTTCAATCGGATGCCGCGAGAAATGGACAAAATGCTCCTGCACAAGCTGGTGCGGGGCGTCAGCCGCCGCCCGGACATCGCCTATGACCACGGCGGCGACGATGTGGAATATGACAACATTGAGGATCCGTTGCCCTTTGATGTGAATGCCCCGGTGATTGAAATCGCCGACGGAGATTATGCCCTGTGGTATCGGGATTTGTCCGAGGGCTTCCAGGGGTATGACGGAAAAACCGTCTCCTTCAAGGGGCAGGTTGTTCAGGACAAAACCGTGCCGGTGGGTTGCTTCATCGTGGGACGGCCGCTGATGACCTGCTGTGCCGACGACATTCGCTTCGCAGGGCTTGCTTGCGAATGGGCGGATGCGAAGGAGCTGAATAATCGGGAATGGGTGCAGGTGCAGGCCTCCGTGTCTGTGCGCAAGCACCCCTGCTATGGGCGGGTTGGCCCGGTGCTGACGGCGGTTTCCGTGACGCGAGTGGCAGCGCCGGAAAATGAGGTTGCCACCTTCTATTGAGCGTTTTGGACAAATTTTTGATTTTTTAGCCATTTTATGCGATAAAGCGTTGACTTTCCCGCGGGAGGGTGTATAATACACTCATCCCGCGGATTTTTTATCCGCGAAGAGAAAGAGAAACAGAAATATATGAGGATGAAGGGGGAATAGAGTATGAAAAAGAAGCTTGCTTTGGTTTTGGCGATGACTCTGCTTCTCGGTGCGCTGCTGTGCGGCTGTGGCCAGGGGAGTGCAACCTATACCGTCGGCATTTGCCAGCTGGCACAGCATCCGGCGCTGGATGCGGCCACGGAGGGCTTCAAGGAGGCGCTGAAGGCCGAGCTGGGGGATGAGGTGAAAATTCTGGAGCAGAACGCTTCGGGAGAAGTGAACAACTGTAGCACCATCGTCAACGGCTTTGTGTCCCAGAATGTGGATTTGATTTTGGCGAACGCCACCGCTCCCTTGCAGGCGGCGGCCTCGGCCACCTCGGATATTCCGGTGCTTGGCACCTCCGTGTCCCATTATGCCACAGCGCTGGAGCTTAAGGATTGGTCAGGCACCGTGGGCACGAATGTGTCCGGAACCTCCGATTTGGCGCCGTTGGATCAGCAGGCCGCGATGGTGAAGGAATGGTTCCCGAACGCGAAAAACATCGGCCTTTTGTATTGCTCTGCCGAGCCTAACAGCCAGTATCAGGTGGAGGTTATCACCGGGGAGCTGACGAAGCTGGGCTACACCTGCACCGCCTTCAGCTTCACCGACTCCAATGATGTGGCGGCGGTCACCCAAAGGGCCTGCGATGCCTCGGATGTGATTTATATTCCCACCGATAACACCGCGGCGAACAACACCGAGGCCATCGCCAATGTGGCGCTCCCGGCGAAAAAGCCGGTTATCGCCGGCGAGGCCGGGATTTGCACCGGCTGCGGCGTGGCGACCTTGTCCATAGACTATAAGGAGCTGGGTGCGGCCACCGGCCGTATGGCGGCCAAAATCCTCAAGGGTGAGGCGGATGTGAAAACCATGCCCGTGGAATACGCTTCCGAATTTGCGAAGCTGTATAACGCGGAAAACTGCGCCCTTTTGGGGCTGACGGCTCCGGAGGGGTATACCGCCCAATGACGGAATTCGCAGAGAGTGACGGCCTGCGAAAAAATACGAGGAGTGAACGAAACCGATGAATTTCTTTTTGTCCTTTGCCAATTCTATGCCCGGTGCTGTGGCGCAGGGTCTGGTGTGGGCGGTGATGGCCATCGGCCTATATATCACCTATCGCATTTTGGATGTGGCGGATTTGACGGTGGATGGCTCGCTGGCCACCGGCGGCGCGGTGTGCGTGATGCTGGTGCGCGCCGGATGGAACACCTGGTTTGCGATGCTTTGCGCCTTCGGCGCGGGGCTGTTGGCCGGTCTGGCGACGGGGCTATTCCATACGAAATGCGGAATTCCGGCGATTTTGGCCGGAATTCTGTCCCAGCTGGCGCTATATTCGGTGAATTTGCGAATTCTCGGAAACCGGTCGAACCAGTCTCTCAGCGTGGATTCCTATCATCTGCTGGTATCCCAGCGTTATGTGCGGGATTTTTCGCTGAACAACCCGCTGGTGATTCTTGTGCTGGTGCTGTTGGTGCTGATTTTGGTGCTGTATTGGTTTTTCGGCACGGAGCTTGGCTGCTCCCTACGGGCCACCGGCGCCAATCGCCGCATGGCCAGCGCTCAGGGCATCAACACCGACCGTAATGTGGTGATGGGACTGATGCTGTCCAACGGCTTGGTGGCGCTGTCCGGCGCGCTGTTGAGCCAGTATCAGGGCGCGGCCGATGTGAACCTCGGCCGGGGCGCGATTGTGATTGGCCTGGCGGCGATCATCATCGGGGAGGTGCTTTTCGACCGCATTTTCCGCAATTTCGCGTTGAAGCTGTTGGCAGTTTCCATCGGCTCGGTGGTGTATTATCTGGTGCTTCAGCTGGTTCTGCAAATGGGACTGAACACCAACGACCTGAAGCTGGTCACGGCGCTGATTGTGGCGGTTTTTTTGGCCATTCCTTATTGGAAAAAGTCGGTTTCGGCGACCCGGAGCAGAAGAAAGGGCGGTGCGCAGAATGCTTGAGCTGCAACACATTCGAAAGGTGTTCAATCCCGGCACGGTGAACGAAAAGCTGGCGCTGAACGATTTGAATTTGACGCTGGAGGCGGGCGATTTCGTGACGGTCATCGGTGGAAACGGCGCTGGAAAGAGCACCATGCTCAATGCGGTCAGTGGCATTTGGCGGCCGGATGCGGGACGCATTTTGCTGGATGGCGTGGATGTGACGGCGATGCCCGAATATAGGCGTGCTCGGTATTTGGGACGGGTGTTTCAGGATCCGATGATGGGCACCGCTCCTACCATGCAGATTGAGGAAAATCTGGCGCTGGCGCGCCGCCGCGGTCAGCGGCGGGGGCTACGATGGGGCATCAGCGCAGCGGAGAGAGAAGAATATCGTCAGCGGCTGAGCGAGTTCCAGCTGGGGCTGGAGGGACGGCTCACCAGCCGTGTGGGTCTGCTTTCCGGTGGCCAGCGGCAGGCGCTGACACTTATCATGGCGACGATGCAAAAGCCGAAGCTGCTACTTTTGGATGAGCATACGGCGGCGCTGGATCCGAAAACGGCGGCCCGTGTGCTGGAGGTGACGGAAAAGCTGGTGGAGGAAAGCCAGCTGACGACGCTCATGATTACCCATAATATGAACGATGCCATCCGCTATGGAAACCGGCTGATTATGATGCATGAGGGTCGTGTGATTTATTCCGTCTCCGGGGAGGAGAAAAAGCGGCTTCAGGTGGCAGATTTGATGAAAAAGTTCGAGGAGCTGAGCCATGAGGCCTATGCCAACGACCGCTCTTTGCTGGCATAACGGCTCTTTTTGGGATGAAAGTTTGGCTTTCATTGGAAAAGTCGACAATTTTTGCGGAATAAATTTTGTAGATTGCACAAAAAACGCCCGAACCCCTTGCAAAGCGGCGAAAAATGGGCTATAGTATACGGTAGTGATTCGATTCAATCGGATTTTCAAAGCTTGTCCGTATGCGGCCGCTCGGCCGCTGGAGTATATTTTTTTGGAGGTATAATGGTATGAACAAAGTGGAACTGATTGCCGCGGTTGCGGAAAAATCCGGCCTGTCCAAGAAGGATTCCGAGAAGGCCGTTGCGGCTGTTCTGTCGGCGGTTGAGGGAGCGCTGGCGAATGGTGACAAGGTTCAGCTGATCGGTTTCGGCACCTTCGAGGTGCGCGAGCGTGCCGCTCGTACCGGTCGTAACCCGCACACCCAGGAGACCATCACGATTGCTGCTTCCAAGCAGCCCGTTTTCAAGGCCGGTGCGGCTCTGAAAAACGCGGTGAAATAATTCGCTGGATCGTTGGATGAAAAGCCGCCCGGCTTCGGGCGGCTTTTTCTCGTTTTTTGATGTCTGCCGGATGTCGCCGGATTTGTTTTCGAAACAGAAAAGGGAGAAATGCTTCATGCGCTTGGATAAATATTTGAAGGTGTCGCGGCTGATTAAACGCCGCACGGTGGCCAACGAGGCCTGCGACGCGGGAAAGGTGCTGGTCAACGGGAAGGTGGCGCGCGCCTCCTATGATGTGAAGGAGGGCGACCGGATTTCTCTGTCGCTGGGTGCACGCCAGCTGAGCGTCGAGGTGGTTTCGGTGCGGGAAACCGTGGCGAAAAACGACGCGACGATGCTGTATATGGTGATTGGCGACCGCCCGGAATAGAGGCATATTCTCCGCCCCTTAGCTCATACATTTGTCTTGTGACAAACTGCGAGCGAAAAGGGGGAGCCGAGATGGAGCCGAACGGAAAGATGCCCGTTGGAGCGCATCAGATGATTTTGCAGGATCGCCGGTGCTTGGAAATGACTGGCGTGTCGGATGTGGACAGCTTCGATGAAAAAACCGTGACCGCCTATACGGCGCTGGGGGAGCTGATTGTTTCCGGAAGCGAGTTGCATATTGTGCGGCTGAATTTGGAAAACGGGTCACTGTCCCTGGAAGGGCAAATCGACCGGCTGGAATACCGCGCGGTGCAAAAGGGCGGCTTATTCGGCCGCCTGTTCCGCTGAGGGGGCTCTACCTTGGAATGGATGGGGGAGAGCCAGCTCCGTTTGCTGGTGGAGAGCGGCGGCCTTGGCTTGGCGCTGGGTCTGCTGTTTGATGTGTTCTCTGCGATGGCGCGGAGCTGTCGGCGACGGTGGCTTCGCTTTCTGGTGGACAGCTTTTTCGGAGCGCCGGCGGCGCTGTTGACCTTTTTCGGGGCGCTGGCGATGATGGACGGACGGATGCACCCGCTCCTTTTCGGCGGAATGGCGGTGGGCTTTTGCCTGGAGCATATCGCTGTCGGCCGATGGCTTGCCCGCGGACTGTTCAAGGCCGGGATGGCTTTTCGGTGGGGACTGTGCTGGATGGAAAAGTGGATTTCCCTGGGAGAAAAAGCGATTTTTCGTGGCTTTTGTGCCATGAAGCGTCGCCTTGGTCGGTGTATTTTTGCAAAAAAACGGCCGTTTATCAAAAAAATATGAAAAAAGTGGCAAATTTCTTGTTTTTTTCAAAAAAACTCTTGAAATTTTTCCTGTAACCCGCTACAATGTATAGTGTCTATTTGTAGACTGATTTTTTGGAAGTGGGGGGCGACAGCATGGCAAAGAACCGGACGAAACAGCACAGCCGCTTGTGTCTGCGGGTAGCCCTTCTGCTGGTTGTCGCCTTTGTGTTTCTGAAGGGGATGCAAATGGTTGCCCAAATCCAGGAAAAGCAGGAGCAAATCGACGCCTATTCCTTGCAGATTGCCAACGCCCAGGTATACAATGAGGAGCTGGAAGAAAAGAACGCAAATCATGAACAATACCTGGAACAACAGCTGCGGGAAAAGGGGTATGCACGGTCGAATGACCAATTTTATCAGTTTTCAAATTAACAGGGGGATTTCGAGGCTTTATGCAGGTTGAGGTTGGAGCGGTTTTAGAGGGGAAGGTTACCGGTATCACAAAATTCGGCGCGTTCGTTGAGCTTCCGGATAAAAAGACCGGAATGGTACATATTTCGGAGGTTGCGCCCACTTATGTGAAGGAAATTAAGGACTTTTTGTCCGAGGGACAGACCGTCAAGGTGAAGGTTTTGAACATTTCCGAGGATGGGAAAATCAGCTTGTCCATCAAGAAGGCGACGCCTCCGGCGCCGCGTTCGTCTGCGCCCCGGCGCCCGGCGACCTTTTCCGGCCGGCCGGCGGATGTGGAATGGTCTTCTTCGTCGTCCCGTAGCGGAAGCTTCGAGGATATGATGACCCGCTTTAAGGCGGCCAGCGACGAAAAGATGTCCGATTTGAAGCGTTCGATGGATAGCAAGCACGGTGGCTTCACCCGCAAAACGCCGCGGGGCGGCCAGCAATAAGAGAGGCTTGGTTTGAGGGGAACTGTTTCTCGGCAGAGAGAGAGTTCCCCTTTTTAGCGTCTTTTCGTAAAGAGCTTTGAAAAAGTGAGCGTTGCGTGACAGCCCATCAGGGCAGAATGGAGAAAAATGGAACGGTTTGTATATTGCGCCCCCTGTTTGTTCGGGGTGGAAGGAATTTTAGCGGATGAGCTGCGCCGACTGGGCGCAGAGGAGGTGCGCCCGGAGAATGGCCGGGTGCTCTTCGCCGGCGGGGTGGAGATGATGGCCAGAGCCAACATCTGCTCCCGCTATGCCGAGCGAATCCAGCTGTTGCTGGGGCGCTTCGTTGCCCGCAGCTTCACAGAGCTGTTTGATGGGGTGCGGGCGTTGCCGCTGGAGCGGTTCATCGGTCCCCAAAACGCTTTCCCCGTTAAGGGGTGGTCACTAAACTCTCAGCTGCATAGCGTGCCCGATTGCCAGTCGATTGTGAAAAAAGCGGCGGTGGAGCGACTGCGGGAAGCTCACGGAACCCGTTTTCTGAACGAAACCGGCGGAAAATGTCAGTTGCAATTCACTATTTTGCGGGACGAGGTGACGGTTCTGTTGGACACCAGCGGCGTCGGCCTGCATAAGCGGGGCTATCGCCCCAACGCCGGCGGCGCGCCCATCAAGGAAACGCTGGCGGCGGCGATGGTAGATGTGACCCGCGCCCGCAAGGCAAAGCTGGTGTGCGATCCCTGTTGTGGCTCCGGGACGCTGCTCATCGAGGCGGCCATGGCGGCGCGGGGCATCGCCCCCGGCATTCGTCGCGTCTTCGCCGCCATGCATTGGGGAAGCGTCCCCGATGAGCTTTGGCTGGAGGAGCGGAAACGGGCGGAGGGCTTTATGCGCTCCTCTGATTTAGTGTGCCGGGGCGGCGACATCGACCCGGAAATTCTTCCGCTGGTGAACGAAAACGCGACCCGCGCCGGGGTGGACGATTGCATCGAGACCAGAACGGCGGATTTGAAGGATTTTCGTCCGGAGGGGGACAGCGGTGTGGTGCTGTGCAACCCGCCTTACGGCGAACGGCTGCTGGATGTGCAGGCGGCGGAGGCGATTTATCGCACGATGGGCAAGGTCTTTGTCCCGAAGCCGGGCTGGAGCTATGCCATCATCAGCCCCCACGAACGGTTCGAGGAGCTTTTCGGCCGTCCGGCGGACAAACGGCGAAAGCTGTATAACGGAATGTTAAAATGCCAGCTGTATATGTACTATAAATAAAATAATAAAACGGAGGCGATTTTTATGCGCCATGTGTTCATTCTCAACCCGGTTGCCGGGAAAAAGCATCGGGCGTTGAAGCTGCGAGAGGATTTGAAGGAGCTGTTTGCAGCTTCGCCGGAAACGGAATATGCGGTGCGGGTGACGGAAGGGGTGGGGGATGCGACGCGCATCGCTGCTGAGGAATGTGCCGTTGGAGATGCGGTGCGGCTGTATGCCTGTGGTGGAGACGGCACGCTCATGGAAACCGCCAACGGGATTCCCATGGGCAGTGATGCCCAGCTGACGGTGATCCCCTGCGGCTCGGGCAACGATTATGTCCGCACCTTTGGCGACGCCGCAGAGTTTTTCAACCTGCCGGAGCTGGTGAACGGCCGGGCGGTGCCGGTGGATGCCATCGACTGCGACGGACGCCGCTCCCTGAACATCGCTTCTCTGGGTATGGACGCGAAGGTGGCCGCCAAGATGAACAAATTTAAGAAATGGCCGGGCGTCAGCGGGTCGATGGCTTATAAGCTGGCGATTTTGGATGTTCTTCTCCATCCCCTGGGGGACGAGCTTCAGGTGGAAATTGAAACCGAAAACGGCGTGGAGAAACGGACGGGGAGCTTTTTGCTGGCGCTGGCCGCCAGCGGCCAGTTCTATGGCGGCGGCTTCCATGGCGCGCCCCAGGCGGTGGAGGATGACGGCCTGCTGGATTTTGTGCTCATTCGGAAAATCAGCCGGCTGAAAATCCCGAAGTTCTTAGGAAAGTACAAGGCTGGAGACTATTTGGATTTGCCCTTTTGCGAGGCTCTGCGTGGACGGCATATGACGATTTCCGCCGCCGCCCCTGCCTATTGTAATATGGATGGGGAATGTGCCTGCGGCAACCGGATGTCCTTTTCTGTGATTCCGGGAGCCTATCGCTTCGTTTTGCCCGGAACTCTGGCCCGGTTGCGGGATGCGGCCCGGACGGTGATTCTCGGCGGCGCCCATGTGGAGGCCGCCATCGGATTGTAAACAATTTGTGAAATCTGCAAAAAAATTGCTATTTCCCCTTGATTTTTCCAAAAAAAGGGCTACAATAGTTTTAGCACTCAAAGAGAGTGAGTGCTAAAACCGTAATTCATCCGATTTCATCGGACAATCATGTTAGGAGGCTTTTATCATGTCGATCAAACCTTTGGCGGACAGAGTGGTTTTGCGCTTCGTTGAAGCGGAGGAGACCACGAAAAGCGGGATTATCCTTGCCGGCGCGGCGAAGGAGAAACCCCAGGTGGCAGAGGTCGTGGCGGTTGGCCCCGGCGGTAATGTGGAAGGAAATGAGATCACCATGTATGTCCATGTGGGCGACAAGGTGCTCATCACCCGCTACGGTGGCACCGAGGTGAAACTGGACGGTGTGGAATACACCATCGTGCGCCAGAACGACATTCTGGCTGTTGTGGAATAACAGCGATAACGGATTAGGAGGTATATGTTATGTCGAAAATCATTAAATACGGCGAGGATGCCCGTAAGGCTTTGCAGGCCGGTGTGGATCAGTTGGCCGATACGGTGAAAATCACCCTCGGCCCTCGTGGCCGCAATGTGGTGCTGGATAAGAAATTCGGCGCTCCGCTCATCACCAACGATGGTGTGACCATCGCAAAGGAAATCGAGTTGGACGATGCGTTCGAAAACATGGGCGCTCAGTTAGTGAAGGAAGTGTCCATCAAGACGAATGATGTGGCCGGCGATGGTACCACCACCGCGACCCTGCTGGCGCAGGCGCTGATTCGTGAGGGCATGAAGAATGTGGCGGCCGGAGCGAATCCGTTGGGCGTGAAGAAGGGCATCGAGGAGGCCGTGGCGGCGGTGGTCGCCGAGGTCAAGGCCAACTCCAAGAAGGTCAGCGGTACGGAGGATATCGCCTCCGCTGCCACGATTTCCGCCGGCGACGCCGTGATCGGAAAGCTGATTGCCGAAGCGATGGATAAGGTTTCCGCCGACGGCGTCATCACCGTCGAGGAGTCCAAGACCGCCGAGACCTATACCGAGGTCGTGGAGGGTATGCAGTTCGACCGGGGCTATATCACCCCCTATATGG
>CAZSTR010000023.1:0-25487 GCA_964609975.1 uncultured Ruminococcus sp. | reverse complement strand
GGGCGTTGAACAGGGTGGTCTTTCCGCTGTTCGGGTTGCCCGCCAGAGCAATGCGAATGTTCATGATGTTTCCTCTCTTTCCTATGTATTTTTTGGGTTATTCGACTTCAATCATTTCGGCGTTGGCCTTCCGCAGGGAGAGCTCATAGCCGCGCACGGTGACCTCCACCGGGTCGCCCAGCGGCGCCACCTTGCGCACATATACCTCGGTTCCCTTGGTTAGCCCCATGTCCATAAGCCGTCTTTTGACTGCTCCTTCTCCATGCAGCTTCACTACCCGAACCGTCTGTCCGACCTTCGTTTGCTTGAGTGTGTTCATTTGCCTTTCCTCCTTTTGCTTGCTTTAACTGGGTGCTCACGCGACCGTTGCTTTGCAATGGCCGCAGATTACAGGGTTGCTTATACCAGGATCCGGCGCGCCAGCTCCTCGCTGACCGCGACACGGGTTTCCTTGACATTCACGATCACATTTCCGGCCAGCGTGGTGACCACCGTGACGGGACTGCCCACCACAAAGCCCAGATTTTCCAGGTGCTTTTTCACCTCCGGCATTCCGGAAATACGCTTGACGGTGTTTTCCTCTCCCTGCTGTGCCAAACTCAACGGCATCATGTCTATCCCTCATTTCCAAAGATTTGATATGGGTTAGCCGGGGCTAATTCGTTGCCATGAAATCGGGTTAGCTCTCGCTAACCAATAGTTAGAATACACGCATTTTCTGGAAAAGTCAAGGCAAATTTGCATAGAGCGGCAAGATTTGACAGGTTGCCCAATTTGAGGGTTAGCATACGCAAACTGCTTTAGGCAGATTATCTATATGAAGTGAGCGGGGAAGGGATATATAGTGCCGTTTCCTTGTCGGAGCTATCGGTGCTTTTCTGTATGCGTACGGGAGGGAGCGATGGTTTTTTGAACAAACGGAGGAAAGCGCAAAAGGGCAAAGCGCATCGCCCTTGCGGGCGCGCGCTTTGCCGGAACAGGAATCTCTCGCTTATGCGGGAGCGGCTTATGGCTCCAGCTGTTCCCGCAGGCAGGCCAGCAGGCGCTTTTCCCGGCGGGAGACCTGTACTTGGGTCATGCCGAGGCGCAGGGCGGTGGCCTGCTGCGTCTGATGCGCCAGATAGCGCAGCCGCAAGAGAAGCCGGTCGCGCGGCTCCAGCCTTTCCAACAGCTGGTTGACGGCCAGCCGGTCGGTGATTTGCTCCTCCGGCGAAGGGCAGGGCAGTTCCAGCGTGCGCTCCTCGCCCTCCTCGTCGCTGACGACCAGTGACACCGGCGGCAATCCTGCGGCGATGGCCTCTGTGGCATCCGCTGGTTCTACCCCCAGCTCCGCGGCCAGTTCCTCCACTGTCGGCTCCCGTCCGCATACCAGAAGAAGCCTTTCCCGTGCGTGGGCCGCCCGCAGAGAAAGCTCCCGCAGAGAGCGGCTGACCTTCACAGCGCCCCCCTCTCGGAACAGCCGCCGCATTTCTCCTAAAATCAGCGGCACAGCATAGGTGGAAAACTGTAGCCCCCGTTCCGGCTCGAAGCCGTCGGTCGCTTTGATGAGTCCGAGACAGCCCGCCTGATACAGGTCGTCATATTCGAAGCCCCGGCCGGTAAAGCGGCGGGCGCAGGCGTGCACCAGCCCCAGATTGCGGCAGATGAAGGCGTCCCGCTCCGAGAGGGTTTCCGCGACGGGCATCACACACCGTCCTTTGTGCGCCGGGTTATGTATTTTTTCATGGTCACGCTGGTGCCCTTTCCTGGCGAGGAACGGACGCGCAGGAGGTCGGTGAAGCTTTCCATGACTGAGAAGCCGAGGCCGGAGCGCTCCTCGCCGCCGGTGGTGAACAGCGGCTCCATCGCCTTTTCCACATCGGGAATTCCACAGCCCCGGTCACGGATTTGCACCGAAACACAGCCGTCCGCATACAGCTTCGCCGTGAGGGTGATGGTGCCCAGCGAATGGGGATAGGCGTGGACGATGGCGTTGGTGACCGCTTCCGAAACGGCGGTGCGCAAATCCGCCAGCTCGTCCACCGCTGGGTCCAGCTGGGCGGCGAAGGCGGCCACCGCCGCCCGCGCGAAGCCCTCGTTGGCAGAGCGGCTGAGAAAGCTCAGCCGCATTTCATTGACAGGTTTCATGGGGGATTCCTCCTTCACTTTTTTCCCAAATGGGGAGCTTGTCCAGCCCCGCCAGACGAATCATTCTTTCCAGCCGGGGGCTGGCGCCGACCACGCGAATGTCTCCGCCCATGGAGCGGAGAAGCCGATACCGCCCCATGATCAGCCCGATGCCGGAGCTGTCCATGAAGGACAGCCCGGAAAAATTCAGCAACAGCCGGCGCGCATGACAACGCAAAACCGCCTTGTCGATGGCCTCCCGGATTTCGCCGGCGCCGTGATGGTCCAGCTCGCCGACCAATCGGGCGGTTATCTGCCCCTTTTGGCAGTCCAATTCCACCTGCATGGTGTTTCCCTCCTTTCTGCATAGCATTTTTTGCCCCGAAGGGGGGCGGGAAATTGTCTGCTTACAGCATAGCGCAAGGGTGAGCGTATTTTTGGCGGAAATTCGCTGTCGTTTGGAAAAAGCTTTTGGAAAAAAAAGGACTTTTTTGTCAAAACGGAACGAAAAAACGCAAAAAATCGCCAAAAAGCAGAAAAAGAAGGGAGCGGGCGGAAAAAGGGGGTGCGGGATGAACAGAAAGGATTGCCAAACGGGGGCACATGTGGTATACTAACAGAAAGAATCGCTGTCCCTCCCGAAGCGAAAAGCGGACGGCGTAAAGGAGCGACGAAAACCATGAATATATTGATGATTCCTTCCTGGTATGGGACCGAAAAAATGCCTCTGCTTGGTTCGTTTTATAAGGAACAGGCGGAGGAGCTGGCTGCTCGCGGTCATCGGGTGGCGGTGCTATATGCGGAGGTGGGCAACAGCCTGCGTCGGGCGGACAATCGCCAGATTCACGATGTTATCAACGGGGTGGAGACCTATATCTGGACAAAGCCCAACTGGACGCCCCGCTGGGAAAAGGGGCGTTGCTGGCAACGCACCCGGATGCTGGAGAAAATGTACCGCAAGCTGGAAAAGGACTGGGGACGGCCGGATGTGGTGAACCTGCGCTCCTCGTTACAGGGCTATGAGGCGGTGGCTCTTTGCCGCCGGCATAATCTGCCGCTGTTTTTCATGGAGCATTCCTCCTTTGTGGTGACTGAGGGGGAGGGGAGCGCTGCGCGCAAGCGTCTGTTCGCGGTGATGAATTATGCGAGGGTGAACGCCTGCGTCGGCTCCACGCTGATGGCGGTGATGAAGCCTTACAAGGCGGACACCCGCATGATTCCGGATTTTGTGGACGACCGCCGGTTTTTCATCGGCGAAAAAGAGAACCCGGATGCCCCTTTCACCTTTGCGGCGATGGGACAGCTGCGCCCCATCAAAGGGCACGACACGCTGATTCGCGCCTTTGCCCGCCTGCGGGAGCTGACGGACCGACCGGTGCTTTTGCGCATCGCCGGCGCCGGCCCTCTGCGGGGGGAGCTGGAGGCGCTGATTCGGGAAAAAGAGCTGGAGGAAAGCTGCCATTTGGTGGGAAATATCCCGCGGGAGCAGGTGGTGGATTTCATGAACGATTGCGACTGCTTTGTTTGCTCCTCCCGCACGGAAATGCTGTCCTGCGTGCTGCATGAATGTGCCGCCTGCGGCCGTCCGGCCATCGGCACCCGTTGCGGCGGCCCACAGGACATCATCAGCGAGGAAACCGGCGTGCTGGTGCCGGTGGACGATGTGGAGGAGATGGCGCAGGCGATGCTGAAAATGCTGGAGCGGGCGCCGCTGTATGACCGCCAGGCGATTCGCCGGCATATTCTAGAGCGATTCGGCCGCGACCCGGTGTGCGAAGCGCTGATCGCCGCCTGTGCCGACGCGGCAAGGGAGGAACGGGCTTGACCCCGCCGGTGAGCCGCACGCTGGCGGCGCATGAGCGGGATGGATTGCTGTATTATGGCTTCCCGGCGCTGGAAAAAATTCCCTTTGTGCGCCATGGCTTTTCCACGCGGCTGGGTGGTGTGAGCGAGGGGATTTTTCGCTCCATGAATTTGAGCTTCACCCGTGGCGATCGGGAGGAGGCGGTGCGGGAAAATTTTCGCCGCTTTTCTTTGGCGATTGGCGTGGAGCCGGACAGCGTGGTGGTTTCTGCCCAAACTCATACGACCAATGTGATTTCTGTGACGGCGGCGGACAGGGGACGCGGGGTGTTGTTTCCGCGGGAATATACGGATGTGGACGGCATGGTGACCGATGAGCCGGGGGTGACCCTCTGCACCCAATATGCGGATTGTGTCCCGTTGTTTTTCGCTGACCCGGTGCGGCGGGTGGTGGCCTCCAGCCACGCCGGCTGGCGGGGCACGGCGGGAAACATCGGCGCGGTCACGGTGGAAAAAATGCACCGGGATTATGGCTGTGAGCCGCAGGATATTCTGGTGGGCATCGGGCCGTCCATTGGTGGCTGTTGCTTCGAGGTGGATGCGCCGGTATATGAGGCTTTTGCTAAAACGGCGCATTTTTCCGAAGCTTGCGCCACCGAGGACGGAAACAGAAAATACCATATTGATTTGTGGGCAATGAACCGCCGTGGCCTGCTGCTGGCGGGGGTGTGTCCGGAGCATATTACTGTCACTGATCTGTGCACCCGGTGCCATCCGGAGATTTTCTGGTCGCATCGAATTTGCGGAGCACAGCGGGGCAGTCTGGCCGGCTTCATTGGCATGGTAGAATGACATAATTTCGTTTTTTTGTTCCATACTATTCCTGATGTTTTGGTAACAATGCAGAGGGAGAGTGGTGGATTTGACCTTTGAGGAAACGGTACAGAGGCTGAACGAAAAGCTGCGGGTGGGCAAAAGCTTCGATTTGCTCACCCGGGCGGTGTCGGTGGGCCGACGGGCCGGCCGGCTGTATTTTGTGGATGGCTTCACGAAGGATGAGGTTTTGGAGAAAATGCTGGAGTTTCTCTCCAAGCTTCCGCCGAAGGATGTGCAGGGCATCACCGATGCCCAGCAGTTTTTGACCCGGTTTATCCCCTATGTGGAGGTAAGCTGTGCGGCTGATTTGGAGGCGGTGACCCTTCAGGTTCTGTCCGGCGCAACGGCGCTGGTGGTGGAGGGGCTGGATCGGGTTATTCTCATTGACTGCCGCACCTATCCGGTGCGGGGCGTCGAGGAGCCGGAGAGCGACCGGGTGATGCGGGGTGCGCGGGACGGCCTTGTGGAAACGCTGGTTTTCAATACGGCACTTATTCGCCGTCGTTTGCGTGACCCGTCGCTGACCTTTGAGGCGGTGCAGGTGGGGGCATTGTCTGCTACTGATGTGTGCCTTTGCTATATGGAATCGCGCGTGAACCGCAAATATCTGGAGCGTCTGCGGAAGCGGCTGGCGGAGATGACAATTCCCTCTTTGACGATGGGGCAGGAAAGTCTGGCCGAATGCCTGCTGCGGGGACAATGGTATAATCCCTTCCCCCGTATTCGCTATACCGAGCGGCCGGATTGCGCCGCAGCTAGCATCGCCGAAGGAAAAATTGTGCTTTTGGTGGATAATTCGCCGGCGGCGATGCTGTTGCCCACATCCATTTTCGATTTTTCTCAGGACACCAACGATTTTTGCTTTCCGCCCCTTGTGGGTAGCTATTTGCGCCTGGTGCGGGGCTTGATTTTCATGGCGACCCTGTTTTTGACGCCGGTGTGGTATTGGCTGATGGAAAATCCGGCGAAGATCCCGCCGATGCTGGAATTCATTCGTATTCAGGAGCCAAACGGCGTGCCGCTGATTTTACAGCTTTTTCTGGTGGAGGCGCTGATTGACGCGTTGAAGCTGGCGGCGCTGAACACACCGGCGGCCATGAGCAACGCTTTGAGTCTGGTGGGAGCGCTGGTCTTTGGTGAGTTTGCGGTGCAGGCGGGCTTGTTTGTGCCGGAGCTATTGGCCTATATGGCCTTTGCGGCGGTGGGCGCCTTCACTCAGCCCAGCCATGAGCTGGCCTATGCCTTCAAGCTCTTTCGGATGCTGTTTCTGCTGTTGACCCGGTTGTTCGGCGGCGCCGGCCTGCTGGCGGGCATGGGGCTGATGCTTTTGACGCTTCTCACCACGAAAACCGTTCTGGGCGGCCATTATCTGTATCCGCTGTTTCCCTTCGACGGCCGGGCGCTTTGCCGCCTTTTGTTCCGCCAGCCCATCAGCCGGTTCAATTCCGGCGGCTCTCGCTGAGGCGGGGACTGGCACCCGACCTCCTTCGTTTGCATAGGCTGGAATGTTCCCGCCCGCGACGGCGGAAACGGAAGGGAGGAGCGAAATGGAGCTGCGAGAAGGGATAGCCCTTGCGTTACTGGTGCTGTTGGCGCTGTATGGCTGTGCTCAGGCGATTCGCCGACTTTGTCTTTGGCTTGTGCGGTGCCGCCGGGTGCGGGAATACCGGGTGGCCGTGCCCGATGGGGCGATGGCGATGGAGCCATTGTTTCGTTGCTTGCAGGCACGGGCAGTTTGGGAGAATGGAGAAACGACCTATGTGCTGGTTCCGGAGCCGGATGCCGAGGCTTTGGCGCTGGCGGAGCTTTTGGCGAGGGAAACGCCCTGCGTTCGGCCTGTGACGCCGAAAAAGCTGTATCGAACGCTGGTCGATATGGCGACCGGGGAAACGGAAAACTGCGGAAAGGAGCCGAAAAGCCTTGGAGGAGCAGGAGAAAAACATGACTGAAGCCTTGTCTGGCACGGTGGAGCATATCGTTTTCACCAACGAAGAAAACGGATGGACGGTGCTGGAGCTGGACACGGGAAAGGATTTGGAGACGGTGGTAGGTACCTTTCCGCAGGTGCAGGTGGGCGAGCAGCTTCGCCTGCAGGGGGGCTTCGTGGAGCATAAAAGCTTCGGTCGCCAATTCAAGGCAACGGCCTATGAAAGCCGCCTGCCCACCGATGCCACCGCCATTTTGCGCTATCTTTCCTCCGGCGCGGTGAAGGGGGTTGGCCCGGCGACGGCGATGCGTATTGTGGAACACTTCGGGGCGGATTCGTTGCGAATTTTGGAGGAGGAGCCGGAGCGGCTGACGCAAATCAAGGGTATCACGCTGGAAAAGGCGCGAAAAATGGGAGAAAGCTTTTGCGCCCAGTTTGGATTGCGGGAGGTTGTGATGGCCTTCGCAACCTATGGACTGACGCCCAACGAAGCGCTGCGCTGTTGGAAAAAATTCGGAAATCTGACTTTGGCAAAGGTGAAGGCGAACCCGTATCTTTTGTGTACGCCCGGCCTTCAAATCGGCTTCGAGCGGGCGGATCAGGTGAGCCTGTCCATGCAGGGAGACCGGCTGGACCCTCATCGGCTGGAGGCCGGTGTGCTATATGTGCTGCGGCATAATTTGAACAATGGCCACACCTGTCTGCCGGAGGATAAGGTGATTCCGACGGCGATGAAGCTGTTGGGCGTGCCGGAGGAGTCGGTGACGATGGCGGTGGAGCGCATGGTGGCGGAGGGTCAGCTGGCCCGCGAGCTGTTACGAGAGCGCGCTTTTCTGTTTTTGCCGCGGATGCTGGAGGCGGAGCGGTTTATCGCGAACCGGATGATGCTGATGAGTGGCTTTCATACGGTTTCGGTGGAGGATTTGGAGCTGCGTATTGCGGCCATGGAACGGAATTTTCATATCGAATATGAGGAGCAGCAGCGCCAGGCTATGATTGCGGCAGTGGAAAAGGGAACGCTCATCCTCACCGGCGGCCCCGGCACCGGAAAAACCACAACCCTGCGCGGCATCATCACCCTGCTGGAAAGCATGGGCGAGACGGTGGCTATCGCCGCGCCGACGGGGCGGGCGGCGAAGCGCATCGCGGAGCTGACCGGCCACCAGGCGAAAACCCTGCACCGATTGTTGGAGGTGCGCTGGGACGACAGTGACGCGCCGGTGTTCGAGCGGTGCGAAAAAAATCCGCTGGATGCGGACGCGGTGGTGGTGGATGAGATGTCCATGGTGGACACTGTCCTTTTCGAAAGCCTGTTGCGGGCGCTGAAAACCGGCTGTCGGTTGATTCTTGTGGGAGACACCGACCAGCTTCCGTCGGTGGGGCCGGGCTGTGTTCTCCAGGAGCTGATAGTCAGCGGGACGGTGCCGGTGCTCCAGTTGACGCGGGTGTTTCGCCAGGCGCTGGAAAGCCGGATTGTGTATAACGCCCATCGCATTGTGCGGGGGGAGACGCTGGAACTGGATAACAAGGGCGACTGCTTTTTCATGCCCCGCACCAGCGCGGCGGATGTGACGGGGACGGTGTTGGAGCTGTGCGGGAAACGCCTGCCGGCGGCCTATGGCTATACCGCTCTGAATGGATTGCAGGTTTTGTGCCCCGGTCGCAAAGGTGAGCTGGGGACAGGGGAACTGAACCGCCGCCTGCAGGAGCTGCTCAACCCGCCGGACAAGAAAAAGGCAGAGGCGTTGGTGGAGGGGGTGCTGCTACGCCAGGGAGACAAGGTCATGCACACCCGCAACAACTATGACATCCCCTGGGAGCGAGAGGACGGCGAATGTGGCGCCGGCGTGTTCAACGGGGACATCGGCGTGCTGGAGGAGGTGCGTCCGCGGGATGATGTTTTCACGGTGCGCTATGATGACCGGCTGGCCACTTACACAAAGCAGGATGCGCAGGATTTGGAGCTGGCCTATGCCATCACCGTACATAAAAGTCAGGGAAGCGAGTTCGATGCGGTGGTGCTGCCGCTGTTTCGCAATATGCCTAATTTGTGCTATCGCAATCTGCTGTATACGGCGGTCACCCGTGCGAAAAAGCTGTTGGTGCTGGTGGGAAGTCGCCAGACTCTGCAGGATATGATTGAAAATGACCGAAAAACCCGCCGATATACAGCATTGTCTCTTTTGATGCAGAAGGCGGAGGAGGCGATGGGCGGATGAAAGGGCGGCGGTTGTTGTATGTGTTGTTTCCGAATCGCTGTGCTCTGTGTGGACAGGTGATTCCGGTGGATGCGCTTTTTTGCGATGCCTGTTCGGAAACGGCGCCCTATATGCTTCCACCTGTGTGCCTGTTATGTGGGCGGAGTGAAGCACTTTGCCGCTGTCGGGGAAGCGCGCGCCAGTTCGAGCGCTGTGTGATGCCCTTTCGGTATGTTGGGAGCGTTCGCCGGGCCATCGCCCGGTTCAAGCGGGAGGGCTGTGGCACGATGGCGGACGCCTTCGCTGACGAAATGGCGGAGGTGCTCCGGCGGGAATATGGCGCGCTTCCGTTTGCGGCGGTGACGGCGGTGCCGCTCCATCGTCGGGCGCTTCGCCGACGGGAATTCAATCCGGCGGAGCTGTTGGCCCGGCGTATCGCGGAAAAGCTGAGGCTGCCCTTTGTGCCGCTGCTGACGAAGCTTTATGAGACGCCGCCGCAGAAAACCCTGTCGGCGGTGAACCGCCAGGGAAATCTGCTGGGGGTCTTTGATGTGTCCGCGCCGGCGGCGGTAGCGGGGAAAACGGTGCTGTTGGTGGACGATGTGATCACCACCGGCGCCACGCTCAACGAGTGTGCAAAAATGCTGAAGCTCTATGGAGCGGAGGCGGTTTATGCCGTGACGGTTTGCGGCACGGTGGCCGAAGACAAAACGGAGGAAGCCGAAAAAACAGGACAGCAAGGAGAAACGGTATGAATTTGGGGATTGATTTGGGAACCGCCCGCACAGTGATTTATGCGCCGGGGCAGGGGGTTCTGCTGGACGAGCCGTCGGTGATTGCGGTGGATCGGAAAAGTGGACGGCTGGTGGCCTGCGGCGAGGAGGCGGAGCGGATGTTCGGCCGCACGCCGCCCTCCATTGAGGCGGTGCGGCCGATTCGCAACGGTGTCATCGCGGAATACGATTTCGCGGAACGTATGCTGAAATATTTCATTCGCAAGGTGTACGCGAACCGCATCATGAAGCCCTGCGCGGCGGTGAGCGTGGCGGAGCAGATGACCGAGGTGGAGCGCCGCTCCTTTATCGAAGCGGTGATTTCCGCCGGCGCCCGACGGGTGACGCTGGTGCCGGAAACGGTGGCGGCGGCCATCGGTGCGGATTTGGATGTGAGCCGTCCCTGCGGACAGATGATTGTGAACATCGGCGGCGGCACAACGGATGTGTCGGTGCTCTCTCTGCGGGGGGAGGCGGTGTCGGTGTCGGTGCGCACGGCGGGCGACGCGATGGATGAGGCGATTGCGCGGCTGGTGCGGGGAAAATACGGACTGGCCATCGGCGAGCAAATGGCGCGCCGGCTGAAGGAGACTGTCGGTGCGGCGGTGCCGCCCGTGGATGAGACAGAAGTCGCCTTGGCGAAGGGACGGGACGCGATAACCGGTTTGCCTGCCACCCGCACGGTGTCCGCGGCGGATGTCTATGAAGCGATTGAGGAAACGCTGGGACTGGTGACAGATGCGGTACGCCGGGCGCTGGAAACGACGCCGCCGGAGCTGATCGGTGATGTTCTGGAAAACGGTATTTGCCTGACCGGCGGCGTGGCGCTGCTGCGAGGGATGCCGGAGCTGTTGACGCGGGTGACGGGGATTCCCTGCCGGGTAGCGGAGGCACCGGCGCGCTGTGTGGCGCGGGGCGCCGGGCTTGCGTTGCAATATGCCTCCTCCTTCTCAGAGGTATACGACCTGAGCGGCTTCGAATATCGGCTGTCGAACACAGTGACCGATTGAGCGTGCCCCGGTTTTATTAAATTTCAGGAAAAACCGTAAAAATATACGCATCAGGATATTGCAATTTTGCGGTTTTCATGTATAATGAAGGGCGATACGCATGGAATTAGACGCAGCCTCGACGGCGGCGTCGCGAACAAAACGCACAGGAGGAAAATATGAACGCTTTTTATCCGGAAATTGATAAAGAAAACGGCTTTCTGCGGGTTTTCGACACCCGTTACACGCCGGCTCTGGACATCACCTCTGACCGCTTTTGCTTCGGCGGCTTGTCCTATACGCTGGCGGCGGAGGATATCCATCGGGCGCCGGCGACGGATGGGATGCCCTATGCCGAATATACGGCCGGCTATGAACGGGTGGAGGTGGACGGCGACCGGGTTTTGCTGAAAAATGAAGCCTTCGGCGTGGAAACCGAGGCGACCTTTTTCTCGGACCATGTGACGCTATCTATGACTTGCACCAGCGACGCGGTCAGCGAATGGGGCATGGCTCTGCCTTTCAACAGTCTCAATCAAGACAAGGGTAACTGGCGCTCCCAGCTGATCTCGGCCACCATCTACCACACGGCGGATGAGCGGTACTGGTTTTCCTATTTAACGCGGGCGGATGGAAAGCCGATTTTGGCGGTGGCCGAATCCCCGGTGGATGGGCTGAAAATGGACTATTATCAGTTCCGGCTGGAGGGCATCCGCTTTCTGGCGAACTTCGACCGAGCCTTCGGCTATGCCTCCGCCCGGCGTCCGGAGCTGACGGTACATATTTATCCAGTGGCGGATTATGCACAGGCACTGGAGCGGGTGGCCCAGGTTTGGAAGCGTCCGGTTTGTGCCTATGATGTGTCCGCTTGCCATATCGGCGATTCGCTGGAGCTGCGGGTATTCGGCGAATGGAATCGCCTGCGGGTGGAGGAGCCGGAGCGGGAGTCGTATTTTATCGAAAACACGAACGCCCCGGTTCGCCTGTCTCCTTCTGTTTATGGCCTGACCCGCGTGACCCCTTTTCAGGGCGAAACGGTGGGCGCTGACTGCACGGTGTTCGCCTATGACGATTGGAAGGAATTCTATCGCCGCGCCTGTTATGCGGTGCCCCAGCATGAGGATGTAATTCTCGGCCGGGACGCCCAGGGAAATCCGGTGTGGGAGCCGACCTATCTCTGCTATCGCGGCTATAAGGATTTCAACGCCTGCGAGCACGCCATGTGGTGTCCTTCGGCGTTGCGGTATATGCAGCTGTTCGGTCGGGACGCGAAGCTGGAGCGGGATGTGAAAAACTTCCTGACGATTTTGACGGCGGAGGATCCGACGATTCAAATTCCCCGGTGCACGGTGATCGCCGGCTCCCAGGAGGGCTATCCCGATGGCTGCACGCTGGAATCAGATCGACTGCAGGAGGCCTTCAACGCGGCGGGGATGTTGTTGGATGCCTATGAGCTGTTCGGTGAGGAGCGCTATCGGGAGCACGCGGTGAAGGTGCTGCAGGGGCAAATTGGGGCGATGGACGCCGACGGCTGTTTGCGGCGCCCCAGCGGCGAGGATTATACCACCGTCACCTGCCTTGTGCTGGCGCTGGTGGATGCGGCGGTTGTGCTGGAGCGGGAGAAGGATCCCCGTGGGGCGCAAATGCGCAAGGCGGCGCTGGATATGACCGATTTCATCGTGCGTCGCGGCCTGTCCTTCCCCACGGAGGGCGGTTGTCCGGTGGAGACGAAGGAGGACGGCTCCATGTCCTGTTCCGCGCTCAGCGCGCTGTATTGCTATGCCTATCTGGAGCAAAAGCCGGAATACCTGACCTTCGCAAAGGAAATTCTGGATTATCATGACGCCTGGATTTCTCATGTGTCCTTCCCGCCCGCCTTTTATTCCACCATGCGCTGGTGGGAGACGAAATGGGAGGGCGACGGCACCGGCTCGGCCATTTGTTATGGCCATGGCTGGACCATCTGGCGCGCGGAGGCGGATTTCTATTACGGAATTCTGGCGAAGGACCCGGCGCGTTTGCTGGCCTCCTATAACGGCTATATGAGCAACCTTTCCAAGGCGGACAAGGAAGGCAACCTCTATGCCATCTATCAGAATGAGCCGATTCCCTATCAGGAGATGATTCCGCTGGAGAACCGGGTGTTCTCCGATGGCATCGGCTTCCCGGAAAAGAAGGATGTGACCCTGTCCCGTTATGTGTTTGCGCGGGCGCGGGACACCTGGTATTCCTGCACAGCGGTTTTGGGCGAAACGGTGCTCAACGGCGCTCGCTCGGGTGCGGAGCTTGTTTCCTATGCGCCCCGCCTGCGCCAGCTGTTCATCAGCGACTTTGTGGGTGAGCTGACGGTGAAGGCGACGGAGCCGGTGGCGCTGACCGCTTTGGGCGACTGGAAGCTGTTGCAGGGAACGGTCGGCGAGTTCGGCACTATTTGTCCCCAGAACGGAAAAATTCGTTTGATTTTTGAATAAAAGCGAGAAAAAAGGAGGCAAACAATCATGACCAAAAGCGAGCAGTATAAGCGGGCGTTGAAGCACCGTCGCATTGACCCGGTGGCCATCGTGGAGATTGATGAGGACCCGAAGGGCTTTCAGGGCTACTCGGTTCGAAAGGTGGGGAACGCCACCTTCCCGATGATTTTGGGAAAAAATGAGGTGATTTTGGACTTCGGGAGCCACTATACCGGCTATTTGCATATGGATTTGAACAGCGGCTGTGAGGAGCATATCCCGGATTCCCCGACGAATCTCACCTTCAACTTCGCCGAAATGCCTCTGGAGCTGATGGAAACAATTGAAGACAACCCCTATTCGCTGTCCATCGGCTGGCTTCAGAACGATTTCAAGACTGTTGCCTTCATGCCCTATTCCGGTAGCCTGGAGCGGCGTTATTCCTTCCGCTATCTGCGTATCAAGCGGGTTGACTCGGTGCGCTTCCCCATTGCGCTGGAATCTATTTGGCTGGACAGCGTATCGGCGGTGGAGCTGGAGTCGGTGGCGCCGCTGAACAGTGCCGATCCTCTGCTCAATGAAATCGATCGCATCAGCCTCAAAACGCTAGCGGAATGTGAGCAGGATGTGTTCGAGGACGGACCGAAGCGGGACCGTCGGCTGTGGATTGGCGACCTGCGGCTGCAGGCGCTGGTGGACTATGACACCTTCCGTAACCTGGATTTGATTCGCCGTTGTCTGTATCTATTCGCGGAGCACACCAATAAGGCGGGGCTGGTAGCCCCTTGCGTGTTCCCGGACACGAAGCCTTATGTGGACCAGTGGATTTTGACGGACTATTGTTTGTGCTTTGGTCTGTGCCTGCAGGATTATCTGGAAAACACCGGCGACATGATCCTGCCGGATGAGCTGTATGATGTTGCTGAGTTCCAGGTGCGGTATACTGCCAACGCCTTCGACCGGACGACCGGCCGCATCGAGTCTCCCTTTTTCATCGACCATGGCGGCTGTGACAAGAGCGTGGCCTCTCTGGGCTATTTCGCCTATACCCTGCGGCGTATGCTTCGCTTGGCCGACGCCCTGGAGCGTCCGTCGGAGTGGATGGTGTCTCTGCTGGCGGAGGTGGATGCGGCTCTGCTGAACAAGAAGCGGGACGCGAAAACGGGTCTGTTCGTGGCGGACAACGGCGAAATTTCCTGGCATTCCCAGGTTTGGGCGGCGCTGTCCGGCGCGTTGAGCGTGGAGGAGGCGCGGCGTTTGCTGGAGGACACCGTGAAGGCTGACCCGGCCGTGCGTATGACCTCTCCCTTCATGACCCATTACTATCTGGAGGCTCTCTGCTCCTGCGGCCTTGAGGACAAGGCGATGGAGGAAATCCGCTCCTATTGGGGTGGCATCGTGAAGGCGGGCTTTGATTGCTGTCCCGAATGCTTCGACGAGCGGAACGATCGTCTCTCGCCCTATACCCATCCGGTGCTCAACAGCGCCTGCCATGCCTGGAGCTGCACGCCGACCTATTGGATTCGCAGGTTCGCAAAATAAGGGGATGGCGACATGAAAAACGAAATAAAGCTGGGCGTGATTGGACTTGGTCCGCGGGGGAAGCTCCATGCTCAACGACGTTATTTTGCCTATGCGGGAGCAGGGGCTGACGGTGGTGGCGGTTTGCGACCGGCTGTAGGATCGGGCGCAGTCGGTGGCGGACGCGGTGGAAAAAGCCGGGGTCGCCCGGCCGCTGGCGACGGTGGATTATCGGGAGCTATTGGCTCTGCCGGATTTGGATGCTGTGTATATCGCTGTGTCCTGGGAGGCTCATGTGGAGGTGGCGGTGGCCGCCATGCGCGCCGGGAAATATGTTGGACTGGAGGCCGGCGGTGCCTATTCGCTGGACGATTGCTATAAGCTGATTCGTGCCCATCTGGAAACCGGCACGGAGCTGATGTTCATGGAGAACTGCTGCTACGGGAAGCGGGAACTGATGCTTCTGAACATGGTGCGGCAGGGGGTCATGGGGGAAGTTGTCCATTGTAACGGCGCCTATTTCCATGACCTGCGGGAGGAAATCGTCTGTGGAAAGGAAAATCGGCATTATCGTCTGCGCAACTATATCCACCGCAACGGAGAGAACTATCCCACCCATGAAATCGGCCCCATCGCCAAGCTGTTGGACATCAACAACGGCAATCGCTTCGTCTCTCTTTCCTCCTTCGCCAGCAAGGCGAAGGGTTTGCATGCCCATGTGGTGGCCAGCCGCGGCGCGGAGCATCCGCTGGCGCAGGTGGATTTTGCCCAGGGAGATGTGGTGACGACGGTGCTCACCTGCGCCGGTGGCGAAACGGTGACCCTGTCGCTGAACACAACCCTTCCGCATAGCTATTCCCGCCGCTTCGAGGTGCACGGGACTCTGGGTGCCTATCTGGAGGATAACGACAGCCTGTATTTCGAGGGCAACGAGGAGCATTGGAAGAACGACTGGGTTTGGCGCCCCATGTGGGGAAACGCCGAGCAATATGAGGAGCAATATCTGCATCCTCTGTGGAAAAACGGCGTAGCCTCCGACGGCCATGGCGGAATAGACCATCTGGTGTTCGCCGCCTTTCTTAATGCGGCGCGCCCCAGCCCTTCCCGGATTTCACCGACGGGCGCTGAACCATGCGCACCGACATCGCGGACAACGAATTCACCCTGGATCGTCTCCATAACGGACAGGAGCTGTATTTTACCGAATGAAGCAGCTCCGCCCGATGAGTGAAAACAAAAAAATGCCTGTGCAGAATACATTCTGCACAGGCATTTTTGGATAGCTGGAGTTATAATAGCGGAATTCTGTGCTCTCGGCAGGCGGCTTGCATTTCCTCCGGCCAAACGGACACCTGCACCTCGCCGATATGCGCCTTTTCCAGCATCAGCATACACAGGCGGCTTTGGCCGATGCCGCCGCCGATGGTCAGGGGAAGGCTGTCCGACAAAATTCCCTGATGATAGGCATATTTCAGGCGATCCTCGGCGTTGGTAAGCTTCAGCTGGCGCAACAGACTGTCCGCGTCCACCCGCACGCCCATGGAGCTGATTTCCAGCGCCCGTCCCAGCGTGCGGTCCCAATACAGCAAATCGCCGTTGAGGCTCCAGTCGTCATAGTCCGGCGCCCGGCCGTCATGGGGCTTTCCGTCCTCCAGCGCATCGCCGATTTGCATGAGGAACACGGTTTTGTGCTCCCGGGTGATGGTGTCCTCCCGCTCCTTCGGGGTGAGGGAGGGATAGAGAGCGGCCAGTTGGCGGGTGGTGATAAAAAACACCTGCTCAGACAGCTCCGCGGTGAGCAGAGGATATTTCTGCTGGAGAAGCTTGTTGGTGTCTGCCACCGCCTTGGCGATGCGGCGCACGGTGTGCTGGAGATAGTCGAGGGTGCGCTGGGAGCGAGTGATGACCTTTTCCCAGTCCCATTGATCCACGAAAACGGAGTGGGTGTTGTCCATGCTGTCGTCCCGGCGGATGGCGTTCATATCGGTATATAGCCCCTCACCGGGCTTGAAGCCATAGCGGCCGAGGGCAACACGCTTCCATTTCGCTAGCGATTGCACCACCTCGGCGTGGGCCTCCTCCATTTCGCGGACGGTAAAGCTGACCTTCCGCTCGACGCCGTTGAGGTCATCGTTTATGCCGTTTCCGCCCATCACCAGCACCGGAGCGGTGACCCGCTCCAAATGTAGATTCTGCGCCAAAAGAACCTGAAAGGTGTCTTTGATAACCTTGATGGCCTGCTGGGTTTGACGCAAATCCAGCTTCGGGTCATAGTTCGGAACCCATGTGCAAGAAGTCATAGCGGGGTTGCTCCTTTCTGCGGAAAAAATCAGCGGATGCTGCCGACAGTGCGGGGGAAAAGCTGGACATCTCGGATATTGGACACGCCGGTCACATACATAAGAATACGCTCAAAGCCCAGTCCGAAGCCGGAATGGGGTACCGAGCCGAACCGCCGCAGATCCAGATAGTCCTGATAGTCCTCCAGCTTCATGTTGCGCTCCTCCATGGCCGCGAGAAGCTTGCCCAAATCCGCTTCCCGCTCGGAGCAGCCGATGATTTCGCCCACACCGGGCACCAGAAGGTCGGTGGCCGCGACGGTTTTTCCGTCCGGGTTTTGTTTCATATAGAAGGATTTGATGCCCTTGGGATAGTTGATGACGAAGACCGGCTTTTGGAAAACCTGCTCGGTGATATAGCGCTCATGCTCCGTCTGCAAATCACAGCCCCAGGAGACCGGGAATTTGAAATCGGCGTCAGCCTTTTCGAGAATGTCGATGGCGTCGGTATAGTCGAGAATCTGGAATTCTTTTTCGGTCACGCTTTTCAGCTTCTCCAGCAGTCCCGGCTCAAAGAACCGGTTGAAGAAGGCCAGCTCTTCCGGACATTCCTCTATGACGGAGCGAATGATGTATTTAATCATTTCCTCGGCGATTTCGATGATGTCCGGCAGCTCGGCGAAGGCGACCTCTGGCTCCACGTGCCAGAATTCGGCCACATGGCGGGGGGTGTTGCTGTTTTCTGCCCGGAAGGAGGGGCCGAAGGTGTAGATTTTGCCGAAGGCCATGGCGGCCATCTCGCCCTCCAGCTGGCCGGATACGCTAAGCCCGGCGCGCTGGCCGAAGAAGTCGGAGGCATAATATTCCTCGGCGTTCTTGTATTCCTCGGAATAGCCGATGGTGGTGACCTTGAACATTTCGCCGGCGCCCTCGCAGTCGCTGGCGGTGATGAGGGGGGTGTTCACATACACATAGCCCCGCTCCTGGAAATACCGATGGATGGCGGCTGCCATCACCGAACGCACGCGGAAAATCGCGTTGAACATATTCGTGCGCACCCGCAGATGGGGGATGGTGCGCAAAAATTCCACAGAATGGCGCTTCTTCTGGAGGGGATATTCGCCGGGGCAGGTGCCCAAAACAGCCACCGTCCGGGCGTTCACTTCCACGCCGTTGCGCTCGCTTTTCACCAGCTCGCCCTCCACCTTCAGGCTGGTGCCGATGGGCATGAAGGGGGCGGTGTCCGGGAGAACCGCTTTGTCCAGCACGATTTGCAAATGCTTGAGGGTTGTGCCGTCGTTCAGCTCCAGAAAGGCCACGTTTTTCGAGTCGCGGGAGGTGCGCACCCATCCGCAGACGGTGACCTGTTGGCTGATGAAGGCGGGGTCGGTGTATAGGGCTTTGATGTCGGTGTGTTTCATGTCGGTTTCTCTCCTCTGTATGATATGATGGAAATAAAAAAGCCATTCGTCCCATACATAATAGGACGAACAGCGCTCTGTCCGTGGTGCCACCTAAATTGCCGAAGGATTTTCCCTTCGACCGCTTTTGTCTCAAACAAGACTCACCGTTTAACGCACGGCCTACGGCGCCCCTACTGCTCCGCCGGGCGGAGGTTCAGCTTGCGGCTCGGAGGTGTTATTCCCATAGCAGTCTGCCACCGGACTCCCACTGTCTCCGGCTCGCTTCGGGCGCTGTGCTGTGGTACTTCTCCTCGTCATCGCCTGTCATCCTGTTGAGAATACCATATTTCCGCGGTTTTGTCAATTGGAGAACCGAAAAAATTTCGGGAAGCGGCGGAAAAGGGCTGTTCATTCCCGCCGAAATGTGCTACAATGAGCGGGAGAAAAGGAAAAACGGATGGAGGGACGGCGTATGGAGAGCTGGCAGGAGCTGGAAAAGGAATGCCTTTCCTGCGAAGGGTGCACGCTGGCCGCCGGGCGTCAGCGGGTGGTGTTTGGCACCGGCCGCACCGATGCCCAGGTGCTTTTTGTCGGCGAGGGACCGGGGGCGAACGAGGACGCCCAGGGCGAGCCGTTTGTGGGCGCCGCCGGCCAGCTGTTGGATCGGATGCTGGCGGGAATTGGCCTGGATCGGACAAAAAACATTTATATCGCGAACATCGTAAAATGTCGGCCTCCCCAAAACCGGGATCCGTTGCCGGAGGAGCAGGACGCCTGCATCCATTGGCTACGGCGGCAGACGGCGTTGCTGCGGCCGAGGATCATCGTTTGCTTGGGTCGTGTGGCGGCCTGCCGGATTTTGGACCCGGAGTTTCGGGTGACCCGCCAGCACGGACGCTTTGTCCAAAAGGGTGGGGTGTGGATGATGGGCACCTTTCATCCGGCGGCGCTGTTGCGCAACCGCGCACAAAAGCCGGAGGCCTTCGCCGATTTGTTGAAGCTACGGGACAAAATCGTCGAGGTTTGCGACGGCACGGAGCTTTGGTTCGGGGAGGATTGAGCCGGCGGACTTATTTCTTCTCTCGCAGGGGCACGATGTCCCGGAACACAGCCCGGCGCTGTGCGCCGATGGGGCGATCCTGGTGCAGAGCGCCGAAGAACCAATCCCGGCATTGCACCGTGTCCTCCAGCCCGCCGAGAAACAGGCTCACACCGTCCATGGCGGAGCGGGGGTTCAGCCGGGCGGCGGAGGAGCGGGGCGGCATATGAGAAAGAATCACATCCACCCGGTTGTTTTCTGCGGCCAGCCGGTCGAGGCCGTGCTGCATTTCGGCGGCGGTGGGCATTTCCTCCGGCCACCAGCTTTTTCCTGGAATGCGAAAATCCCGGTCATCGCTTTCGCCGCCGCCGAATGCGAAAATCCGTTGTCCTTCAAGGGTATAGATTTCGCCGCGCAGAAGATGCACCAGCCGGTCGTTGAGCACCTGCGCCAGCCCGCCGTTCCATGTGGTGACGGGATAGGCGGCGAGCCGGTCGAAGTTTTCATGGCGTCCGTCCAAAAAGGCGATGGTGTATTTTTGGCGTCCGATGCGGCGCAACCGCTTTTCCTCCGCCGCCGACCCATCCCAGACGAAGCCGAAATCGCCGCAAACCAGCAGAATGTCTCCCTTTTTCAACCGGCGTAACGCCGGGTTGGACAGCCGCTCCGGGTCGCCGTGCATATCACCGGTCACATAAATCATGGTTTGTTCTCCTTTTTTTGAAAAACAGGCTTTGCACGGGCCGCTTTTTATGTTATACTGTGGATGAGGGGCCGTGCGCGGCATTTTTCTTTATTATACTACGAAAACGGTGGGATTGTCTATGCTAAAAAAACGATTGGCCGCATTTTTCTTTGCGGCGCTGTTGACGGTGGCGCCGATTTCGGCCGCAGCGGCGCAGACGGAGGAGGGAACAGAAGGGTATACGCTACCCTCCGACCGGACGGTATACGCCGAAACGGCACTGTTGGTCAATCTCGGAAGCCGCATGGAGCAGGACACGGTTTTGTATGCGCAAAAGGCGGATGAGGTGCGAGCGCCGGGGGCGATGGTGCGCTTCATGGTTCTAGCCTATGGTTTGCATCGGGCGGAGGAGCTGGGGCTGGATTTGGACAGCGCTACCGGTGCCTATACGCTGGAAATGTTCAACGGCTATGTGGCGGGGACGGGGGTTCCGACTGTCAACATGGAGTTTGGAGAAACCTGGACGCTACGGGATTTGCTGGTGGCCTCCTTTCTGCAAAGCGCCAGCGACGCGGTCACGACGCTGGCCTTCGCCATTGACGGCGGCGTGACCGAATATGTGAAGGGGATGAACGGGCTGGCCGAGGAAATCGGCTGTGAGTTCACCCATTTCGCCAATGTGACCGGGCTGGATTCGCTGAGCCAATATACCACCGCGCGGGATATGTATCGCATCATTCGCTATGCTCAGCGGTTCTCCGCCTTCGAGGGACTGGTTTCCTCCCGCCAGCATACGGTGAAGCCGGTTTCCGGCGGCCGGGAGCGCACGCTGGTGTCGGTGAACAGTATGCAGCAGTCCTCCAGCCCCTTTTATTATTCGCCGCTGATTTTCGGTCGCACCGGTCTGTCTGACCATGAGGGGCGTTGCTGCGCCTCGGTGGCGCGGGACAGCGGATATGAATATCTTGTGGTTGTGATGAACGACCCGGAGACCAACGACGCCGGAGAAAGCGGTCTGCATTATCGGGACACTCGTACGCTGTTCCGCTGGGCTTTCAACGGCTTCCAGCACACCACGGTTTTGGCGAAAAGCGAGATTCTCGCCACGGTGCAGGTGGGGCTTTCCTGGAGCACCGACCGGGTGAATCTGGTGCCGGAGGCGGAATTTGCTACGGTGGTGGATGCGAACCTGAAATCGGATCAGATTATCAAAAAGGTGACGGTATATCAGCCCTCCGTCCAGGCGCCGGTGGAAAAGGGCACGGTGCTGGGCAAGGTGGAGTTGATTGTCAATGTGGATCAGAAAATCGGCGAGGTTCCGCTGGTTGCCAGCGAAAACATCAGCCGGAACTGGCTGTTGTATGCATGGAGCCGGGTGTCGGATTTCTTCACCTCCGTGTGGTTCCTGCTGGGAGTGGCGCTGTTGGTGGTGCTGCTGGTTGGGTATATTGTGCTGAATGTGGTATATAACCGCCGCCGGCAAAAGGAGCGGCTGGGACGGGTGCGTCCGCCCCGTTTATGAGCGGAAAAGGAGCAGATATGGCAGAAATGCAGACGGGTCGGCTGACCGACATCGGCTATATTCGGGCGCTGTTGGAGCGCCATGGCTTTCGTTTTTCGAAAAAGCTGGGTCAGAATTTTTTAGTGAACCCCTCGGTTTGTCCCCGGATGGCGGAGGCCTGCGGCTGTGGGCCGGACACAGGGGTGCTGGAAATTGGGCCGGGCATTGGGGTGCTCACCCGTGAGTTGTCCCTCCGGGCGGGGAAGGTGGTGGCCATCGAGCTGGATGACCGTCTGCCGCCGGTGCTGGCGGAAACGCTGGGCGACCGGGAAAATGTGGAAATCGTTCAAGGTGACTGTATGAAGCTGGATTTGGCCGCGTTGTTGCGGGAGCGCTTCGGTGCGATGCCGGTTTCGGTGTGCGCGAATTTGCCCTATTATATCACCTCGCCGATTTTGATGAATTTGTTGGAAAGCCGATTGCCGGTGGAGTCCATCACCGTGATGGTGCAGTGACTGTATGAAGCTGGATTTGGCCGCGTTGTTGCGGGAGCGCTTCGGTGCGATGCCGGTTTCGGTGTGCGCGAATTTGCCCTATTATATCACCTCGCCGATTTTGATGAATTTGTTGGAAAGCCGATTGCCGGTGGAGTCCATCACCGTGATGGTGCAGAAGGAGGCCGCCCAGCGGCTGTGCGCTCGCCCCGGAAGCCGGGAGGCGGGGGCGGTGACGCTGGCGGTGCAATATTATGCTCAGGCGGAAACCCTTTTTTCGGTTTCTCGCGGAAGCTTTTTGCCGGCGCCGAATGTGGACAGCGCGGTGATTCGCCTGCGGGTGCGCTCCGCGCCGCCCTGCGCTGTACAGGATGAACAGCAGATGTTTCGCATCATCCGGGCGGGCTTCGGCCAGCGGCGAAAAACGCTGGCGAATGCGCTGGGCGCGGCCGGCTTTGCGCGGGAGCAGGTGACGGCGGCGCTGGAGGCTTGTGGCCTGTCCGCAACCGTGCGGGCGGAGGCGTTGACGCTGGAGCAGTTCGCCGCCCTGTCCGATCGGCTGGAGAGCTGAAAAAATCATGAAAAAAGCCGCAGAACGGAGCGTTCCGTTCTGCGGCTTTTTTTTTTTTTTTTGCACAGTTTCATTTGGCTTTCAAGCTCTGTTTTTGCGCAAGCGAGGCAGGTCGAAGCGTACCAAAGCAATCAAAATGGACAAAAGGGTGAAGGCCTCGCAGATAGCCCCTTCATAGGAGCCGACAACCAGATTGTATACCAACCAGCAGGTGGAGGTGGGCAGGGATAGCAGGCGCAGATGACAGGGATTGCGCATACTGTAGGCGGCGGTGGAAACCAGCTTCGAGGCGATGATGAACAGGGACAATATCCCCTGCCAGGAAACCAAGCCATAAACTAGAATGATGCCACAAAACAGGATGACGAAGGGCTTCACCGGGCGCTTTTTTGCGATTTGGTGAGCGAAAATCAAATTGCGAGCGATGCCCACCAGGTTCAGCCCCGCCCCGGTGTAGGCGCCCAGCAGAAAATACTGGAGAGAAAACAACAGCTCGTTGCCGCTTTTATACCACATGATTCCCTTGTGGGTGCGGCACTGAAAGGACAGAAAGGCCACGATGATGCCCATACAGCCCAGCGCACGAATCAAAATTTGCATGGAAAACGCTCCTCTTTTTTGGAATGCTTGACTTTTTTATAGCAACGGTAGTATTATACTGTTTGATTGAAAAAAGTCAATGGCTGGCGCAATAGTTGATAAACAATCTCAAACGAGCAAAAAGGAGCGTATATATGATTAAAAACGAACGGCAGGACCGTATCCTCGACATTATACAACAGCGACAGTATGCGACGGTGGAGGAGCTGGCGGAGGAGCTGTATGTGAGCCTGCCCACGGTGCGGCGGGATTTGGCGGAGCTGGCGGCCAAAAACTATATCCGCCGCAACCATGGCGGCGCCTGTCGGCTGGAGGATTATTCCCAGCTGATCCCCTTTCGCTTTCGTAGTGCGTTCATGGAAAACAAGAAAAAGGCGGTGTGCAAGGCGGCGGCGGAGCGAATTCGGGATGGAGATTGTATTTTCATCGACAACTCCAGCTCGGCGCGTCATGTGGCGGAATATCTGGTGGGGCGCAACGGACTGACGGTTGTGACCAGCAGTCTCGGCGTGCTGTTGACCTTGCTGGAAAGCGGGATTTCGGTTTATGGAACAGGCGGCTTTCTGCGGGAAAGCTCCTATGGCTTCACCGGCCATTTCACCGAGCAGCTGCTGGAGAACTTTCGCTTCGACATCATGTTCTTTTCCACCAGCGGAATCACGGCCGCGGGGGAAATTGTGGATGTGTCCGGGGATGAGCTTTCGTTGCTGCGCACGGCCATTCGCCGCAGTGAGCGGGTTGCCTATCTCTGCTTTCAGGAAAAATTCGGTGTCGCTGCCCCCTATGTGACTGCCACCGTGGAACAGGTGGATTATGTCATCACGGACGCCTTGCCCGATGGCTATTTTGTGCCGCCGGAAAAGCTGATTTTGCCCTGATTTGCACTTTTTGGATTAAAGCGGGTCTATTTGGTCGATACTGTTCATAGAATACAAAACGAAGGGACAGAAGCCTTATGGAAAAAACCGCATTGCGCAAGCTGTTGATACGGGACAGTGTTATCCCCGACCCGATGGTGGAGGCCATCCGGGAGGTGTGCCGCCGTATGGAGCTGGTGGAAAACCGCTTTTCCATGGAATCCGACCCGGATTTGATTGAAGGGTGCATTTTCGAGCTGGAGGCGCTGAAGGCGCAGTATCGCTATCTGTTGCGTTCGGCACGGGAACGGGGTGTGGTTTGTCGGGAGCGGAACGCCCTTTGGAATGAATAGAAACGGAGGCCGGTGAGGCATGAGTGTTTGGCTCAAAACGGCGTTGTGGCTGTTGGCGGCAGGGGTTGGGCTGGCGGTGCTGGCCGCCGCTGTGTCTACGAAAAAGCCAATTCGCTGTCTGCTGCGCTCCGGTTTGCAGGGGCTGTGTGCGTTGGGGCTTGTGGATTTACTGGGTGGCTTCACCGGTGTCTCGTTGGGGTATAGCTGGTTCTCGGCCGGGGTTTGCTGTGGGCTGGGGTTGCCCGGCGTGATTGGTCTGCTGATGCTGAAGTTGGTGCTGAGTGTTTGAGAGTTCCGCAGGGAAAATGGAAAAGTGCAGAAGAAAGGTAAAAGCAACGCGGAGAGGGCTTGTCCTTTCCGCGTTGCTTTTGGATTTTCGATGGAGTCTGCTGTGCTTTTTAGTGTTGCTCAATGGTGGATAGTATATCCTCTATCGCTTTCTCTCTTGTGTCAAAGAAGCTTGCGGAATAGGTGCCGGGGCACCAATAGTAATGGCGTTGTCCTTCGAATTCATCGAAGCGCTTTTCCTCTATTGTGTAGGTATATCCTCCGTTTTTATAATACAGCTCTGCAAATTTATCCTTATCACTGCTTATAAATATTTCAATAGCTTCTGGATCCGCAGAAACCGACGGCTCCAGCCCCGGAATAGCATTGTTCCCGTTCGAAAATGTATTGTACTTTTTGTTTCGGCAAAAGCCCAAAAAGGACAATAATTTTTTCATTGCGCAAGCTCCTTCCGATTTTTTCTTTTTCCTCAAACCTTCGTCAGCGCACACACGCATTCGCAATGGGTCGAGCCAATGCCGTTAATGTCATAGGTTGACGGAAACATATCTACCATTCTTACTTTTTCGCTTTTATAGCCTTACACCACAGAGCAACAAACACACCAACAACCAATAATACTACTCCGCCTGATACTACTTTTGAAAGTATATTTTCCGCAGTTAATAGCAGCCATACAAAAAATACTACAATGAAGCAAAAATCAATAAACCAATTCGAAGCCCTCTATTTAGCTTACTATCATTTGCACCGTCCAGACTACCTCCAACAATC
>CAZSTR010000022.1:0-25778 GCA_964609975.1 uncultured Ruminococcus sp. | reverse complement strand
TGCCTATGGCTGGCTGCCATAAATCAAGGGGCAAATATATAGTAACAGGAGGAAGCAGAAAATGCCAAACTGCAAAACGATTGCGATATGCAATCAGAAAGGCGGAGTTGGAAAGACAACTACTACGGTTAATCTCGGTGTAGGACTTGCTATGCAAGGAAAGAAAGTCTTGCTTGTAGATGCAGACCCGCAGGGAGATTTAAGCACTTGTCTTGGGTGGAGAAACAATGATGAACTTCCTATCAATCAAGCGTACTTTTTTGGCGTTTTGAAAGAGCTGTTCGCCGGAAATTTTTCTTGACATTTGTCGAAGTGGCGCGTATAATGCGCATTAGAAAAGGTTGTTCTTTAAGGGCGGTACCGTGAGGCCGACAAGCGACTGCATAAAAAAGCCGGGTGCGGTGTGTCCGGGGCTGAATGTGGGATCCTGTCGGTGGTGCGGCAGGGTCTTTTTTGTGAATCGGGGAGGAGAGGGCGAATGTCCGAGGAAAGAATCCAGCTAATGGACGAAGAAACGGTGCGGCGAACGGTGATGCGCATTTCTCACGAAATCGTGGAAAAAAACCGCGGCACCGAGGGACTTGTGCTGGTGGGGATTTGCCGCCGCGGTGCGCCGCTGGCGGAGATGATTCGGGAAAACATTCGCCAAATCGAGGGGGTGGAAATCCCCTGCGGAACGCTGGATATTCAGTTTTATCGGGATGACCTGGAGCTGGCCACGGACGCGCCGGTGCTGAAGAGGGCGGAAATGCCCTTCTCCGTGGCGGATCGGCGGGTGGTGCTGGTGGACGATGTGCTGTTCACCGGGCGCACGGTGCGGGCGGCCATCGAAGCGATTTTTTCCGTGGGGCGTCCCCGGAGTATCCAGCTGGCGATTTTAGTGGACAGAGGCCACCGGGAGCTACCCTTCCGGGCGGATTATGTGGGAAAAAACATTCCCACCTCTTTGCGGGAAACGGTGGCGGTGCGGTTGCCCGCCTTCGACAAAACCATGGGCGTGGAGTTGTTGCGCCCGGCGGAATAACGGTCTTTATCCCCGGTGGGGGTTGAGATAAATAAAAGCACGGGAGGAAAAAGAAATGAAACTGAATTACGACATTCAAGACCGGCCGAAGTTCGGCCAGCTGTTGGTGTTCGCGCTGCAGCAGCTGTTGGCGATTTTGGCGGCGACGATTGCGGTGCCGGCGATTATTGGAAACGGGATGCAGGCGTCTGCGGCGCTGCTGGGCGCCGGCGTGGGAACGATTGTGTATCTGCTGTTCACGAAGTTCCGCAGCCCGGTGTTCCTCGGAAGCTCCTTCGCCTTCATCGGCTCGATGCTGGCTGCCTTTGCCGGCGCGGTGTCGGTCCAGGTGGGCTATGCGGGCCTGCTGTTTGGCGCGGTGTTCGCCGGTCTGGTGTATGTGGTTATCGCGCTGGTGGTGAAGCTGGTCGGTGTGGGCTGGATCAACAGGCTGATGCCGGCGGTGGTGATTGGGCCGACGGTGGCCATCATCGGTTTGTCGCTGGCGGGCAACGCTGTGGGCGACCTGACGCTGGGTAAGGTGCTGGATGCGAATGGCGCTTCGGTGGCGAATCCCTATCTATGCCTGCTTTGCGGTCTGGTGACGCTGTTCACGGTGGTGCTGTGCTCTGTGTACGGAAAGAAAATGGTGAAGCTGATTCCGTTCATCATCGGCATTTTGGCCGGCTATGCGGTGGCGGCGGTGTTCACCTGGATTGGTATCGCCACCGACAATCAGGCGCTCCAGATTATCAATTTTAGTGTGTTCAAGGACATGGGGTTCTTTGCGGTTCCTGATTTTACCTTCGTGGAGGCCTTCAAGGGGCTGAAGAGTGTCACCGGTGAATATATCGCGACGGTGGCGGTGGCGTATGTGCCGGTGGCCTTTGTGGTGTTTGCCGAGCATATAGCCGACCACAAGAATCTATCCTCGGTCATCAACAAGGATCTTCTGGAGGAGCCCGGTCTGCATCGCACCCTGCTGGGTGACGGCGTTGGCTCCATCGCCGGTGCATTCTTTGGCGGGTGCCCGAACACCACCTATGGCGAGTCTGTGGGCTGCGTGGCTATCACCGGAAACGCTTCTGTGGTGACGATTTTGGCGACGGCCATCATGGCGATTGTGATTTCCTTCTTTGATCCCTTTGTGACCTTCCTCGCCACCATCCCCAACTGCGTGATGGGCGGCGTGTGCGTGACGCTGTATGGCTTCATCGCTGTGTCTGGTCTGAAGATGATTCAGGAAGTGGATTTGAACCAGAACAAGAACCTTTTTGTGGTGGCTATTATCCTGATTTGCGGCATTGGCGGTCTGTCCGTTTCTTTTGGAAAGGTGACGCTGACCTCCATCGCCTGTGCGCTAATCCTCGGCATTGTGGCGAACCTTCTGTTGAAGGGCGCGAAAGAGGAAGTTGAATAAGAAATAAAGCTTCCCTTTTGAGAAGGCCGCCCATTTGGGTGGCCTTCTTTGTGTTCTTTTTGGAGAGGAAAAGAAAACGGGGAAAAGCGGAATGTTTCACATGAAACATTCCGCTTTTTCGCGAAAAAAACCATTTACAGACGGCCGCTTCTATGATAAACTATGAAAGGATGCGAAAAGAACATGAAAAACGGGAAAACCCGGCGAAATAGTGGAAAGAAAACAATCATACGAAGGAAAATCCTGCGCTTTTCGCAAAAAACAAAAGCAGAGGAGAAGGCCAAGCATGGTCGAATGGGTGTTTTTTCTTGCAGAGATGGTCGGAACGGTGGCCTTCGCCGTGTCCGGCGCGTTGGTGGCGGCGGATTTGGCGATGGATGTGTTCGGGGTGCTGTTTTTGGGCGCCGTGACAGCGGTGGGGGGCGGAATCCTGCGGGATACCCTTCTCGGCCGCGTTCCGCCGGCAGCCTTTATGGACGGACGGTATATTTTGGTGGCGCTGGTTGCTTCATTGGCGGTTTTCTGCGTGGTCTATTTCAGCTATAGCTGGATGCAGCGGCGCCGGGAGCTGGTGGACCGGGTGATCAATGTGTTCGACGCGGTGGGGCTGGGCGCCTTCGCCGTGGTGGGCGCCCAGGTGACGGTGGTCGCCGGATATGGCGAAAACACCCTTCTGGTGCTGTTTCTCGGTATGACAACCGCCGTCGGCGGCGGAATGATGCGGGATGTGCTGGCAGGAAGCCGCCCCTTTGTGCTACGCAAGCGGATTTATGCGCTGGCGGCACTGGCGGGGAGCCTGTGCTATCAGCTATTGCGCCGACGGAACGAAACGGCGGCGATGCTGGTGGGTGTGCTGGTGGTTGTGGCGATTCGGTTGCTGGCATCCCATTTTCGTTGGAATTTGCCGCGGGTGCGCGTGCAGGAAACGGAACGATAAGAAAAAGCTAAGGGCGGGGCGCGGAGCGACCCCGAAGAAAGGCGGAGAAGCATGGCAAAGGTGATAGCGGTCGTGACCCAAAAGGGTGGCGTCGGAAAAACAACAACGGCGGTGAATCTGGCGGCGACGGTGGCTGAGCTGGGGAAAGGCTGTTTGCTGGTGGATATAGACCCCCAGGGGAACGCCACCAGCGGCGTGGGTTTGGATAAACGAAGGGTGCAGCTGTCCACATATGATTTGCTGGCCGGGAGCGAGGGTGCGGAAAAAGCGGCGGTGCCCACGGAGTTTTCCCGGCTGTCGCTGATTCCCTCCAGTGTGGCGCTGGCGGGGGCGGAGCTGGAGCTGGTGGATTTGCCCCGGCGGGAAGGCCGGTTGAAGGCGGCTTTGGCGCCCTATCGGGAGCAATATGATTATATTCTTGTGGATTGCCCGCCGGCGCTGGGTTTGCTGACGCTGAATGCGCTGGTGGCGGCCGATACCTTTTTGATTCCGGTTCAGCCGGAATATTATGCGCTGGAGGGGCTGTCCCAGTTGATTGCCACCGTGCGCCAGGTGAAGCGGCTGTATAACCCCGGCCTGGAGCTGGAGGGGGTGCTGTTCACCATGTATGACGGACGGACAAATCTGACTCAGCAGGTGGCGGCCGAGGTGAAGCGGTTTTTCCCGCGAAAGGTGTATAGTGCGGTGGTGCCCCGTAGCGTGCGGTTGGCTGAAGCCCCCAGCTATGGCCGCCCTATCAATTATTATGACAAAGGCTCCAAGGGAGCGAAAGCCTATCGGGCGGTGGCGGAGGAGCTGTTGTCCTACGGATAAAGGCGCGAAGGCTTTTTGAAAAACAACGAGCGAAAGGGAGAAAGAGCGATATGGCGATGAAAAAAGGCGGCCTCGGAAAAGGGCTGGATGTGCTTTTTGCGGAAAACACGCTGGAGGATGCGGGGCGGACGGTGACCCTTTCCCTGCGGGAAATTGTGCCCAACCGGGAACAGCCGCGAAAGCAGTTCGACGATGAGGCGTTGCAGGAGCTGGCGGCCTCGATCGCCCAGCATGGCGTTTTACAGCCTCTGCTGGTACGTCCGATGCCGGATGGGAGCTATCAGCTGGTTGCCGGCGAGCGCCGGTGGCGGGCATCCCAGCTGGCGGGGCTGACGGAGGTGCCCGTGGTGGTGCGGGATATGAACGAGCAGGAGGCGGCGGAGCTTGCTCTCATCGAAAATCTCCAGCGGGAGGATTTGAACCCCATGGAGGAGGCGCTGGGCTATCGTACGCTGATGGAAAGCTACGGAATGACCCAGGAACAAACGGCGCAGGTGGTGAACAAGTCCCGCCCGGCGGTGGCGAACGCCCTGCGGCTGTTGCATTTGCCGGAGGCTGTGACGGAGCTGGTTTCGGCGGGAACCCTTTCGGCGGGACACGCCCGGTCGCTATTGGCCTTCGACGGAGTGGAAAAGCAGACGGAGATGGCGCAGGCTGCAGTGGAACGGGGACTGTCGGTGCGCGAGCTGGAGCGGCTGGCGAAGGCGGCGAAGCGCGCCCCCCGCGCCGCGGCGCCGAAAGCGCGCCGCGAGAGCTTTTTTGACGAGGTGGAGCTGGCGTTGCGGGAAAGTTTGGGGCGCCAGGTGAAGGTGATCGGCGGCGAAAAAGGCGGCTGGCTACAGGTGGAGTTTTTTGACGCCGAGGATGTGCGGGCGTTGGCGAAGCGGCTGGCCGAGCGCGGTGAATGAGCGCGATGGCGGCTTTTCGCCGGATTTCGGAGGAGTTATATGTCCGAGCTGTATATCGATGCAAGTAAAATACAATCCGTACATTCTGCGTCGCTGAAAATCGCGTCCTATGATGTGGGGCCGGATGTATGTCTGCGCCTGTCTTCGCTGTTACGCTATCAGCAGGAGGCGGCGGAGGGACATTTTTCGCCGGGCGGCTTGGGCTGGAACGGCATGGCCGCCCACGGGATGGCCTTCGTGTGTACCCGCTGGCATGGAGAAATTTTGCGCGCCCCCCGGATGGGGGAAGCGGTTGTGCTGGAAACCTGGCACAGACAGCGAAAAGGCCCCCGCTTTTTGCGTTGCCATCGTTGGATGACTCCGGTGGGTGAGGAGCTGATTCGCGGGGTGACGGAGTTCGCGCTGGTGTCCACAGAGGGGCATCGCCTGTTGCGGGGCGAGGAGTTTGACGCCTTTGGAATTCCGGAGCAGACGGAGCGCACCGTGGCCTGCGCCGACCCCGGACGGCTGGTGCTTCCGCCCCTGTCGCCGGCGGGGGAATACCAGGTGCGCCCCTCGGACGCGGATATGAACGGCCACATGAATAACACCCATTATGCGGACTTATGTGAGGACGCGCTCCCGGTGGGGAAACGGCCGACGGAGGCATGGATTCGATTTGTGCATGAGGCGAAGGTGGGCGACCGCATTGCGCTGGAAAGCGCGGTGGCGGAGGAAGCTCTGTTTTTGCGGGGCGCGGGAGATAGCGGCTCGATTTTCGAGGCGAAGGTTTGTCTGGAGGGGGCTGCCGGTGGAGCTTGAGGAGGCGCTGGAACGGTCGCGGGAGCTGTATGGAGCCGCCACCGGGCGTAGCATCGGAACGCTGGGGGAGAAAACCCTGCACGCGGCGCTGAAGTGCTGGGTGGACGCGGAGGAAAGTCACTGGGAGATTTCCCTGCCCCAGGGCTATGTGGCGGATGTGTTCGATGGAGAACGGGTCACCGAAATCCAGACCGCCGGCTTTTCGGCCATGCGCCCGAAGCTGGAAAGGCTTCTGGAGCAATACCCGGTGACGCTGGTGCATCCGCTGGTGCGGCGAAAATGGTTGTGCTGGGTGAACCCGGACAGCGGTGAGGTTTCCGGCGAGCGTTTGTCCCCGCGACGGGGGAGCTTTTCTGACGGCGCGCGGGAGCTGGTGTATTTGCTGCCCTGCCTGAAGAACTCACGGCTGACGGTGCGGCTGGTGCTGTTGGATGTGGAGGAGCATCGGCTGGCGGACGGCTGGGGCGCAGACGGAAAGCGGGGGAGCCATCGCCTGGAGCGGTATCCCCGCTTGGAGCGGAGTTGTCCGCCGGAGGTGTTGGAGCTGACCGCGCCGGCGGATTATGAGGCGCTGTTGCCCGCCGCCCTGCCGGAGGCGTTCACGGCGGCGGAGCTGGAAAAGGCGACCCGTCTGCATGGCCGTCGGTTGAGCGGGCTGGTGAAAATTTTATTGGAGATGGAGGTGGTGACGCGAGAGAAGGATGGACGGTGCTATGTGTATCGCCGCCGTCCCGGCGAGAACCAAGGTCCGCGCTCTGCAGAATGAGGGCGCAATAACGGAAAAAAGCTTCCGGGTCAGTTCGAGACCTTCCTGACCTAAAACAAAACTAAAGGAGACAGAAAAATGAGAAAAACGAATGGAGCGACGGTTACAAATCGTTTGGTGACCGCCGGCTTGATTGGTGGATTATATGCGGCGCTGACGCTGGTATTGGCGCCGCTGTCCTATGGACTGTTCCAGTTCCGCTTGGCGGAGTCGCTGACAGTGCTGGCGGCCTTCACCCCGGCGGCGATTCCGGGGCTGACGGTGGGTTGCTTCGTGTCCAATCTTGCGGGGCTGTCCACGGGAGCGAACCCGGCGGGGGCGCTGGATTTGCTGCTCGGCCCGCTGGCCACCGGCCTGGCGGCGCTGATGAGCTATTGGGTGCGTAACCGGCAGGTGGCCGGTGTGCCGGTGCTTTCCACCCTTCCGCCGGTTTTGTGCAACGCGCTGATCGTGGGGGGAGAGCTGGCGCTGGTAGCGCCGGAGTTTTCCATAACGCTTTTGTGGATTCAGGTGCTGTGGGTTGGCTTGGAAGAGCTGGCCGCCTGCTGCGTGGGGGGCACGGTGTTGGCCGCTGCCCTGTGTCGTTCCGGGTTGGAAAAACGGATTTTTACAAATTGAATAATTGACAAGCAATACAACGATAAGTATTTAACGTATGGTTGATTTTAATATGGATAATACGATTGCTGATAGAAAACGAGGACGAAGAATGCAGAAAAGCACAGCAAAGCGGTATGGAGCGGTGGCGTTGCTGTTGGTGGGGATCACGGCGGTGGGTGCGCTGCTGACCCTGTTCACCGGCACGGTGCAACGCGCCGAAAAAGAAAAAACCGTGTTGACCACCACCTGGCCGCTGTATGCGGCGGTGAAAAATCTCACGGTGGGTGTAGACGGTGTGCGGGTGGAAAATCTGACCGGCGCCTCCACCGGTTGTTTGCATGATTACCAGCTGTCCCCGGCCAATCGCATTTCGCTGGAGGGGGCGGATTTGGTGGTGCTCAACGGCGCCGGCGCGGAGAGCTTCCTAACGGATGTGTTGCCGGAGCTGATGGCGGCGGTGGTGGACACCTCGGAGGGGATTTCTCTGCTGACCTCCGACGGACACGCTCATGAGGGGCATGGCCACGACTACGACCATGATCACACAGACAACGAGCATATTTGGGTCAGTCCCGCCCGCTATGCTCTCCAGGTGACGGCGGTGGAGCGGGCGCTGTCTGCGCTGGATGGTGCTCACGCGGCGGCATATCAGGAAAATGCAGCCGTTTATCGGGAGAGGATCCGGGCGGTGGAGGAGCGGCTGACGACGGCGGCGAACCGTCTTGGAAAGCGCTCCTGTGTGCTGTTCCACGATTCGCTGGCCTATCTGGTGGAGGATTTGGGCTTTCAGGCGACGGTGACGCTTTCGGCCGGCGAGGAGGGCGGTGTGTCCGCCGGTGCGCTGGCGGAAGCGGAGCGGACGGTGGCTGCCAATCCGACCGCGCTGATTTTTTATGACAGCCAATATACGGCGCGCTATGGAAGCGTGGAGCGGCTGGTGGATGCCTGCCAGGTGCTGGTGGTGGATACCGGTGTGAACGGCGCCGGTGCGGATAGCTGGCTGACGGCTATGGAAAAAACAGCGGCGCTGTTGGAAGCGTGTGGGAGGGAGAACGAATGAGCGGCTGCGGCTTGCATTGTTTGAAAATCAATCATATCACCGTGCGCACGGGCGGGCAGACGCTGGTGGAGGATGTGAGCCTCCATGCCCATTGCGGCGAAATCACGGCGGTCATCGGCCGCAACGGCGCGGGAAAGAGCACGCTGTTCAAGGCCGTTTTGGGAGAGCTGTCCCATGAGGGCGAGGTGGTCTTTTCCGGGCATAACGGAATCCCCGCAGACAAAAAGCCTCGCATCGGCTATGTGCCTCAAAGCCTGAATGTGGATCCCGGCGCGCCGGCGACGGTGCTGGATGCGGCGGTGACCTTCTCCTCGCGCTGGCCGGCGTTTTTGCCGCCCCCCCGCGCCTTACGGCGGGAGCTGGAGGCGCATTTTGCCCGCTTCGCCGCGGACGGCCTGCTGGACAAGCCCTTGGGGCGTCTGTCCGGGGGCGAGCTGCAGCGGGTACTGTTAGCGATTGCCACGCGGCCTCACCCGGATATGCTGGTGCTGGATGAGCCGGTGTCCGGCGTGGATCGCGCGGGGCTTCAGCTGTTTTATGAGCTGTTGGAGCGGTTGCGACAGGACGACATGGTGATTTTGCTGATTTCTCACGATTTGGATTTTGTCCGTCGCCATGCGGATCGGGTGGTGCTGTTGGATCGGCGGGTGCTGGCCTCCGGCAGTCCGGCGGATGTGTTTTCCTCCACCGCCTTTTCCCAGGCGTTCCCCGGAGGAGGTGGCTGTTGATGGATGTGCTGTTGAGCTTTTGGCAGTATGATTTTATGCGCACGGCTCTTTGGGCGATTTTGTTGCTGGTGCCCCTGCTTTCGATTCTCGGAACGCTGGTTGTGAACAACGGGATGTCCTTTTTCTCCGATGCGCTGGGCCATTCGGCGCTGACTGGGGTGGCCATCGGCGTGGTGGCGGGGGTCAGCCGCTATGAATGGGTGATGGTGGCCTTTGCGGTGGTGTTCGCGTTGCTGATGAATCGAATTCGCCATTCGCGCATGGCCTCCACCGACACGGTGATCGGGGTGTTTTCCTCGGTGGGTGTGGCTGTGGGCCTGGTGATTTTGTCCCGGAGCGGGAGCTTCGCCAATTATCAAAGCCTGCTGATTGGCGATGTGTTGAGCATTACCCGACAGGAGCTGTATGTTCTGGCGGGGTTGCTGGCGTTGACGGCGGTGGTGTGGGTGCTTTGCTTCAACGGCTTCCATGCGGTGAGCATCAGCTCCACCGTGGCACGAAGCAAGGGCCTGCCGGTGCGGCTGATAGACAATCTGTTTGTGGTGCTCATCGCCGTGGTGGTGATGCTGGCAATACGCTGGGTGGGCCTGCTGTTGATAAACGCGATGATGATTTTGCCGGCGGCGGCCGCTCGCCATGTGGCGCGCTCCACCGCCAGCTATCACCTTTTGACGCTGGCGTTTGGCCTGTTCTCCGGGGTGCTGGGTCTGCTTTTGTCCTATTATAATGGGGTTTCCACCGGCCCGACCATTATTTTGGTGCAGGCGGCCGTGTTTTTTGGCACATTTTTCATGCGGGAAAAATAACCACGGCTTTAGTACAAAACAAAGGGAGCTGTCCGATCGCCCTCGGACAGCTCCCTTTTTATGCTTATTTCGATAGAAATTGAACCAGCCTGGTGGCATGGGTGGAAAAGCCGAGGGCGTTTTTGGGGGTGGGGTCGGCATAAAAGTCGGCGTGATGGAGCACGAAATACCAGCCGTCCGCGACCTCCAGCCGCGGCTTTTCCGCCTGCTCGCGGCGCCCCGCTCCAAAAAAATGGCGGTCGTCAGCGCAGAAACGGGGATAAACATCGGCTTTTCCGCTCGGTTAAATATCCTTCACATAGCACCGGCGGCGCTTATGCTGGTCTTTTCCGAACATTTTCCATTGCGCTAGCACCTTGCTGTTGGTTTCCAGCTGGGGGCCGGTCTCCGCCCGGCAGATGCCCATGCTCATGGCGCCGTGGATGAGATGGTCCATGACGATGGAGTTCACACCGGCGCCCTGAAGCTCCGGCTTCACGGCGATGAGCAGCATATCGGCGGTGTCGTTTTTGTGCAGGGAGCGGAGCACCTCCACCCATCCGGTGGGGAACAGCCGCCCGCGGCATTTTTGCATGGCTGCGGCCATGGAGGGGGCGCTGACGCCGAAGGCGACCAGCTCCTCCTGCTCATTGAGCACGAAGCAGGCCAAATTCGGATTGATGAGCGGAATGAATTTTGTGGTGTATTTCTTGACCTGGCGGTCGTTCAGCTCCACCACGCCATACAAAGGCGCATAGGCCTCGTTCAACAGCTGAAACACCCGCTTGACCAGCGGGCGATATTGACTCCGTCTTTTCACCGGGGCCACATGAAGCTTGCGACTGCGCAGCACGTGCTCCGCAATGCGGTGCAGCTTGGCGGCGTGCTCCTCGCTGGGGGCTTCGATGAGAAATTCTACCCAGTCGGTGTCCTTGCGATAGCCGAGCCGCTCCAGATGGTCGTTGTAATAGGGATGGTTATAATAGGTGATGAACATACTCCGGCGGTCAAAACCCTCGACGAGCATCCCTTCCCGGTCCATGTCACAAAAGCCCAGTGGGCCGTGCACCTGGTCACAGCCCTTTTCGGCGGCCCAGCTTTCCACAGCGGCGAAAAGGGCTGTGGAAACCTCCGGGTCGTCGATGAAATCCACCTGGGAAAAGCGCATCCGGTTGGTTCCCCATTTTTCGTTGGCCTTATGGCTGAGAATGGCGCCGATGCGCCCGACGATTTCGCCGTCCCGATAGGCCAGCCAGCATTTCGCCTCGCAATAGTCGAAGGCGGGGTTTTTCTTTGGATCCCAATCGGTCAAATCGTCGCCATAGAAGGCGGGGACGAACTGGGGCACATCCCGGTATAGCACATTGGGATAATTTACGAAGCGACGAAGCTCCTTCTTCGTCGTTACCTCCCGCACGGAAACGGTGGTGGCGGTTGCGGGTGCTTGTGTCATGGTGATACCTCCTCTGCCTGTGGGAAAAGACCTCTTACCGACGACATTATACACTGTTTTTGCCGTTTTGTCAAAATTTCTTTGAGGAGCACCGCCGCAGAAGGGGAAACTCAGTTTCCACACTCGATGCTGATGGCATTTAATTTATCCAAAAGACTTTCCACGGTCGTCTGCTGTTTTTCCGCCCCGGCCAAATCCAAAACCACCGCGCCCCGGTGCATCATGACCAGCCGATTGCCATAGTCCACGGCGAAGCGCAGGTTGTGGGTGATCATGAGAGTGGTGACACCTTTTTCGGCCACCAGCTGTCCCGTCAGCTCCATCACCGTTTCGCTGGAATTCGGATCCAGCGCGGCGGTGTGCTCATCCAACAGTAGCAGATCAATGTCGTTCATGGTGGCGATGACCAGCGCCAGCGCCTGACGCTGGCCGCCGGAGAGACTGCCGACGGGAGTGCTCAGCCGCTCCTCCAGTCCCATGTGACATTGCGCCAACAGCTCTCGGTAAAAGGAGATGCGCTTCGCTTGAATGGCGCGGCCGAGGGAGAAGGGCTTTCCCTTGTTGTCGGCCAGTGCCATGTTTTCCAGAATGGTCAGCTGGGCGCAGGTGCCCTTTTGGGGGTCTTGAAACACTCGTCCGATGCGCCGCGCCCGTTTGTGCTCCGGCCAGTTGGTGATGTCGGTTTTTCCGTCTGTGCCGGCGAAAATGTGCCCGGCGTCCGGCCGCAGGGAACCGCTGATGAGGTTGAGCAGAGTGGTTTTTCCGCTCCCGTTGGAGCCGACGACGGAGAGAAAGGCGCCGTTTTCCACGGTTAGAGAAAAACGGTCAAAGAGGCGGTTTTCGTCCGGTGTTCCCGAACGGAAGGTTTTTTCCAGTCGGTCGATGCGAATCATGCTTTCACCCTCTTTCTTTCTTTGGGGTGCTGGCCACTAATGCCCCGGTGAACAGCGCCGCCATGAGAAGCTTGTTATAGGCGCTGGGGAGACCGATGGCGGTGGCCAGCGTTAGACAGGCCTGATAGGTCACCGCGCCGAGGATGACCTGGGAGGTGGGGCGCAGACGGGGGACGCGTCCGAAAAGGGATCGGCCGATGATCACCGAGGCCAGCCCGATGACAATCATGCCCAGCCCCATGTCCTGGGTGACGCTTCCGCGGCTTTGGGCAATGAGGGCGCCCGCCACGGCGGCATAGCCGTTGCCGATGGCGAGGCCGAGAATTTTGCTGACGCCGGGGTTGCGGCCGAGCATGGTGACATATTGGGGGTTGTTTCCCGCCGCCCGTAGGAGAAGTCCGCATTTGGTTTTGAAAAAGCCGTCCAAAAGGAGCTTGAAAACCAGCGCGACGGCCAAAAACACCACCGTTTTGCGCAGATAGAAGCCGTCCACCACCGTCGGCAACAGCCGTGCGGGCCAGTCGGTTAGCAGGGTGGGACGGTCGGTCAGCATCACCTGGGCACTGCCCACGGCGGATAAGTCGCCGCCGTTGATGAGCACGGCGGTGACCAGATTGACGGAGATGAGGCCGGTGGAGACGAGAATTCCGCAAAGAAGAGGGCGAATGTGCAGGCGCACATGGAGCAGGCCAGTGACCGCGCCCGCCGCCGCCCCGGCCCAAAAGACCGCCATCAGTGCAAAAAGCGGGCCGATATAGGGGCTGAGCAGGCTGAACACGAGGCCGCCGGTGAGCACGGTGCCCTCCACGGAAAGGTCGGGGAAATCCAGCGTGGTATAGGACACGAAAAAGCCCATCGACAGAAGGGAATAAAGAAATCCGTCGGACAGAAACACGCCGACAAAATTGAGCAGCATAAATGGTTCGCTCCCTTGTTGTTTATTTTGTGGTGGTGACCCGCTGGGCGTCGGCATAGGTGGCGGGAATGGAAAGGCTGAGACCCTCGGCGACCTGGGCGTTGAGAACGGGGGAGGCTTCCCGGATGGTCTCCACCGGTATTTCGCCGGGGACGGCCTCGCCCCGGAGTACCCGCACCGCCATTTGGCCGGTGGCCGCTCCCAGCGCCACATAGTCGATGGACATGGCGGCGAGACAGCCGGCGGACACCTGCTCCACCTCGCTTCCGTAGACGGGGATATGCGCTGTGGCGGCGGCGTCCAGAACCACATTCAGGTTTTCCACCACATTGTTGTCGGTGAAGTTGTTGATGCAATCCGCCTTGGCAGTCAGCGCGGCGGCCGCCGCCGGGATGTCTGCCCCGTTTTGCACGCCGCTGGCTTCCACGGAGATGCCGAGGGGAGCGCAAATGTCCTTTAGACGCCGGAGGTTGGAGAGGGAGTTTTGTTCGCTAGTGGTATACAGCACGCCGACGGTTTTGGCGGTCGGCTGCATGGCGCGAATCAGCTCCACCTGTGCTTCCAAATCCAGCAAATCGCTGGTGCCGGTGCAGCTGCCGCCCGGCGCGTCGAGGGAGTTCACCAGCTTGGCTGCCACCGGGTCGTTGACGGCGCAGAAGATCAGCGGGATGCCGGTGTCGGCGAGGGCGGCCTTGGCAGCGGTGGCCGCTGGGGTTGCGATGGCGAAAATTAGGTCACAGCCCTGCGCGACCATGCTTTGGGCGAAGGCGGTGCAGTCGGCGGCGGCAGAGTTGCTGGAGCCGATTTGTCGCTGGACGGAATAGTCCAGCCCGGAGCTTTCCAGTGCCTGCAAAATACCGGTGTAGCAGTTGTCCAGCGAGGGGTGGCTCATATATTGAATGACGCCGATTTTCAGCTTTCCGTCGCCGCCGCAGCCGGCGAGGCTGAGAGACAAAAGGGCGAAGGAAAGCAAAAGTGCCAAAAGACGAAGCGGTTTTTTCATGAGAAATTCTCCTTTCGGTTGTGAGAACTGATGTGTGTGAATCGGTCGAAGCGAGCGGCAGGGACACCATCGCCGGCCGGGATGAGGATGGTTCATGGAAAAGCTCCTTTCAGAGAAAACAAAAAGCGCCTGTCTCAACATTTCTGTTGGGACAGGCGCTGTCAACAGCCTCCTGCGGTACCACCCGACTTCGCCCGGCGGTCGTTCCGGACGCACTTTTCCACGCACAAGGATTATGCGCGCTCCGCGGATAACGGGTGGAGCTCCCGGCGCACCTACCGACCGGAATGGCCATCGGCTTGCCCTCCCGAGCCCATTCGCCACCGCCGCTGTCGCCGCGCTCTCACCGGTACGCGACTCTCTTTGCACAGCTCTGTCTGTGGCTACTTACTCTCGGTCAACGGTTTCTTTTTCACAGTATAGCGCGTTAAAGCGCGTTTGTCAACGATTTTTTTCGGGGATTGAATTTTCTCGGAAAATTCAATCCCCCTGAGCGGCCTCCAGCTGCTCCTGGGCGTCGGCCCAGCGCTCCATGGCCGCCTCCAGCCCGCCGTTTTTCTCCTCTAGCTGGAGAGTCAGCGCGTTCAGCGCCTCGAAGTCCGCCGCCGTTTCCGGGGCGGCCAGCTGGGCCTCCAAGGCGGCGATGTCCTGCTCCAGAGTGGTAATTTCCTCCTCGGCGCGGGCGGCGGCGGTGCGCAATCGGCGCAGAGCGCTGTCCCGCTCCTTGCGCTGGCGATAGTCCAGCCCGCCCTGTCCCACTGCTTCGGCGGGCTTTGCGGCGGGGGCGGCGGCGCGCTCCTTCGCGGCGGTATAGGCGTCATAGCTGTTCCCGACGGCGGCGATGCCGTCCTTTTCCAGCTCCACCACCCGGCTGGCCATGCGGTTGATAAAATAGCGGTCGTGGGACACAGCGAGGATGGTGCCGTCATAGTCGGCCAGCGCCTCCTCCAGCGCCTCGCGGGAGGCGATGTCCAGATGGTTCGTCGGCTCGTCCAGAAGCAGCAGGTTGTCGCCGGCCAGCATGAGCTTGAGCAGCAACAGCCGCGCCCGTTCGCCGCCGCTCATGACGCCGATGGTTTTGAACACATCGTTTCCGCGGAAAAGGAAGGCGGCGAGAGCGCCGCGCAGCTCGGTTTCCGTCTTTTTCGGATAGGCGTCCCACAGCTCCTGCAGAGCGGTCTTTTTGGGGTCCAGCCCCTGCTGAACCTGGTCATAATAGCCCAGCGTCACCTTGGCGCCCGGCCGAATATAGCCGCTGTCCGGCTCCATGCGCCCGCTGAGAATTTTCAGCAGGGTTGTTTTTCCACAACCGTTGGGGCCTAAGAGGAACACCCGCTCCCCGCGAAACAGGGACAGTTCGGCATCGGTGAACAGGGATACTTCGCCGAAGCGCTTGGACAGTGCCCCGGCGACCAGCACCTCGTTCCCGCTGGTTTGGGTGGCGGAGAAGCGGAAGCGTAGGCTGTGTCCCTCCGCCTCCGGGGCGACCAGCTCGGCCTTGAGCCGTTCCACCCGCTTTTCCCGGCTTTCTGCCTGCTTGACGCTCTTTTCCCGGTTCCATTGCTTGAGCAGAGAGATGTTGTCCTCCAGCCGTTGGATTTCCTGTATGGCGGATTTATAGTGCTTTTCCTCCAGCTCTCGATCCTTTTTCCGTTGTTCCCGGTGGGCGGAATAGCTCCCCCCGGTGCAATACAGCCGCCCGTTGCGCAGCTCCATGGTGCGGTTGGTCACCTTGTCGAGGAAATAGCGGTCGTGGGAGATGACCACGATGGCTCCGGTGTAGGCCGCCAGATACCCTTCCAGCCATTCCACGGAGGGGATGTCCAGATGGTTCGTCGGCTCGTCCAGCAGAAGAAGGTTCGTGTTGGCCAGCAGAAGCCGCCCCATGGCGGCCTTACTGCGCTGTCCGCCGGAGAGCACCCCCACCGGCGTGGAAAACTGGGCTTCTTCAAAGCCTAGCCCCAGCAGGGTGGCGCGCACCCGGCTTTGATAATACAGCCCGCCGGCGTTTTCCAGCTGTTCCCGCAGGCGCTGTTGCTCCTCCAGCAGGGCGGGGGAGCTTTCGCCCCCCTCCAGCCGGGTGTGCACCGCCGCCAGCCGTTCCTCCAGTGCCTTCACCGGGGCGAAAACGCTTTCCGCCTCGTTCCAAAGGGTGCGTTGTCCGTCGGAGCAGGTGTGCTGCTCCATATAGCCGATGACGGTGTCCCGATAGCGCACCACCTCGCCGCCGTCGGCCTCCTCCTGCCCCATGAGAATGCGCAGAAGAGTGGTTTTTCCACAGCCGTTATCGCCAACAAGGCCGATGCGGTCCTGGTCGCCGATTTCGAAGCTCAAATTGGAAAACAGCGTGCGCTCGCCGAAGGATTTATTCAGTTGTTGTGCGGCTAACCGTGCCATAGGGAATACGCTCCTTGTATAAATCGCTTGATTTTTATGTAAAAATGCGGTAAGATGAAGGGGATAACTTGGAAGGGATGGAAACGAATATGAAAAAAGCTGGAGCTGTTTTGCTGGCGCTTTTGCTGTTGCTTTTGACCGCTTGCGGAGGCGGTGGAGAGCCGGTGTCCACGGAAAGGGAGGATGCGTTTTCCGCGGTGACCGAAAAGGAGCTGAAGTCCGCCCGGCAGGCGTTGGATGGATTGCTTCTCATGCTGCAGGGAAGAGATATTCAGTCGGTGGAGCTGTTGGTGCCGACCCGCTCGGAGCCGCAGCGCTATTCCGGAACGGGCACCCAGCTGATTGTGGGCTGGCTGGCGTTGTTGGAAAAGCTGGAGCTGGAGCCGGTGGCCTTTTCGCCGGCGGATACGGTGGGTTTCGGTCTGTTTTTCGCCTTCGGCGGGGAGGAAATCCCGGTGGGCACCTTCGTGAATGAATGGCTGTATACCGAATCTAACCGGGTGATGTTCCGGATAAAGAACTATGCGGCGGTGTCCGAGGAACTTTCCGGGCTGGTGGCACAGATGCGGCCGGCGGAGGAAGGGACAACGGACGGCGCGCTTTGAGAAAATTGGGCGGACAACAAAGCGAAAAGCCGAGAGCATAAAAAGACGGAAAAAGAGACGGCAGGGGCCTCCTGTCGCCTCTTTTTGGTTTTCGGGGGAGGGTTATGCTTTTTTGTCCTCGTCCTCCATGAGCTTGCGAATGGCCTCGTGGAAGGAGGCGATATCCTTGAATTGGCGATAGACCGAGGCGAAGCGGATATAGGCCACATCGTCGATGTGCATGAGCTGGTCCATCACATATTCGCCGATTTTTGTGGTGGGCACCTCCCGCTCCAGGGAGTTTTGGATTTGCGCCTCAATTTCGTCCACGGCCTTTTCCAGCCGCGCCAGCGGGACCGGACGCTTTTCGCAGGCGCGCAGCAGGCCGTTGAGCAGCTTTTGCCGGTCGAACGGCTCCCGTGAGCGATCCTTTTTCACCACGACGATGGGTAAACTCTCGATTATTTCATAGGTGGTGAAGCGCTTGGCGCATTGCAGACACTCCCGACGGCGGCGAATACGACTGCCTTCGTCGGTGGGGCGGGAATCGATCACGCGGCTTTCTGCGTGGCCGCAAAAAGGACATTTCATCGGGGAGCGCCTCCTTTTCCCGGCGATGCCGGGTGTGTATACTTCAAGGCTATTTTATCATATATATGGGACAAACGCAAGAATTTTTTGCCCCTTTGGGGCGGCGTTGACCGCAAAAGAGGCGTTTCGCGGCTCGATGGGCGGGAGCTGCAGCAGCGTCGCAACCCATCCTGGGTGAAAAACGGTCAAAAGCAGGGCTAGATGCAGCAAAAACAGGGCGGGCAAGCCCAGCATGAAGCGCCGGTGGAGGGTTTTGTGGCGCACAAGCCGCATGGTCAGCCACATTCCTCCAGCACCTCCCAGGGCGGCAATGCACCAAAGGCTCTTTTCCGAGCGGCGGCGGCGATGCTGGCGGGCGCGGCGCTTGTCATCGACGGTCACGAAGGTGGCCAAAAGCTGGAGAACAAGCCAATAGAGCAAAAGCCCCCGGTTTAGCGGTTCCATGGTGCCTTCGCCTCCTTTTTCGGTTGATTTTGGTTTATTGTAGCACAAAAACGGGGCGGATGTAAAGAAAAAAGCGGGAAAAGAGGCAAGGGACTAGGAAAACACCGTCTTGGAAATGCAAGGAAAACACAAGGGAAAACGGGTGAAAAATTGCCAATTTTCGACAGGACTTGACCTTTTGACGGAAAAACGCTACAATAGGAGATGGTTTGCTGTGATGGTGTGCTGGCGACGGCTTGGCTGTCTTTGTATGGCGTTGGTGCTTTTGGCGGGCTGTGGGGGAAAGGGGCCGGAATCAGAGAACGGTTTCGGAGAAAATCCAGCCTCCCCTGCGGCGGCGGAGACAGAAATGCGCGGTGTCTGGGTGTCCTTTCTGGAGCTGGCGGAGCTGTTAAACACCGCCGACCCGGCGGAGGCTCGCGCTCGGCTGGAGGCGCTGATGGACAACTGCCGGGCGCAGGGGCTGAACGCGATTTTCTGGCACGCGCGAGCACATTCCGACGCCTTTTATCCCAGTGGGTTTTTCCCGGCGGGGGAGGTGGCGGCGCCGTTGCTGGCGGCTGGCTTCGACCCGTTGGCCTGTGCGGTGGAGGCAGCCCATGCCCGCGGGTTGGCGTTGCACGCCTGGGTGAACCCCTATCGCATCGGGGAGGACGAGAGCCGGGCGGTGGAGAATGTGCCGCGCTTTTCGAAAAACGGCTGTTGGTATTATGACCCCGCTTCTCCCCAAACCCGTCGGCTGGTGCTGGCCGGCGTGCGGGAGATTTTGGAGCGCTACGCGGTGGACGGCATCCATTTCGACGATTATTTCTATCCCGCGGGGATGGCGACAACCGCCGAGAGCTTCGAGGCTGTGCCGGCGGATATGGCCGTGGCGGATTGGCGGCGCGCTCAGGTGGATGGGCTGGTCAGCGCCGTTTATGGCCTGTGCCGCGGTCGGGGGCGGCTGTTCGGGATCAGCCCGGCGGCGCGGCTGTCCTATTGTCGCGACAGCCTGTATGCGGATGTGGCGCTGTGGCTGTGTCAGCCGGGCTATGCGGATTATCTTTGCCCGCAGATTTATTATGGTTTCGAAAACAGCTCCGGCGCCTTCGACGAGGTGCTGGCGGAATGGCTGGCCCTGCCCCGCCACGAAGGGGCGGCGGTGTATGTAGGGCTGGCGCTGTATAAGGCCGGCTTGGCGGAGGATGCCTATGCCGGCGACGGAAAAACGGAATGGGCGGAGCACCGGGACATTCTGGCACGCCAGCTGGCCACCCTGCGGCGACAGGGGGCGCGGGGCTTTGTGCTGTTTCGCTATGCACAGCTGACCGCCGCCGACGAGGCGGTGGCGGCGGAGTGGGAGGCGTTCTTCGCCGCCCTGGCTTCCGAAGAGAAATAAAAACACCAGGAAACGAAAGGGGGAATCAGTATGATAAAGGGGACAAGCCGGTGTCGGCGGCAGCTGGCGCTTTGGCTGTGTGTTTGCTTGCTGGTTTCCTCGGTTTTCGGGGGCGGTCTGGTGCAGGCCGCCACCACCGTGTCCACCGGCACGGTTCATGTGAGCGACAGCCTGCGGGTGCGCAGTGGGCCGGGTACAAGCTATGGTGTGGTGGGCTGGCTGTATAACGGTGATGTGGTGACGATTTTGGAAACCACTGCCGACAAAAGCTGGTATAAAATCAGCAAGGGCTCTCTGGAGGGCTATGCCAGTGCCGCTTATATTACGGTGAATGCCCAATACACCACCGACACCGATTTTGAGGCGTATCTCACGGCCCAGGGCTTTCCGGAAAGCTATAAGCCGGCTCTGCGCAAGCTCCACGCCCAATACCCCAAATGGGTGTTCAAGGCGAAGCAGCTGACGATGACCTTTGCGGCGGCGCAAGCCGGAGAAGGCCGGGTGGGGCGCAACACCATCCAAAGCCCGGAGGCCTGGAAGTCGATGGAATACGGGGCCTATAACTGGTCAACGAAAAGCTATGTGTCCTTCGACTCCGGCGGCTGGTGCTCGGCGGCGGCGCCGGTGATTGCCTATTATATGGACCCGCGTAACTTCTTGGACGAGACCTACATTTTCCAGTTTGAGGAGCTGAGCTATTCGGCGGATCAGACGGAGGAGGGCGTGAAGGCGATTTTGCCGGCGGTGCTGGACAAGCACGCTGCCGATTTGCTGAAGGCAGCAAAGGAAACGGGCGTCAGCGCCTATTTCCTGGCCACGAAAATCGTCCAGGAGGGCACGGCGCAAAACGGGCTGGCTCTGGGCACGGTGCCCGGCTATGAGGGCTATTATAACTTTTTTGATATCGGCGCTTATGCGGCGAACGGGAACTCGGCGGTGACCAACGGCGCGATTTATGCCAAAAATCAGGGCTGGGACACCCCTTATAAATGCTTCGTGGACAGCGCCAATCAGCTGGGGAAATATTATATCAAGGCGGGGCAGGATACCACCTATTTTCAAAAGTTTAATGTGACCAATGCGGCCAGCGGTCTATATGGTCATCAGTATATGACCAATGTGATGGGCGCCGCCTCGGAGGGGGCGATTCGCAGCCGCACGGCTCAGCGGGATGTGGGGTTGGTTTTCATTATCCCGGTATACAAGGATATGCCCAGCGCGCCGGCGGCCATGCCCTCGAAAACCGGAAACAACAACAATTTTCTGGAGAGCATTTCAGTGGGCGCTTATCCGCTGACCCCCACCTTCGACCGCTATACCATGAGCTATGCGGTGCAGGTGGAGTCGACGGTGGAAACGGTGCAGGTAGCGGCGACGCTCAGTGACAGCGGCGCGAAGCTGTCCGGCGCCGGAACGGTGCGGCTAAACCATGGGGAGAACAAGGTGTTGCTGACGGTCACCGCCACCAGCGGGGCTATCCGCACCTATACGCTGACCATCACGCGGGAGGGCACCGCCGCCGGCGCAAAGCCCTTCATCACCGGAAAAACCTATAGCGTTGGCGAATATATCACCAGGGTTGCCCCGGAAACCACCGTGACGGAGTTTCTATCCGCGCTGGCGGTGAAGGACGGCTCGGTGGCTCTGTATACCGCCGCCGGCGGCGAGAAAACCGCCGGCCCGGTGGCGACAGGGGATATTGTGCGGCTGTATAGCGGCACAACGGTCACCGCTAGCTATCCGGTGGTGATTTATGGCGATGTGAACGGCGACGGCAAGGTGGCGCCGGTGGATGTTTTGCGGATGCAAAAGCATCTGGTGGGTCTGCTGACCCTGTCCGGCCCCCAGCTGAAGGCCGCCGACACCGATAAAAACGGAAAGCTTCAGCCGGTGGATGCTCTGCGCGCGCAGAAATATCTGGTGGGCTTGCTGAAATCGTTGCAATAGGGAGGTTTTTGCGATGAAACGAATGAAAGCTTTTTTGGTAGCGCTGGCGCTGTTGCCGGTGTTTTTTGCGGCAGGGGCTTCGGTCTCCGCGGCTACGGGGAGCGTGGCCTTTTCCTCCTCCGCCGGCTCGGTGACGGTGGGCGGCTCGGTGACGCTGACCGTCACCTATACGGCGGCTAGCGTTGGCGCGGGACAGGCGGCGGTCATCTATGACAGTGGCCTGTTCCAGTGCACGGCGGTCAGCGGCAGCGGCATGAGCAACCAAAGCTCGGCGGCTGGTGTGCTCAGCTATACCTTTGCGGAGAGTAGCAAAAAGGGGAACCACACCTTCACTTGCACCTTTAAGAGTCTCAAGGCCGGAAGCGGAAAATTCACTCTGTCCAGTGCGGATTTGGTGACCTTCGACGAGGAGGGCTTCGCGGTGGCGGATAAGTCACTGACGGTGGCGGTAAACAATCCCACCGCCTCGGCCAATGCCAACCTGTCCGGTCTGAAGCCCTCCACGGGCACGCTGACACCGAGGTTCAGCGCTTCGACGGTCAATTATACGGTTACGGTGCCCTATACCACCACCAGCCTTTCCCTCAGTGCCACCGCCGCCGAAAAGGGTGCGAAGGTGGCTATCAGCGGCAACAACACCCTGGCGGTGGGGAAAAACACCCGCGTGGTCACGGTCACCGCGCCCAGCGGCGCCACGAAGAAATATACGGTTGTGATCACTCGCTCGGCGGAGCAGGCCTCTGCCGGGAGCACAACCACCACCGCCCCGCCGGCGGCTCAGCCGCTGGAGGTGACGGTGGACGGAGAATCCATGACCGTGTCGGACACCCAGCCCTCGGTGGAGCTTCCCGCCGGCTATAGCTGGGGGAGCCTGGAGCTGAACGGCATGGTGGTGTCGGCGGCGCTGTGCGAGGCCAACGGCACCTCCTTGCTGTGGCTTACGCCGCAACAGGGGGCTGGTGCGTTTTATCTGTACGATGCCGCCGATGGCCAGTTTGCAGCGTTCCGGCCGCTGGTGGTGGACAGCCGGCTGTTCGTTTTGCTGGATATGCCCGCGGGGCAGACGGCGCCGACGGGCACGGTGGAGGGAGAATGCTCCCTCGGCACGGTGACAGTGAAGGCGTTTGTGTATGAGGACACGGCGCTGGAGGATTTTGCGGTGATTTATGCCACGGCGCCGGATGGACGCACGGGGCTGTATGTGTATGACCGGACGGACGGCTCTCTCCAGCGCTATCATGCGGTGACGGTTCCGGCGCTTGTGCCGGTGGATGAGCCGGACACTGCCCAGGGGCTGGCCGGCCTGTGGGGGAAAACGGTTGCGTTTTTCTATGCCCAGTGGAGGCCGGTGGCGGCGATTTCTGCGGCGGTTGCCGCGGTCGCGGTCGTGGTGCTGACGGTGGTTCTTCTGTGCCGCCGGGGAACGGGAACGAAAAACTGCCGTCATTGACGGAAACGGATTTTTGCAGAAAGGAACGATGAATATGCGATCCCGGCGTGTGTTTTCGGCGCTGTTTAAGCGGGCGATTTCTCTGTTGGCGTTGATTTGTGTTTGGGTGGAGCTGAATCCCCTGTCCGCCCGCCCCGCCTGGGCGGCGCTGGCGCGTTATGGCGTGCTGGTCGGGCTGCTCTGCTTTGTGTATTTTGCGGTGGATGAATATATGGAGCTACTGCGGGGGAAAAACTGGTGGCCGATGGCGAAGGGGGCGTTGACGCTGGCGGTGGTCGGCATGGGCCTTGTGTCGTATTTTCTGGTGCACCGGACGCCGACGCTCCGCTCGACGGAACAGCTCCTCTGCTATTTGTTGCCGGCGCTGGCGTTGCTGGACTGGCTCCTTTTCGACAAAAAGGGGAGCTATCGACCCACCGACCCGCTGGTGTGGGTCGTGTTGCCGAATGTGTATTTTCTGGTGATGACGGTGCGGGGTCTTTGCCTGCCGGCCGGAACAGCCGCCCGGTTCCCATATGACTTCATGAATTATGATGTGCTGGGTGTGGGAACGGTTCTGCTGTATTGGCTGGGGCTGAATTTGGGTGCACTGTGTCTGGGATACCTGTTCTGGCTGGCGGACCGCTTCCTCGGCGGAAAGCGCCATCGGTGAAAGAAAAGAGATAAACGAACAACCGGCAGTCTCGCTAAAGAGACTGCCGGTTGTTTTTTTGTTGTTTAGCGCTCTTCGATGCGGGTTTTTCCGCCCATGTAGGGTTGCAGGGCCTTCGGAATGCGGACGCTGTATTTTTCGCCGTCGAATTCCAGATTGTTCTCCAGCAGGGCGATGAGCATACGGGGCGGCGCGACCACGGTGTTGTTGAGGGTGTGGGCGAGATATTTTCCGCCGTCGGCGCCCTTCACGCGGATGCCCAGCCGTCGCGCCTGGGCATCGCCCAGATTGGAGCAGGAGCAAACCTCGAAATATTTCATCTGGCGGGGTGACCAGGCCTCCACATCATAGGACTTGACCTTCAGGTCGGCCAGGTCGCCGGTGCAGCATTCCAGCGTGCGCACGGGGATGTCTAGCGAGCGGAACAGCTCCACGGAATAGCTCCACATTTTATTGAACCAGTCCATGCTCTCCTCCGGATGGCAGATGACAATCATTTCCTGCTTTTCGAACTGGTGAATGCGATAAATGCCCCGTTCCTCGATGCCGTGAGCACCCTTTTCCTTGCGGAAGCAGGGGGAATAGCTGGTGAGGGTGAGAGGAAGCTGCTCCTCCGGAGTGATGGTGTCGATGAATTTTCCGATCATGGAATGCTCGCTGGTGCCGATGAGATAGAGATCCTCGCCCTCGATTTTGTACATCATGGCGTCCATTTCCTCGAAGCTCATCACGCCGGTGACCACCTTCGAACGAATCATGAAGGGCGGGATGCAATAGGTGAAGCCCTTGTCGATCATGAAATCGCGGGCATAGGCGGTGACGGCGCTGTGTAAACGAGCGATGTCGCCCATGAGATAATAAAAGCCCTCGCCGGCCACCCGTCCAGCGGCATCCTTGTCCAGCCCCTGGAACCGGGTCATAATCTCCGAATGGTAGGGGATTTCGAAATCGGGGCAAACCGGCTCGCCGAACCGCTCCACCTCCACGTTTTCGCTGTCATCCCGGCCGATGGGGACGGAGGGGTCCACGATGTTGGGGATTTTCATCATGCGCTGGGTCAGCGCCTGCTCCAGCTCCGCTTCCTGCTCCTCCAGCGTTTTCAGCTCCTGGGCTTGCCGGTTGACGATGGCCTTTTTCTCCTCGGCTTCCTCCCGCTTGCCCTGCCCCATGAGCATACCGATTTCCTTGCTCACCTTGTTGCGGGTGGCGCGCAGCTCATTGGCGCGGGTGTTGACCTCCCGTTTCTTGGTGTCCAGCTCCAGTACCTCATCCACCAGCGGGAGCTTGCTGTCCTTGAATTTTTTTCGAATGTTTTCCTTGACCAGCTCCGGGTTTTCCCGAATCCGTTTGATGTCCAGCATGAAAACGCGCCTCCGTCGTTTGAAAATTCCTGTATAACCTGTATAATGTCAACCAGTATAGCATATTTTTTTGCGCTTTGCAAGCCCGGCTTCGGCTACTTTTGGGGAATGAAGCCACCGAATCGCGTGAAAATGCGATTTTTGGTTGACGAAACCACTGAAACGCAGGCGGCATTGCGGGTATGGACGCGATATTTGCCGCTAATGTAGGTTGAATGGCGGGTGAACAGGCCGTGAAAAAGCAAGGACACTCACCGCAGGAGTGCCCTTGCTCTTTTGAAAGATGTAAGCGCAATGTTTGGCGGGCAACGGCCTTCCCCCACATTAAGCGCAGGCTTGCTTATGGGAACGCTCTGCGGCGGTGGCGCGGATACGGCGGTCTTCGGCCTCCTCAAAAACCCGGCGGGTTTTCGCCAAATTCTGCTCCCGCCTCCGGCGAAGCTGTTTATTGCGAAAATGTAGCCGGTCCTGATACAGCATCAGCCAGGAAAAGGTCAAAATGACGCCCTGCAACAGTACCACGGCCGCTGACAGCCAGGGGGTCAGCGAAAAATCCATTGCCGAGTTCAAAAAGCCGTCCAGCACCGCCGTCGTCAGTGGTGCCAGCGCCAGCTCCCGTGTGATTCCGTATTTTCCGAAAAGCAGCATTGCCGCCGCTGTCAGTACCAATAAACCATCGATTCCCAAATACAGTCCCTGCATAACTGCCTCCTCCACATCGAACACTTGTTCTGTTTTTATTATAGCGCGTTTTTCCGAAAAATCAAGCTTTTTTCGACAAAAAAGAAAAAATGTTCGGTTTTTCGTGGCTACAAGTATAGTATAGTGGTTTCTCTGTCCTATAAAACGGACTTTACTGTGACACGCCCCCTGTCAAGTAGACAT
>CAZSTR010000021.1:0-25807 GCA_964609975.1 uncultured Ruminococcus sp. | reverse complement strand
AACTGGACTTGGGAATTGTGAAATACCACTTTGAAACAGTAAGTGGCAAGAAAACTATCTAAATAATTAAAAGATGCACACCCCCCTCTGAAATTTGCACACCTTCGCAGACCTTTCGTTAAAAAGTATCGAAAAAGCCTTGTAAATCAAGGACTTTACAAAAAGAAACTGGACACCCGCTTCGATACGCATTGTATCAAAACTGGTGTCCAGTTGTGGTGCGGGGGAGGGGACTTGAACCCCCACGTCGTTCGACACACGCACCTCAAACGTGCCTGTCTGCCGGTTCCAGCACCCCCGCGTTTCGCAACATGGGATATTATAACACCGAAAAACGGTTTCGTCAACTCTTTTTTCCTTTTTGCCTGTCAACATTTTATTCTGCTCGGTTTTGCACAAAACTTTTACACAAAAAGGGGTTTTCAGCCGCGGCGAAATATGGTATACTGTGTGGGCGAAAATTTACCGAAGCAATCGGAGGAGTGGCTGTGAAAAAGCTGTTGTGCTATATGCGCCCGTATACAAAGGAATGCATATTCGGACCGTTGTTGAAGCTGGCGGAGGCGACGTTGGAGCTGCTGGTGCCGTTGGTGATGGCGGCGGTCATCGACCGGGGAATTGCAAACGGGGATCGTCCATATGTTTTGCGGATGTGCCTTTTGCTGGCGCTGTTGGGCGTGGTGGGGCTGGTTTTTGCCGTCACGGCGCAATATTTCGCGGCCAAGGCGTCGGTGGGCTTCGTTTCCCGGATTCGGCAGGCGCTGTTCGGCCGGATTCAGACGCTGTCCTATTCCACGCTGGACGAAACGCGCACCGACACGCTGGTGACGCGGCTCACCGGCGATATCAACCAGGTGCAAAACGGCACCAATCTGGTGCTGCGGCTACTGTTGCGCTCGCCTTTTGTGGTGTTTGGCGCGATGGTGATGGCGTTTACGCTGGATGTGCAGGCGGCGCTGGTTTTTGTGGTGATTATTCCTCTGCTAAGCGTGGCAGTGTTCGGCATCATGCTTTCCTGCATCCCCCTATATAAAAAGGTACAGGGGCGGCTGGACGCGGTTCTCGGCCGCACCCGCGAAAATCTTACCGGCGTGCGGGTGATCCGGGCGTTCCGCAAGGAGCCGGATGAAATCGCCGATTTCGACCGGGAAAACAGCGCTCTGACCGCGCAGCAAAACTTTGTCGGGCGCATCAGCGCCCTGCTCAATCCGCTGACCTATGTGCTCATCAACGGCGCAATTCTTGTGCTGTTGTATACCGGGGCAATCCGGGTGGAAACCGGTGTGATTTCCCAGGGCGTGGTGGTGGCGCTGTATAACTATATGTCCCAGATTTTGGCGGAGCTTATCAAGCTGGCCAATCTCATCATCAGCGTGACGCGGGCGGTGGCCTGCGGCAACCGTATCCAGGCGGCGCTGGAGCTTTCAGCGGCGAAGGATGTGGTGGACACGGCGGAAAAGCCGGTGGCCGGTGCCCCTCGTGTGGAGCTGCGGGGGGTGACCCTGCGGTATCATGCGGACAGTGCTCCGGCGCTGGAAAACATCTCACTGACGGTGGCCGCCGGCGAAACACTCGGCATCATCGGCGGAACCAGCGCGGGAAAAACTTCGTTGGTGAATTTGGTTCCCCGGTTTTATGATGCCAGCGAGGGGGTGGTGCTGGTGGACGGAGTGGATGTGCAGAAAATCCCCGCTCGCCAGCTGCGTAGTCGTATTGGCGTTGTGCCCCAGCAGGCGGTGCTGTTTCGCGGCAGTGTGCGGGACAACCTCCTTTGGGGCAATCCCGGCGCCACTGACGAGGAGCTGTGGGCGGCGCTGGAGACGGCCCAGGCGAAAACAGTGGTGGAGCAAAAGGACGGCGGGCTGGACTTTCGTATCGACCAGGGCGGGCGCAACCTTTCCGGTGGTCAGCGACAACGGCTGACCATCGCCCGCGCTTTGGTGCGTCACCCGGAAATTTTGATTTTGGATGACAGCGCGGCGGCGCTGGATTATGCCACGGAGGCGGCTTTGCGGGGGGCGTTGCGCAAGCTGGCGGGAAATCCGACGGTTTTGCTGATTTCCCAGCGAATTTCGTCGGTGCAGCACGCTGATCGGATTGCCGTGCTGGAGGAGGGGCGCCTGGTGGGACTGGGCACCCATGAGCAGCTGATGCAGAATTGTCCGATTTATGGCGAGATTTGCCGTTCACAGCAGAAGGAGGGGAGCGCCCGTGGGTGACAAGAAAACAAAGCAGGCGGTGCAAAAGGACACCTTGCGTCGGGTGCTCACCTATATCGGTCGGTATCAGTGGCTTTTGTGGAGCTCTGTGGCGCTGGCCGCCGCCACGGTGGCGCTGACGCTGTATGTGCCGATTCTCCTCGGCCGCGCCATCGACCGGATGGTGGGGCCGGGTGCGGTGAAAGTGTCCGAAATTTTGTCCCTTTTGGTGCGCAGTGGTCTGCTGGTGCTATTGACGGCGGTTTTGCAATGGATTATGAACACAGTCAATAACGCACTGACCTATCGCATCGTGCGGGATTTGCGGCGAGACGCGTTTCATCATCTCCAGCGACTGCCGCTGTCTTATTTGGATGCGCATCCGGTGGGCGAAATCGTCAGCCGCATGATCGCGGATGTGGACCAGCTGGCGGACGGCCTGCTGATGGGCTTTACCCAGCTGTTTACCGGCGTGGTGACGATTTTGGGCACGCTGGTGTTCATGTTGTCCATCCATCCGCCCATCACGGCGGTGGTGGTGGTGCTCACGCCTCTTTCGCTCCTTATCGCTTCCTTCATCGCCAAGCGCACCTTCCGGATGTTCCGGGAGCAGTCTACGACCAGAGGAGAGCAGACTGCCTTCATCGACGAAATGGTGAACCAGCAGAAGGTGGTGCAGGCCTTCGGACGGGAGGCGGAAAACCAGCGCCGCTTTGACGAAATCAACGGCCGGCTGGAAAAATGCTCCCTGAAGGCGGCGTTCTTTTCCTCGCTGGTGAACCCCACCACGCGCCTCATCAACAGCCTCATCTATGCCGGCGTCGGGCTGGCGGGGGCGCTGGCTGTGGTGGACGGCGGGCTGACGGTGGGCGGTCTGTCCTGCTTCCTCAGCTATGCAGGACAGTATGCGAAGCCCTTCAACGAAATTTCCGGTGTGGTCACCGAAATGCAAAACGCGCTGGCCTGCGCCGGACGGGTGTTTGACCTGCTGGCTCAGCCGGAGGAGTCGCCGGACAGCGAGGAACAGCTGCCGGCGGGTGCGGGACAGGTGGAGCTGGATGGAGTTTCCTTCGCCTATGTACCGGAGCGGCCGCTGATCGAGGGGCTGAATTTGACGGTGAAGCCCGGCCAGCGGGTGGCGATTGTCGGCCCGACGGGCTGTGGGAAAACCACGCTCATCAATTTGCTTATGCGCTTCTATGATGTGAAAGACGGAAGCATCCGGGTGGAGGGGAAGGATATTCGGCGGGTGACCCGCCACAGTCTGCGCGCCGGCTATGGCATGGTGCTGCAGGAGACCTGGCTGAAAACCGGAACGGTGCGGGAAAACCTGTTGTTTGGCAATCCGGCGGCCACCGAGGAGGAGATGGTGGCGGCGGCGAAGGCCGCCCATGCGGACGGCTTCATTCGTCGCTTGCCTCAGGGTTATGACACGGTGATTTCCGGCGACAGCGGCAATTTGTCTGCCGGTCAGCGCCAGCTTCTGTGTATCGCCCGGCTGATGCTGGCGAAGCCTTCCATGCTGATTTTGGATGAGGCTACCTCCTCCATCGACGCGCTGACGGAGCTGCGGGTGCAACGTGCCTTTGACCGGCTCATGGAGGGGCGAACCACCTTCATCGTGGCGCACCGTCTGTCCACGATTCGCTCGGCGGATGTGATTTTGGTGATGCAGGACGGGCATATCGTAGAGCAGGGAAACCACGAAGAGCTGCTGGAAAAGGGCGGATTTTATGCTCATCTGTATAACAGCCAGTTTGCCCATGAGAGAGCGGAAGGTTAAATAGACGGTTCACCGATTAAAAGCGCTAAACTTTTTTGGCGTTTTCTCTTGACAAACCGTATAAAACGCGATAGAATACTTAAGAAGTCAAAGGAAGGGAGGGTGAACAGCATGTTCGTGTATCGATTTTATCTGTATACCACGGACTGTCTGTGCACCGAGGGGCGCTAAGCCCTTTCCCTTGAAAACCGGTACGGACAGCCCGCAACAGCTTCTGCCTTTTCGCAGAAAATCGGTTGCGGGCTTTATTTATTGAAACGGCGGGATGAAACATGGCAAACAGGCGTATGCTACAGCTCGGCCAAAAACGGTCGGTGATACGGGAAATTTTTGAATACGGCAACCGGCGGCGGGCGGAAATCGGGGCGGAAAATGTTTTTGATTTCAGCCTTGGAAACCCCAGCATCCCTGCGCCGGCGGCGGTGGAGGAGACGATGGCCGCGCTTTTGCGGGAGATGGATTCGGTGGCGCTGCACGGCTATACCTCCGCCCCCGGCGCCCCTTACGTGCGCCAAAAGCTGGCGGAGTCTATCCGCCGACGCTTCGGCGTGGAGGCGCAGGCGGAGAATCTCTATCTGACCTGCGGCGCGGCGGCTTCTCTGACGATTGCTTTGCAGGCGCTGACGGAGCCGGGGGAGGAGGTGCTGGTGCCGGCGCCCTATTTCCCTGAATATCGCGTTTTTGTGGAAACGGCCGGGGCGGTTTTTTGCCCGGTTCTCTGTCGGGAGCCGGATTTTCAGCCGGATGTGGCGGCGCTGGAGCGGGCGGTCACCGAAAAAACGCGGGTGGTTTTGATCAATTCGCCCAACAACCCCACCGGCGCGGTGTATAGCCGAGCGGTGCTGGAGGAGCTGGCGGCTATGCTGGAGAAAAAGCAGCGCGCCTTCGGTCATCCGATTTATATTCTGGCGGATGAGCCGTATCGGGAGCTGGCCTATGATGCTGAGCCGCCATATATTCCGGCTTTGTATGAGAACACTCTTGTTTGTTATTCATTTAGCAAGTCCTTTTCGCTCCCCGGCGAGCGGATCGGCTATATTTTCGTTTCTCCGAGGGCGGAGGAGGCGGACGCGATTTATGCGGCCGTTTGCGGCGCCGGACGTGCGCTGGGCTATGTGTGTGCGCCGAGCCTGCTCCAGTATACGGTGGGGGAGTGCGCCGCCCTTGTGCCGGACATTTCGGCCTATTGCCGAAACCGGGATCGGCTGGTGGAGGCGCTGACGGAACTTGGCTATGAGGCGGTGCCTCCGGCAGGGGCGTTTTATCTGTTTTTGCGGTCGCCGGAGCCGGATGCGGGAGCGTTTTGTCAGCGGGCGAAAAAATGGGAGCTGCTGCTGGTGCCGGGGGACGATTTTGGCTGTCCGGGGTATGTGCGGCTGGCCTATTGCGTGGCGCCGGAAACGGTGGAGCGGTCGTTGCCCGCCTTCAAGGCACTGATGGAAAGCTATCAAAAGGGGGGAAAAAAGGCATGACAGACCTGGAAAAGGCGCGAAAAATCATCAACGAAACCGACCGGGAAATGGCGCGGCTCTTTGAGCGGCGCATGGAGGCGGTGCGCCGGGTGGCGGAATATAAGCGGGAAAAGGGTCTGCGGGTGACCGATTCCGCCCGCGAGGCGGAGCTGATTCGCCGCAATTCCGCTTTGGTGGAGGAGGAGAGCCTGCGCCCCTATTATGTGAATTTTCTGCAAAGCACCATGGAGGTGTCGAAGGCGTATCAGCATCGTTTGCTGGAGGGAATGCGGGTGGCCTTCAGCGGTGTGGAGGGCGCGTTCGCCAGCATCGCCGCCGGGCGGGTGTTCCCAGACGCGGTGACGGTGCCCCATGCGGATTTCAAGGCCGCCTATGACGCGGTGGTGGAGGGCACCTGCGATTGCGCGATTTTGCCCATCGAGAACAGCTTCAACGGGGATGTAGGTCAGGTGATGGATTTGACCTTTTTCGGGCCGCTGTTCATCAACGGGATTTATGACATCGAGGTGGTGCAGAATTTGCTGGCGGTGAAGGGCACCACCATGGACGAGGTGAAAAAGGTCATCAGCCATCCCCAGGCGCTGGGGCAGTGCGCCGCCTATATCCGCCGTCACGGCTTCGAGCCGGTGGAGGCGGTGAACACAGCGGTGGCCGCCCGCCAGGTGGCAGAATGGGGGCGGCACGATATCGCGGCCATCGGCAGCGAGGAGGCGGCCGCTCAATTCGGACTGAAAAAGCTGGAGGCGCATATCAATGAGAGCGGCGCCAATACTACCCGCTTCGCGGTGTTTTCCAAGGTGCCGAAGGCGCCTGCTGCAACGGATTCCCAGTTCATCCTTCTGTTCACCGTGCAAAACGAGGCCGGCGCGCTGGGGAAGGCGGTAGCGGCCATCGGCCAATGGGGCTTCAACCTGCGGGCGCTGAAAAGCCGTCCGACAAAGGAACTGAGCTGGAGCTATTATTTCTATGCGGAGGGCGAGGGCGACATCGACAGCGAGGCTGGGCAGAAAATGCTGGGTCAGCTGAAGGAGGTATGCAGCACCATCCGCGTGGTGGGAAAATTTGAAAAGGAAATTGTGCTGCGGGAGGCGGAGCTATGATTTTGACAGTGAAAACCGCGCAGGGCTCCTATCCGATTTATTTGGAGCGGGGCGCGCTTTCTCGTGTGGGAGAGCTTTTTTCGCTTTCCCGGCGGGTGCTGGTGGTTACCGATGACGGTGTGCCGGCGGAATATGCCGCCACGGTGGCGGCGGTCTGCGCTTATCCGGTGACAACCTGCGGGCGCTGAAAAGCCGTCCGACAAAGGAACTGAGCTGGAGCTATTATTTCTATGCGGAGGGCGAGGGCGACATCGACAGCGAGGCTGGGCAGAAAATGCTGGGTCAGCTGAAGGAGGTATGCAGCACCATCCGCGTGGTGGGAAAATTTGAAAAGGAAATTGTGCTGCGGGAGGCGGAGCTATGATTTTGACAGTGAAAACCGCGCAGGGCTCCTATCCGATTTATTTGGAGCGGGGCGCGCTTTCTCGTGTGGGAGAGCTTTTTTCGCTTTCCCGGCGGGTGCTGGTGGTTACCGATGACGGTGTGCCGGCGGAATATGCCGCCACGGTGGCGGCGGTCTGCGCTTATCCGGTGACGATGACCCTGCCCCAGGGCGAGGAGACAAAATGCCTGGCGATTTATCACCGCCTTCTGCGCCGGATGGTGGAGGAGGGCTTCACCCGCACGGATTGCGTGGTGGCCGTGGGCGGCGGCGTGATGGGCGATTTGGCGGGCTTCGCCGCCGCAACCTATATGCGGGGCATTGATTTTTATAACATTCCCACAACGGTTTTGTCCCAGGTGGATTCCTCCATCGGCGGCAAGGTGGCGGTGGATTTGGACGGGTATAAAAATCTGGTGGGGGCGTTTTATCCGCCACGGGCGGTGCTGATTGACCCCGACACGCTGGAACCCCTTCCCGCCCGCCAACGGGCGAACGGTCTGGCGGAGGCGGTGAAAATGGCTCTCACCTGCGATGAAAAGCTGTTTTCCCGGTTCGAGGCCGCTGATGAGCAGACCCATATCGAGGAAATCATCGAGGCCTCTCTGCGTATCAAGCGGAGCGTTGTGGAGCAGGATGAGCGGGAGAATGGCTTGCGCAAGATTTTGAATTTCGGGCATACGCTGGCGCATGCCATCGAGAGCGAATGTGGCCTGTCCGGTTTGTATCACGGCGAATGTGTGGCGCTGGGAATGCTCCCCATGTGTGCCCCTGCGGTGCAGGTGCGCTTGCGTCCGGTGCTGGAGCGGCTGGGACTGCCCACGGTCTTTTCCGGGGATGCGGAGCGTCTGATCGAGGCCATGCGTCACGATAAGAAAATGGCCGGCGATCGCATCACGACGGTATATGTGCCGGCGGTCGGCCAATGGGAACTGCGGGAGCAGCCCTTTGAGGAGTTGTGCGCGCAGGTGCGGGAGGTGTTCGCATGAAAAATACCCTTGGAACTAATCTGACGGTGACCCTTTTCGGCGAAAGCCATGGCCCTTCCGTTGGGGCGGTGTTGGATGGGCTGGCTCCCGGCATCCCGGTGGAGGAGGAATATATCCGCGCCCAGCTGAGCCTGCGGCGTCCCTTTGGTGCGATTTCCACCCCCCGCCAGGAGGCGGATCGGTTTGTCATCGAGAGCGGCGTGTATAACGGCTATACAACGGGCACCCCGCTGTGTATCCGCATCCCCAACGAAAATGTGCGTTCGGGGGACTATGCCGCCCTGGCACAGAAGCCGCGCCCCGGCCATGCGGACTATACCGCCGCAGAGAAATACCACGGCTTCGCCGACCCGCGCGGCGGCGGCCATTTCAGCGGCCGTATCACGGCGGCGTTGGTGGCGGCGGGAGCGATTGTGCGGCCGGCGTTGGAGAAAAAAGGGGTGCTGGTGGCGAGCCATATTGCCCGGCTGGCGGGAATCGAGGATGCTCCCGCCTTGGGCACGGCCGCGGAGGCAGTGGCGCTGGGAGAAAAGGCCTTTGCCGTTTTGGATGAGGCGGCGGGGGAAAGGATGCAGGCGCAAATCCGGGCAGCGGCCGCCGACGCGGACAGCGTTGGCGGTGTTTTGGAAACCATGGTTTTGGGAATGCCAACCGGGGTCGGTGAGCCGTGGTTCGACTCGCTGGAAAGCGTTTTGGCGCGGGCGCTGTTTGCCATCCCCGGTGTCAAGGGGGTGGAGTTTGGCGCTGGCTTCGCCATGAGCGATTGGCGGGGCAGCAAGGCGAACGACGCTTTCTGTCTGGAAAACGGCCGGGTGGTCACTGAAACCAATCATAACGGCGGCATCAACGGCGGCATCACCAACGGAATGGCTCTGCGCTTTCGCACGGCGGTGAAGCCTACCCCCACCATCGGGCTGGAGCAGAAAACGGTGGATTTGTCCTGTGGCGAGGAAACGACGGTCGCTGGAAAGGGACGCCATGATCCCTGTATTGTCCATCGAGCGCGCGCGGTGGTGGACAATGTGGTTGCTTTGGTGCTGGCGGATGCGCTTTGCGGCCGCTTTGGCACAGATTGGCTGGTGAAATGACATGGAATACGGATGTATCGGGAAAAAGCTGGGTCACAGCTTTTCCCGGCTGATTCATGAACGGCTGGCGGACTATGCCTATGAGCTGTGTGAGGTGCCGGAGGAGGAGCTGGAGGCTTTCATGCGCCGGGCGGACTTCAAGGCCATCAATGTGACCATCCCCTATAAGGAGCGGGTGATTCCCTTTTTGGACGAAATCAGCGACACCGCCCGCGAAATCGGCGCGGTGAACACGGTGGTGCGTCGGGAGGGAAGGTTGTATGGGTATAATACGGATTTGGCGGGGATGACGGCGCTGTTTCGGCGACGGGGGTTGTCCTTCACGGGCGAGAAGGTACTGGTGCTGGGAAGCGGCGGGACCTCGAAGACAGCTGTTTGCGCCGCCAAGCGCATGGGCGCGGCGCAGGTGGTGCGGGTGTCCCGCACCGCCAGAGAGGATGCGGTGACCTATGCCCAGGCGAAGGAGCGGCACAGTGACGCTCGCCTGCTCATCAACACCACCCCTTGCGGGATGTATCCCGCCATCGGCGAGGCGGCGGTGGAGCTGGCGGATTATTCCAGGCTGACCGGCGTGGTGGATGCAGTGTATAACCCCCTGCGCTCGGCGCTGGTTGTGGAAGCCCAGCGGCAAGGGCTGAATGCCGAGGGCGGATTGTATATGCTGGTGGCGCAGGCGGCCTATGCGGCGGAAAAATTCATCGGACGGCCGGTTTCCGAGACGGAAATCGAGACAATTTATGCTGATTTGGCGGCGCAAAAGCGCAATCTGGTGCTCATCGGAATGCCCGGAAGCGGGAAAACCACGCTGGGGCGGATGACGGCGAAGAAGCTGGGAAAGACCTTCTTCGATTCGGACGCGGAACTGACTCGCCAGACCGGATATACGCCCGCACAGCTCATCGAGCAGGCGGGCGAGGCGGAATTCCGCCGGCTGGAAGCACAGGTGGTTGCCCGGCTGGCGGCGGAGCAGGGCGCGGTGATCGCCACCGGCGGCGGTGTGATTTTGAACGAGGAAAATATGCGCCTGCTGCGGGAAAATGGGCTGACGGTGTTCGTGGATCGGCCGCTGGAGCATCTGGCGGTGACGGCTGACCGTCCTCTTTCCTCCACGCGGGAGCTGTTGCGGCACCGCTATGAGGAGCGCTATGAGCGCTATTGTCAGGCGGCGGATGCCACGCTGAAGGCGGTGGCCGACCGGGCGGAAAATGTGCGCGCCCTGACGGAGCTGTTCCGTCGGGGCTGGCCGGAGAGCCAGGGACAGGAAGGAGAACGGACGGAATGACGATTTTGGTCATCAACGGGCCGAATCTCAATATGCTGGGGATTCGGGAGCCGGGGATATACGGAAATGACAGCTATGAAAGCCTGTGCGCGCAGGTGCGAGAACACGCCGCCGCGCGGGGAATTCAGGTGCATTTGTATCAGTCAAATCACGAAGGCGATTTGGTGGACGAAATCCAGCGCGCCTATGGGCAGGCGGACGGAATCGTGATAAACCCCGGCGCCTATACCCACACAAGTGTGGCGCTGCTGGATGCGGTGAAGGCGGTAGGGCTGCCTACGGTGGAGGTGCATATCTCGGATGTGGACGCCCGCGAGGATTTTCGGAAAATCAGCTTCATCCGTTCCGCCTGCGTGAAAACCGTCAGCGGTCACGGCTTAGCCGGGTATATTGAGGCGATGGATTTTCTGTTGGATACATACGGAGAAAAGGTATGAACATTCGGATTGAAAAAAGCCGGGCGCAGGGCACGGTGCAGGCGCCTCCCTCCAAGAGTGTTGCCCACCGCTATCTGATCGGCGGGGGGCTGTCCGCCGAGAGCTGTGTTCGGGGCATTGCCCCGTCGGAGGATATGCTGGCGACGCTGGACTGCCTGATGGCGCTGGGCGCCGGGGTGCGCCGCGAAGGCGAAATTGTCTCTCTGGGTGGCGCCGACCCTTTTCGGGGGGCAACGACGCCTCTCGGCTGTCGGGAATCGGGGAGCACCCTGCGGTTCATGCTTCCTCTTTGTTTGCTGGGCGACCGGCCGGTCACCCTCGGCGGAAGCGCCCGGCTGTTTCAGCGTTCCCTGTCGGTGTATGAAACGCTGTGCGCGGACAAGGGGCTGTTTCTGGAGAAAAGGGAAACCGCGGTGACGGTGCGAGGGCCGTTGACCGCCGGCCGCTATGCGGTGCGGGGGGATGTCTCCAGCCAGTTCATCAGCGGGCTGATGCTGGCGCTTCCGTTGCTGGAGGGAGACAGCGAGCTTGTGATTGAAGGGGCGCTGGAAAGCACACCCTATTTGCGGCTTACCGCGCAGGCGATGGCCGCGTTCGGAGTGAAAACGGAGTGGACGGAGCCGCGGCGGATGTTCATCCCCGGCAGCCAGCGATATGAAAGCCGGACGCTGATGGTGGAGGGAGATTATTCCAACGCCGCCTTTCTGGAGGGCTTCAACCTTTTGGGGGGCCGGGTGACGGTGACCGGGCTTGCGGAAAGCACGGCTCAGGGTGACGCGGTTTATCGCCAGCTGTTCCCTCAGCTGGCTGAGGGCTGTCCGACGGTGGATATTTCCGATTGTCCCGATTTGGGGCCGGTGCTTATGGCGCTGGGCGCCGCCGGCCACGGCGTCCATCTAACGGGCGCCCGTCGACTGCGCATCAAGGAAAGCGACCGTGGGAACGCCATGGCGGCGGAGCTGGAAAAATGCGGCATCCGGTGTCGGGTGGAGGAAAATGACATTTTTGTGGAGCGAGGTCTGTTATACCCGCCCGCCGTGCCTCTGTCGGGGCATAACGACCACCGGATTGTGATGGCGTTGAGCCTTCTTTGCACCCTGGTCGGCGGAGAAATCTGCGGCGCCGAGGCGGTGACGAAAAGCTTCCCGGATTTTTTCGAGCGGCTGGCGGCGCTGGGCGTGTGTTGGCACAGAACAGACACAATGGAGGAAACAGGATGATACTGGATAAAAGCCGCCCGATACTGATTGTCGGGCTGGGTCTTTTGGGAGGAAGCTATGCTCAGGCGCTGACAGTGCAGGGCTATACGGTGGACGCCATCGACTGCCGGGAGGACGCCGTGAAATATGCTATGGAAAAGGGAATAGTGCGCTTCGCCACCACGCAGGTGGAGCCGGAGCGGGTTGGCGCGGCGGAGCTGGTGATTTTGGCGCTGTATCCCCATGTGGTGCTGGAATGGCTGGAGCAGTATCAGGCCCTTTTGCGTCCGGGGGCTGTGCTCACCGATGTGACCGGCGTGAAGGGCTGTATCGTGGAGCAGGTGCAGGGGATGCTTCGCCCAGATGTGGAATTCATCGCGGCACACCCCATGGCTGGCCGAGAGGTTTGCGGGGTGGAAAACAGCACCGCCGCTATGTTCCGGGGCGCCAACTATATCGTGGTGCCGACGGCGAAAAACACCCCGGCGGCGATTGCGCTTTGCCGGACGCTGGGGGAGGAGCTGGGCTTCGCCCGGATTTCGGAGCTGTCGGTGGAAAAGCATGACGATATGATTGCTTTTCTGTCTCAGCTGACCCATTGTATTGCGGTGGCGCTCATGTGCTGTAACAACACCCCCGGCCTGGAGGATTATACCGGCGATTCCTTTCGGGATTTGACTCGCATCGGTCGTATCAATGACGAAATGTGGAGCGAGCTGTTTTTGGATAACCGGGAGGCGCTGTTGGCGGAAATGAAGCGGTTCCGGGAGTCCTTTGATGAGCTGTATGGTTATATTGAGGCTGGCGACCGGGAACGGATGCGGGAGATGATGCGCCTATCCACCGCCCGACGCAAACGATTCGACAAGCAATTTTGAGCTATATTAGGAGGCTGATTTTTTATGAACATGACCTTTAATCGGAAGCTGCCCATCCCCATGGAAATCAAAAAGATGTATCCGCTGACGGATGAAACCGCCGCCGTGAAGGCGGCGCGGGACGCCGAGCTGCGGGCGATTTTCGAAGGAAAATCGGACAAATTCGTGTTGGTGATTGGGCCTTGCTCGGCGGACAGCCGGGAGCCGGTGCTGGAATATATTTCCCGCCTTTGCCGGGTGCAGGAGCAGGTGAAGGATAAGCTGCTCATCGTGCCGCGCATTTATACCAACAAGCCCCGCACCACCGGGGACGGCTATAAAGGGATGCTTCATCAGCCCGACCCGGACGAAACGCCGGATATGCTCAAGGGCATCGTGGCCATTCGGGAGCTGCACATGGCGGCGCTGACGGATTATGGCTTTTCCTGCGCCGATGAAATGCTGTATCCGGAGAACCATCGCTATTTGTCGGATTTGCTGTCCTATGTGGCGGTGGGCGCCCGCTCGGCGGAGGATCAACAGCATCGCCTCACCGCCAGCGGTCTGGAAATCCCTGTGGGAATGAAAAATCCCACCAGCGGCGATTTGACGGTGATGATGAACTCGGTCACGGCGGCTCAGCACAGCCACACCTTCATTTATCGCGGCTGGGAGGTGGTCAGCGCCGGAAACCCGCTGGCTCATGCGATTTTGCGGGGCTATACCGATTTCGCCGGGAAAAGCGTTTCCAATTACCATTATGAGGATTTGGCGAAGCTGTATGATGTTTATGCGGCAAGCGGTTTGGCCAATCCGGCGGCCATCGTGGACACCAACCATGCCAATTCCGGAAAAAAGTATCTAGAGCAGATTCGCATCGCGAAGGATGTGGTGTATAGCTGCAACCACAACGAAAGCATCCGGTCGATGGTGAAGGGGCTGATGATTGAAAGCTATCTGGAGGATGGCGCGCAAAAGATTGGGGACCATGTGTTTGGCAAATCTATCACCGATCCCTGCCTGGGCTGGGAGAAAACGGAAAAGCTAATTTTGGAGATTGCGGACACCTTGAAATAACAGATGAAAGCAGCCGCCCACAGGGGCGCGCGGGGAGCGACCGGCCCTGGGCCGGTCGCTTTTTTGCACTGTCTCTGGCGTGGGCGGGAAAAGCTCTTGCGTTCTTTGCGAAGATACGCTATAATGGACGCAATGCCCGTCAGCGACGCCGACGGGCCTAAAAAGGAGTGTGGAAAAGCTTTGGAACGGGAAAAGCTTGGCTCGCGATTGGGCTTTATTTTGCTGTCGGCGGGATGCGCCATCGGCTGCGGAAATGTGTGGAAATTCCCCTGGATGTGCGGTCAGTACGGCGGCGGTGGCTTTGTGCTGGTGTATGTGCTGTGCCTTGTGCTGATGGGGCTGCCGGTGATGACGATGGAGTTCGCCGTTGGACGGGCGGCTCAGGCCAGCCCGGTGCGAATGTATCAGCGGCTGGAAAAGCCGAAGCAAAAATGGCATATCCACGGGTATGCGGCGCTGATTGGCTGTATTTGCCTGATGGCCTTCTATACGGTTGTGACCGGGTGGATGCTTCATTATTTTGTGCGCTTTTTGATGGGCGACGGTGCGTCGCTGAGCTTTGGCGGTATGATTTCTACGCCGGCGCTGAATGTGGGCTATACGGCGATTGTGGTGGCGCTGGGCTTCGGGATTCTCTGCTTTGGCTTGCAGGGTGGCTTGGAGCGGGTCACTCGCTATATGATGGGCGCATTGCTTGTGCTGATGCTTGTGCTGGCTGTGCACAGCCTCACCCTTTCCGGGGCGCGGGAGGGTCTGGTCTTTTATCTGCTTCCGGATTTCGGGAAAATCGACGGAAGCGTCATCGTCGGCGCGATGAACCAGGCCTTTTTCACGCTGAGTCTTGGCATCGGCGCGATGGCGATATTCGGCAGCTATATTGGCAAGGAGCGAACTCTACTGGGTGAATCGGTGAATGTGATTTTGCTGGATAGCTTTGTGGCGATTGTGGCGGGGTTGATTCTGTTTCCTGCCTGCTTCACCTATGATTTGGAGGTGAACGCTGGCCCGGAGCTGCTGTTCACCACCATGACCCGCGTTTTCAACGAGATGCAGGGCGGCCGCTGGTGGGGTACGCTGTTTTTCCTGTTCATGGTGTTTGCGGCTCTGTCTACGGTGCTGGCGGTGTTCGAAAACATTTTGGCCTGTGTGCGGGAAATGACCGGCTGGAGCCGGCGAAAGGGAAGCCTTGTGTGCGGCATCGGGATTTTCCTGCTGTCGCTGACGACGGCGCTGGGTTATAGCGTTTGGAGTGGCTTCCAGCCCTTTGCGCCGGGAAGCGCTTTTCTGGATTTTTGGGACTTTATTGTGAGCACCAACCTGTTGCCCCTCGGCTCGCTGGTGACGGCGCTGTTTTGCTGTAACCGCAAATGGGGCTGGGGCTGGGAGGCGTTCCGGGCGGAGGCCAACGCCGGAAAGGGACTGAAGGTGAAAAACTGGATGCGTCCGGTGTTTGCCTATATGGTGCCGGTGCTCATTGCCGCGCTGTATCTGTATGGCCTGTTCACCTATCCCTGGAGGTGAGCCGGGTTGAGACGGACGGAAAAAGAGCCGCAGGCGAAAGCGAGGGGAAAAAGCTTTCGCTGGCGGCGACTGTGCGGCCGGCTGGGCGCGTTTGTGCTGGCTTGGTCGCTGTTACCGTTGCTGGTCAACGGAATTTTCAACGAGGGGGTCATCGTCGGCGCGGTGGCGGGCCTTTTGGGTATCGCGTGGGATCTTGGCTGGCGTTGGGAAAAGAAGGGATGGTATAAGCCGGTGGCGATTGTGTTGCTATGCTTTGTTTGCGTGTTCGGGATGCTGGGGGGCATGCTTTCCGGCTGCATGGTGGGTGCGGCTGTGACCCGTCCCGGCCGGGAGGATGCCACGGTGATTGTGCTCGGCGCGTTGATCGTCGGCAACCAGCCCAGCCGTATGCTACGCGGCCGGCTGGACGTGGCGGCGAACCGCCTGGAAAAATATCCCGATGCGGCCTGCGTGGTTTCCGGCGGCCAGGGCGCGGATGAGGCCTATTCGGAAGCCTATGTGATGCGCAAATATCTGGTGGAACAGCGGGGGATTGCACCGGAGCGGATTTATATGGAGGATCGCTCCACCAACACCTTCGAAAACACCCGCTTTTCCATGGAACTGATTCGCCGAGAGGGGCTGTGCGACACGGTTGCCATTGCCACCCAGGAGTTTCATCAATATCGGGCGGCGGCCACCGCCCGTCGCGCCGGCGCCGCCGGCGTGGGCGCGGTCACCTGCTTCTCGCCGCCTCATCTGTTGCTGTGCTATTGGGTTCGGGAATGTGCGGCGATTTGCCGCCTGTGGATACTGGGATATTAAAGATAAAACCAACGGCTCCGTGTGTACCAACCAGTGCGATGGAGCTGTTGATTTTATTGAAAAACAATAAAAACTCCAACAAAAACGAAAAAATACGCCAATTATCAAAAAAAGATTGACAAATTGACGCAAATAGTATATTATTATAAACTGCTTTAATATGAGAAGTGTGCCCTTCGGATAAACGCAGTATAGCACAGTGTTTTGCAAAATGCAAGAGAAATTTTTCAATCCGCGGACAAACACCTCTCATACGGGCGAGGAGCCTTTATACTGTGACCGATTCCGGGAAAGCCGGTCGCAGAAAGAATGCAGAAAGAATTCAGACAGGAGTGATCGATGCCATGGCGAATATCAAAGCGGTGAAGCTGGGAAACAATGTGCGTATGAGCTTTGCCAAGATCAATGAAGTGCTGGAAATGCCCAACCTCATTGAAGTGCAGAAAAATTCGTATCGGTGGTTTTTAGAGGAGGGCCTGAAGGAGGTCTTCAACGAAACGGCGGCCATCACGGATTATAACGGAAATCTGGTGCTGGAGTTCATCGACTATCGGATGGATGACACACCGAAATATACTGTGGAGGAATGTAAGGAGCGGGACGCGACTTATGCGGCCTCCATGCACGTGCGTGTTCGCCTGCTGAACAAGGAAACCGGTGAAATCAAGGAGTCCGAGGTTTTCATGGGCGACTTCCCCATCATGACCGACAGCGGCACCTTCGTCATCAACGGCGCGGAGCGAGTGATTGTGTCCCAGCTGGTGCGTTCGCCCGGCGTGTATTTCGATATGGTGCATGATACTCTCGGAAAAGAGTTGTTCAGCTCCACCGTCATCCCCAACCGGGGCGCCTGGCTGGAATATGAAACCGATTCCACCGATGTGTTCTATGTGCGCATTGATAAAAACCGGAAAATCCCGGTGACGGTGCTGGCCCGTGCTCTCGGCCTCGGCTCGGATGCGCAGATTCTGGAGTTCTTCGGCGAGGATGAGCGTATTCTCGCGACTCTGGAAAAGGACCCCACGAAGAACCGGGAGGAGGCGCTGCTGGAAATTTATCGTAAGCTCCGTCCCGGCGAGCCTGCCACCGTGGAAAACTCCCAGCAGCATCTGGAAGGACTGTTTTTCGATCCTCGCCGCTACGACCTGTCCCGTGTGGGTCGCTATAAATACAACAAAAAGCTGGGTCTGTCGAACCGGCTGGCCGGCTGTTGCCTGAGCCGCCCGGTGGTGGACCCGGCGACGGGCGAGATTTTGGGCGAGCCCGGTGAAATCATCAGTCGCGCCCGCGCCATGGCGATGGAAAATGCCGGCGTGACGGTGGCGTATGTGAATGTGGAGGAGCATGGCGAGGAGCACGAGGTGAAAATCGTCTCCAACGGCATGGTGGATTTGGCCGCCCATGTGAGTGCCGAGGTGTATGATGCGGTGAAGAACACCGTCAACGAGCGGGTGTGCTATAGCGTGCTGCAGGAAATCCTGGCGCAGGGACTGGACGAGGAGGCCCTCAAGCAGGAGTTGCTTTCCCGCTATCGGGAGCTGATTCCCAACCACATCACTGTGGACGACATTCTTTCCTCTATCAACTATCTCAACTGTCTCGGTCACAAGGTAGGAACCACCGATGACATCGACCATCTGGGCAACCGCCGCATCCGTTCGGTGGGCGAGCTGCTGCAGAACCAGTTCCGCATCGGCTTCTCTCGGATGGAGCGGGTGGTGCGGGAACGCATGACGCTCCAGAGCCAGGACATGGATGTGGTGACGCCCCAGGCGCTCATCAACATTCGCCCGGTTGTGGCGGCCATCAAGGAGTTTTTCGGTTCCTCTCCGCTGTCCCAGTTCATGGATCAGAACAACCCTCTGGCGGAGCTGAAGCATAAGCGCCGTCTGTCCGCGTTGGGGCCCGGCGGTCTGTCGCGGGATCGGGCCGGATTCGAGGTGCGCGACGTGCACTATAGCCACTATGGCCGTATGTGCCCCATCGAGACCCCGGAAGGTCCGAACATCGGCTTGATTTCCTATTTGGCCTCCTTCGCCAAAATCAACGAATACGGCTTCATCGAGGCTCCCTATCGAAAGGTGGACAAGGCCACCGGCGTGGTGACCGATGAGGTGACCTATATGTCGGCCGACATGGAGGATGATTTCATTGTCGCCCAGGCCAATGAGCCGCTGGACGAGGAAAACCGCTTCGCTCGCTCCAAGGTTACTATCCGTCACCGGGGCGAGTTCCGCGAGGAGGACCCCTCCGTTGTGGACTATATGGATGTTTCCCCGAAAATGGTTGTGTCCGTGGCGACGGCCATGATTCCCTTCCTGGAGAACGACGACGCCAACCGTGCATTGATGGGCTCCAACATGCAGGGTCAGGCTGTGCCCCTACTGACCACGGAAAGCCCCATCGTCGGCACCGGTATGGAATATAAGGCCGGTGTGGACTCCGGTGTTTGCGTGCTGGCGAAGGCCGCCGGAACAGTCACCTATGTGTCCGCTGACACCGTGAAAATTCGCCGGGACGACAATGGCGAGATTGATGTGTATAAGCTGGTGAAATTCGCCCGCTCCAATCAGGGAACCTGTATCAACCAGCGCCCGGTGGTGAGCCTGGGCGACCATCTGGCGGAGCATGAAGTCGTGGCCGACGGCCCGGCGACCTCCAACGGCGAAATCTCCCTCGGAAAGAACGCCCTCATCGGCTTCATGACCTGGGAAGGCTATAACTATGAGGATGCGGTGCTCATCAACGAGCGTATCGTCCGGGATGATGTGTATACCTCCATCCATGTGGAGGAATATGAGGTCGAGGCGCGGGACACCAAGCTGGGACCGGAGGAAATCACCCGTGACATCCCCAATGTGGGCGAGGATGCGCTGAAGGATTTGGACGAGCGCGGCATCATCCGCATCGGCGCGGAGGTGCGCTCCGGTGACATTCTGGTGGGTAAGGTCACCCCGAAGGGCGAGACCGAGCTGACCGCCGAGGAGCGCCTGCTCCGGGCGATTTTCGGCGAAAAGGCCCGCGAGGTGCGGGACACCTCCCTGCGTGTGCCCCATGGGGAATACGGTATCATCGTGGATGTGAAGGTGTTCACCCGTCAGAACTCTGACGAGTTGAGCCCCGGTGTCAACATGGTGGTGCGTTGCTATATCGCCCAGAAGAGAAAGCTGAGTGTGGGCGACAAGATGGCCGGCCGCCACGGAAACAAGGGCGTTGTCTCCCGGATTTTGCCCAGCGAGGATATGCCTTTCCTGCCGGACGGCACTCCGCTGGACATCGTGCTCAACCCGCTGGGCGTGCCCTCCCGTATGAATATCGGGCAGGTTCTGGAAGTGAACCTGGGCTATGCGGCGGCGGCGCTGGGCTTCAAGGTGATGACCCCTGTGTTCGATGGCGCCCATGAGGACGACATCCGCGAGCTGTTGGCGCAAACCGGAAAATCCACCGACGGAAAAACTCCCGTCTATGACGGACGCACCGGCGAGCTGTTTGATAACCCTGTGACGGTGGGTTATATGTATTATTTGAAGCTCCACCATCTGGTTGACGATAAAATCCATGCTCGTTCCACCGGCCCCTACAGCCTGGTTACTCAGCAGCCGCTGGGCGGAAAGGCGCAGTTCGGCGGCCAGCGCTTCGGCGAAATGGAAGTGTGGGCGCTGGAGGCTTATGGCGCCGCCTATACGTTGCAAGAAATTCTGACGGTGAAGTCGGACGATGTGGTGGGCCGTGTCAAGACCTATGAGGCTATCGTTAAGGGCGAAAATGTGCCTCAATCCGGTGTGCCGGAGTCCTTCAAGGTGTTGGTCAAGGAGCTGCAGGCGTTGGGTCTGGACATCCGCGTGATGGATGCCGACAAGAATGAAATCGACCTTAAGCAAACCTTCGACGATGACGATGAGCTGGGGATGATCACCCCCGATGATGAGGCGTTCAGCTCGGTGGCCAACGAGGGCGACTTCGACGGCTACGGCGTGGGCGAAATAAATGAAAGCGGCGAAATCGAGGAGGACGACGGCTTCTCCGATGACGGCTTCGACGCGGATGAAATGTAAGAAAGGGGGCGCTGTGTGCTATGATGCAGTTTAATGTGTTTGATTCGATCAAGGTTTCTCTGGCCTCCCCGGATCAGATTCGCAGTTGGTCTTATGGAGAGGTGCTGAAGCCGGAGACCATCAACTACCGCACGCTCAAGCCGGAGCGTGACGGCCTGTTCTGCGAGAAAATCTTTGGGCCGACGAAGGACTGGGAGTGCCATTGCGGCCGGTATAAGCGTATTCGCTATAAGGGAAAAATCTGCGAGCGTTGCGGCGTGGAGGTCACCCGTTCGAAGGTGCGCCGGGAGCGTATGGGCCATATCGAGCTGGCGGCTCCCGTGTCCCATATTTGGTATTTCAAGGGAATTCCCTCCCGCATGGGCCTGATTCTGGATATGTCTCCGAAGCAGCTGGAGCAGGTGCTGTATTTCGCCGAATATGTGGTTGTGGATCCCGGCGACACCCCACTGATGAAAAAGCAGGTGCTGTCCGACAAGGACTATGCCGATATGCGGGAGAAATATGAGGATGACTTCGATGCTGGTATGGGCGCGGAGTATATCCAGAAGCTGTTGGCGGAAGTCGACCTGGATGTGCTGTCCGCCCAGCTCAAGGAGGAGCTGGAAACGGCCAGCGGCCAGAAGCGCGCCCGTCTGCTCAAGCGTTTGGAGGTCGTGGAGGCGTTCCGGCTCTCCGGCAACCGGCCGGAGTGGATGATCATGGATGTGATTCCGGTGATTCCGCCGGATGTTCGTCCGATGGTTCAGCTGGATGGTGGTCGTTTTGCCACCTCCGATTTGAACGATTTGTATCGCCGGGTGATCAACCGGAACAACCGCCTGAAGCGGCTGTTGGAGCTGGGCGCCCCGGACATCATCGTTCGTAACGAGAAGCGTATGCTCCAGGAGGCTGTGGACGCGCTCATCGACAACGGTCGCCGCGGCCGTCCGGTGACCGGTCCCAACAACCGTCCGCTGAAGTCTCTGTCCGATATGCTCAAGGGTAAGCAGGGTCGCTTCCGCCAGAATTTGCTGGGCAAGCGCGTGGACTATTCCGGCCGTTCCGTTATCGTGGTTGGCCCTGAGCTGAAAATGTATCAGTGCGGTCTGCCGAAGGAAATGGCCATCGAGCTGTTCAAACCTTTTGTGATGAAGAGACTGGTGGAGACCGGCCAGGCCGGCAACATCAAATCCGCCCGGAAAATGGTGGATCGTCTGCGTCCGGAGGTGTGGGACGCGCTGGAAATCGTGATCAAGGATCACCCGGTGATGCTCAACCGCGCCCCCACGCTACACCGCCTCGGCATCCAGGCCTTTGAGCCGGTGCTGGTAGAAGGCCGCGCGATCAAGCTGCACCCCTTGGCCTGTACCGCCTTCAACGCCGACTTCGACGGTGACCAGATGGCTGTGCACGTGCCGCTGAGCGCCGAGGCGCAGGCGGAAGCCCGCTTCCTGATGCTGGCCGCCGGAAACCTGTTGAAGCCCTCTGACGGAAAGCCGGTGACCGTGCCGACCCAGGATATGGTGCTTGGCTCCTATTATCTGACCATCGACAAGCATGAGAAGGATTCGCCGGAGGAGACGGCCAAGGCCAAGGATACCACCGACAAGGTGTATCGAGACGAGAACGAGGCGCTGATGGCCTATGACCGGAAGGTCATCGACCTGCACGACGACATCAAAATCCGCCGTTTCACCCAGGTGAACGGGGAAACGGTGTCTCATCTGGTGAAAACCACCATAGGTCGTGTCATCTTCAACCATTCCGTTCCGCAGGATTTGGGCTTTGTGGATCGCCAGCTCCATGAGGGCGAGGATCCCACCTCTCCGGAATATCTGGATCGCCTGCTGAGCTATGAAATTGACTTCAAGGTCGGCAAAAAGCAGCTGGGCAAGATTGTTGCCGAGTGCATAAAGCAGCACGGCGCGGCGCAGACCTCGGTTGTGCTGGATGCTATCAAGAGCCAGGGCTATAAGTATTCCACCCGCGGCGCTTTGACGGTGTCTGTAGGCGACGCCACCATTCCGGAGGAGAAAAAGCAGTTTATCGCCGAGGCGGAGCAGACGGTGGATCAAATCGCCGAGTTGTACAGCCAGGGTCTCATGAGCGACGACGAGCGGTATTCCCGCGTGATCAAGACCTGGAATGACACCACTGATCGGGTGACGAAGGCACTGACCGCGAACATGGACCCGTACAACCCCATCCAGATGATGGCGGATTCCGGCGCCCGTGGCTCCATCAGCCAGATTCGTCAGCTGGCCGGTATGCGTGGACTGATCGCCAATACCTCCGGTAAGACCATCGAGGTTCCGATTCGGGCAAACTACCGTGAAGGCCTGAACATTCTGGAATATTTCACCTCGGCGAAGGGAGCCCGTAAGGGTCTGGCCGATACGGCTCTGCGTACCGCCGACTCCGGATACCTGACCCGCCGTTTGGTGGATGTGTCCCAGGAGGTTATCATCCGTCAGAGCGACTGCGGCACCCATGAGGGTATCACCGTTTATGACATCAAGGATGGCAACCGCGTGATTGAACCCCTCACCGAGCGTTTGGTGGGACGGTATCTGTGCGACGATTTCATAGATCCGGCTTCCGGCAAACTGCTGGTGGATCGGGATCATCAGATGACCGAGGAGGATGCGGTGCGCATCGACTCCGCTCTGCGCAAGGCGGCCACCGGTGCGGATGGCACGGTGGACGAGAGCCGCGTGCGAGTGAAAATCCGCTCGGTGCTGACCTGCGGCGCGGCGAAGGGCGTTTGCGCCTGCTGCTATGGCTCCAATCTGGCGACCAACGAGCCGGTGACGGTTGGCGAAGCGGTGGGTATCATCGCCGCCCAGTCCATCGGCGAGCCCGGCACCCAGCTGACCATGCGTACCTTCCACACCGGCGGTGTTGCCGGCGGCGAGGATATCACCCAGGGTCTGCCTCGTGTTGAGGAGCTTTTCGAGGGACGCAAGCCGAAGCATCTGGCGATCATCAGCGAAATCACCGGTGTGGTGCGTCGCGAGGAAAAGAAAAAGAACATGGTTATCGTTACTGCCGAGGATGGTAGCGAGGAACGCTCCTATGTGATTACCTATGGCTCCCGTCTGCGTCCCTGCATCGAGGACGGCTATGTGGTGCAGAAGGGCGAGTGCATCACCGAAGGCTCCATGAGCCCCCATGATGTGCTGGATGTCTGTGGCGAGTCGGCTGTGCAGGATTATTTGATTAAAGAGGTGCAGACCACCTACCGTACCCAGGGCGTGGACATCAACGATAAGCACATTGAGGTTATCGTGCGTCAGATGATGCGCAAGGTGCGCGTGGAGGATTCCGGCGACACCAATCTGGTGAACGATGCTGTGGTGGATAAGACCGAGTTGTTTGAGGAAAACACCGCGGTGGCGGCTCGTATCGCTGCCGGAGAGGTGCGCGAGGATGGCGAGTCGCTTCAGAAGGCGACGGTGACCCCGATTCTGTTGGGTATCACCAAGGCCGCGCTGGCTACGGACAGCTTCCTTTCCGCCGCCTCCTTCCAGGAGACCACCCGCGTGCTGACCGATGCCGCTATCAAGGGCAAGGTGGATCCGCTGCTGGGTCTGAAGGAAAATGTCATCATCGGCAAGCTCATCCCCGCCGGCACCGGTATGCCACGGTATTCCGATGTGCGGGTGAAGGACAACCGGGCGCCGAAGAACGCCTTCAGTGTGCTGGATGACATGGATTTCTCCTCCTACAGCGAAGAAGAACCGGAAATCATTGGTGAATAACTCTTGACAAACCGGTATATCCTATGCTAAAATAACTAATTGTGGTGTGCTGTCCGGCGATTGCCGGACAGCAGGCCGCCCTTTGCGCGTTTTGCTTCGGTTTTAGAGAAGGCTTGTGGGAGTTGTTCCCACGTTGCCTTCTTTAAGATATATTTTATTTTCGGAGGTGAAAAAATTGCCTACATTTAACCAGTTAGTCCGGAAGGGAAGACAGGACCTGGAAAAAAAGGCGAAAGCCCCGGCTCTGCTGAAGGGATGGAACTCCAAGAAGCGTGTGGCCATCGACCAGGATTCTCCCCAGAAGCGTGGTGTCTGCACCGCTGTGAAGACTTCTACGCCGAAGAAGCCCAACTCTGCTCTGCGTAAGGTGGCGCGTGTCCGTTTGTCCAACGGGATCGAGGTGACATCCTATATCCCCGGCGAAGGTCACAACCTGCAGGAGCACAGCGTGGTGCTGATCCGCGGCGGCCGTGTGAAGGACCTGCCCGGTGTGCGTTATCACATCATCCGCGGCACCCTGGATACGCAAGGCGTTGCCAACCGTATGCAGGCTCGTTCCAAGTACGGTGCCAAGCGTCCCAAGGCGGGAGCCGCCAAAAAGTAAGACATTTCATCAGCGGCTACTTAGTAGCGGCAGATTACGATATACCGGGTTACGGCACGGTTTTGTGATGCTGCTTCTTTGCTGGCCAACGGGAGTATGTCGCTTTCGAGTACCTATGATATCATCATTATGAAGGAGGGAAGTAAAGTGCCGAGAAGAGGTTCTACTGCAAAACGCGATGTTTTGCCCGACCCGCTTTACAATTCCAAGTTGGTGACCAAGCTCATCAACAACATCATGCTGGACGGTAAGAAGGGCGTTGCCCAGAAGATCGTCTATGATGCGTTCGACATCATCAAAGAGAAATCCGGCGAGGAGCCCCTGACCGTGTTTGAAAAGGCGATGGAAAACATCATGCCTGTTCTGGAGGTTAAGGCTCGCCGCGTCGGCGGTGCCACCTATCAGGTGCCGATCGAGGTGCGTGCGGACCGCCGTCAGACCCTGGGTCTGCGTTGGCTCACCACCTATTCCCGCAACCGCTCTGAGCGCACCATGAAGGAGCGCCTGGCGGCGGAGATCCTGGATGCCCTCAATGGCAACGGCGGTGCCGCCAAGAAGTGCGAGGATACCCACAAGATGGCCGAGGCCAACAAGGCTTTTGCCCACTTCCGCTGGTAATGTTCGTAACTCACTATTGAGGAAAAGGAGGATCGCTATATGGCAAGAGATGTATCTCTGGAAAAAACCAGAAATATCGGTATTATGGCGCACATCGACGCTGGTAAAACCACGACGACAGAGCGTATCCTGTATTATACCGGTGTGAACTACAAGATGGGTGAAACCCACGACGGCGGCGCTACCATGGACTGGATGGCGCAGGAGCAGGAGCGCGGTATCACCATCACCTCTGCGGCGACCACTTGCTACTGGGATAAGCAGGGCAAGGGAGAAAAGCACCGCATCAACATCATTGATACTCCCGGCCACGTGGACTTCACCGTGGAGGTTCAGCGCTCTCTGCGCGTGCTGGACGGCTCGGTGACGGTTCTCTGCGCCAAGGGCGGCGTGGAGCCCCAGTCCGAGACGGTGTGGCGTCAGGCTGACGAGTATCAGGTGCCCCGTATGGCCTATGTCAACAAAATGGACATCATGGGCGCCGATTTCTATCGCGTGGTCGGAATGATGCGCGACCGTCTGAAGTGTAATGCTGTCCCGATTCAGCTGCCCATCGGCGCCGAGGATACCTTCAAGGGTATCGTGGACCTGGTGGAGA
>CAZSTR010000020.1:0-26630 GCA_964609975.1 uncultured Ruminococcus sp. | reverse complement strand
TATACATCAAGGTGTCCCGTATTTAAATGTCTACTTTATAGGTATCATATCAAATATTTCTGAATAATTCGGATAGCGAAATTTCTAATCCATTTGCAATTTTTTCAATGTTTACAATGGATATATTTCTCTTTCCAAGTTCAACACTTGCGAAATAAGTTCTATCCATTCCAATCTTTTGTGCAAACTTTTCTTGACTCAGTCCTGTTTGAACTCTCAATTCACGAATTCTTTTACCAATTTCAGTTGTAATCATAAATTGAACCTCTTATCATAGAGTATATAATACGACAAGTCTATTATATACTCTATAGGCAAATAAGTCAACTGCTTTTGAGCAACATTCGTTGAACTTATAAACATAATAAAACGGCAGAGATTTCTCCCTGCCGCTGTTTTGCTTATACCGTATAAATTATGTCGTTATTTATTATTTCCGTCACACAATTACGGATATTGTTCATCTTCTGCACCCACAACATTTGGTCTGTTGATTTGAGTTGTTCGGTCACACCCTCACGCTCAGCTATTTGTTCTACAAGCCGATTAAACATATCTTCAGCCTGCTTGTCGATGTCGGCAATATAATCGTTCAATTTATCGCTTGTGAGCAGATTGTAATATAAAACCTTGCGGTGTTGTTTTAAGTATCTCAAATGCCGCTGTCCCCATATTCCGATAGGTTGATTTTCCTCATTGTGAAATGTGATGTTTGGGATGAGATATTCTCCTTCGTGGCGGTAAGTTCCACCCATTTGTTCAAATAATGATTTCATTGCAGTTTCCTCCAAATTTTAATTTTTAGATTTTTCTGCAATATACCGTAACGATTGTCTTTACAACTTATTTTCAAAACCTTCGTTACGGCACCTCATCATTAATGGTCGGTTATTGTTTAGCACTCGTCAATCGGTTAATTTTATATGATGTTCAAGACATCCTTATAACAACCCACCTTCCCCTCCGGCAAATTCGTCTCGTCGAATTTCAGCAGAGTTTTGTGAAATCTCGAATAATAAATCTCCGACGCGAAGCCAACCCGGTCGAAGCCCGACAAATCCACCGTCGGCTGCTCCGTCACATCCACAAGCGTCACCTCATACCGGGCAGCAATCGCCTCTAAAAGCTTTTTCGTATTGCCATGATGGCGGGAATAATAAACAATGGCTGTTTTCATAAAATGTTCTCCTTTACTTTTGTTGGTATTTTAATTATACTATGTTCGGAATTCGAATACACGTATGCAAAACAACTGCGCCTGGTACAAAAAAAGAACTGGAGGCCGCCATGAAAAAGGATTTCACCCAAGAGGAATATCTCAACCGGGTGCTGACCGCACCGGTCAGCGACACCTGCTGCCCCATGCACCGCACGCTGGAGCTGCTCAGCGGAAAATGGCGCACCCACATCATCTATGAGCTGTGCAAAAAGCCCTCCTACCGCTTCGACGAGCTAAAGAAGGCGGTACCGCCCATCACGAACACCATGCTGACCAACACCCTGCGAGATTTGGAAAAATACAGAATTGTGCATCGGGAGCAGTTCAACGAAATCCCGCCCCATGTGGAATATTCCCTAACCGAAAAGGGACGAGCACTTCTTCCGGTGTTCACAGAGCTGGCTCACTGGGGCGAAACCTATCTAGCCGGCGCGGAGACCGACAGTCATGAAAAAACAACACTTGACAAAAGCCGAAAATATGCTACAATGAGTCAAGACAAAGGCGAAGACAGAGACGAGTAACCGATTTTTGCGGATTTTCAGAGACCTACCGGGTGGTGCGAGGCAGGCGAGCGGTCGGCGAAATACCCTCTCGAGCCGCGAACTGAACGGCCCTCTGCGGCTCAATAGGAACGCCGGACTGTCCCCGTTACGGACACGGGATTTTTCCCCTGAGGCTTTTTTCGAAAAGCAAACAGAGGTGGTACCGCGACCTGCCGTCGCCCTCTGCCGGTTTTCGCCGGCGGCGGGCGATTTTTTGATTTTCCCAACAGAAAAGGAGACAGAACAATGACCGTTTTTGACGAACTGAAGGCCCGCGGGCTGATTGCTCAGCTCACCAACGAGGAGGAAATCCGCGAGCTGGTGAACAACGGAAAGGCCACCTTCTATATCGGCTTCGACCCCACGGCGGACAGCCTGCATGTGGGCCATTTCATGGCGCTGTGCCTGATGAAGCGTCTGCAAATGGCCGGGAACCGGCCGGTGGCGCTCATCGGCGGCGGAACCGGCTATATCGGCGACCCCTCCGGCCGCACGGATATGCGTTCCATGATGACCTCCGAAATCATCGAACACAACTGCGCCTGCTTCAAAAAACAAATGGAGCGCTTCATCGAATTCGGCGAAGGAAAGGCCATGATGGTGAACAACGCCGACTGGCTGCTGAAGCTCAACTATGTGGAGCTTCTGCGGGAGGTAGGCGCCTGCTTCTCCGTCAACAATATGCTCCGCGCCGAATGTTATAAACAGCGCATGGAAAAGGGACTGTCCTTTCTGGAATTCAACTATATGATTATGCAGTCCTATGACTTCTATCATCTGTATCAGGAATATGGCTGCAATATGCAATTCGGCGGCGATGACCAGTGGTCCAATATGCTGGGCGGCACCGAGCTGATTCGCAAAAAGCTGGGCAAGGACGCCTATGCCATGACCATCACCCTTTTGTTAAACTCCGAGGGCAAGAAAATGGGAAAAACCGCCAACGGCGCGGTCTGGCTGGATCCCAACAAAACCAGCCCCTTCGACTTCTATCAGTATTGGCGGAATGTGGGCGACGAGGATGTGCTGAAATGCCTGCGGATGCTGACCTTCCTGCCGCTGGAGCAAATCGACAAGATGGATCGCTGGGAAGGAAGCCAGCTGAACACCGCCAAAGAGATTTTGGCCTTTGAGCTGACGAAAATGATTCACGGCGAGGAAGAGGCCGCGAAGGCGCAGGCCGGCGCGCGGGCGCTGTTCGCCGGCGGCGGCGACACCGAGCATATGCCCACCACCACCCTCACGAAGGAGCAGCTGGGCGAAGGTCTCGGACTGCTGGAGGTGATGGTGATGGCGGAGCTGGCCGCCTCCAAGGGCGAGGCCCGGCGGCTGGTGCAGCAGGGCGGCGTGTCCATCGACGGCGAAAAAATTGCTGATGTGGAGCATACCGTTTCCCCGGCGGATTTCCAGGACGGCCAGCTGATTTTGAAAAAGGGAAAGAAAACCTTCCGCAAGCTAATTCTCGAATAAATCCGCAAAAACAAAAAAGCAGAGAGCTGTTCCGCAAGAACAGCTCTCTGCTTTTTATCCACTCATTGCACGCCACGGCGATACAAGCCGCGGGTGATGTGTCCCGGCGCGCCGGCACCGGTGCGATAGCGCTCCAGCACCGCGGCCACCTCGGCAGGAGATTCGACTGTAAACAAAAACAGGTGAAAATCCACCGGGGGAAGCTGGCTCAACCGGTCACCCCAATAGAGCGGCACGGAATTGAGCACCTGACTGCACCCATTTTCGCACAAAACGGGAAACGCCGTTCCGGTGCGGTCGGTGATTCCCTGATGATGGCAGTCGGCGCAGGAGCCGGTCGCACAGCGCCGCGGACAGTTTCGCATCAGCATTAAGGGCTGATGGCCATACACCAGCAAGCCCATCGGCAGACAGGCGCTTTTTGGAACGCGTTCAAAGGTCAGCTCCATGGACAGCGTGGCGGCGGTCAGGCCCTGCTCCCGATAAAAGGCCAGCGCCTGGGGATTGGTGATGTTCAAGCCGAAGCCGCCCACAGCAGACAGTCCCGCCGCCTGTGCCAGCGGAATCGCTCCCACGTTTCCACAAAGGGCGCTGTCTGCACCGGCAGCCTTCGCCACCGCCAGCCGCTCCGCCGTCGCTTTTTCTGTGCCAAAAAGTCCCCGCGGAACGGCTACCGAAACCCGCTGTCCCGCTCGGCAAGCCTTTTCCAGAGTTTCCGGCGGCGTATCCAGCGGAAAAAACACCCGGTCACAGGACAGAGTAGGTGACCATTGGCTCGCCGACGCCAGCTGAACCCATCGTTCCGGCGAAGCAGCAGGCAACGAAACCGGCGGCAAATCCACCGGCGCGGCAACAAAGGGGATCGCCGTGGCCGGGCGCTCCCGCCGCTTCAACAGCTGCTCCAGCGCCTGACGGCGCAGACCGTTGAGGCTTGCCGCCGCCAGCGTCAGCCCCGGTGCGACCTCCACCGCCACATCTGTCATGAAAAAGGGCGTTCCGCCGGTTTTGCGCAGCTGTTCGGCGGCACGCGCCTCATCCAACGGACGGTTCACCGCCGGCTCGCCGCCGGTCGTCTCCACCGTCACCCGGTTTTCCTCCTCATCCCAAACCGTGAGCCGCGTTTGGGAGGCCGTCACCGACAGCCGTGCGGCCACCGCAACCCGCGGTTGTTCCCGGTCGAAGGTGTGCCGAAGCTCCTTCAGCACACCATCCGCCGCCACCACATCCTCCCGGCGGCGCACGCCGAACATGGCCGTGCCCCGGTGGTCGGTATAATAGCCGTCGGTGAAGCCGGAGCGGGAAAAAACGCTTTTGAGCCGTTCCAGCTCCGCTGCCGACACGGTTTTCCCGGCCGCGGCGGCCGCATACACGGCGGTGGCCGCCGCCACATATTCCGGCCTTTTCATGCGCCCTTCGATTTTCAGCGAAGCCACACCCAAGGCGGCCAGCTCCTGCACATAGTCCGCCAGACAGTTGTCCTTGAGACTCAAGGCCGCCGCCTCCGGGGCGGCCGGACGGGAACGCTCCCCCGTCGGAGAAAAAGGCAGACGGCAGGGCTGAGCACACAGGCCCCGATTTCCGCTTCGCCCGCCCAGCATAGCCGAAAAATAGCACTGGCCGGACACGCTCATGCACAGCGCTCCGTGAACAAACACCTCCAGCTCCACGCCCAGCCCGACGCAGGCGGCGATCTCCTCCCGCGTCATTTCCCGCGACAGCACCACGCGGGAAAAGCCGGCGTCTCGCAAAAAGGCTACCCCCGCCGGAGTGTGACAGGACAGCTGGGTGGAGGCATGTAGCGGCAGCGTCGGCGCGCAGACCCGCAGTCGGCGCGCCAGACCCACATCCTGCACAATCAACGCATCCACGCCTGCGGTGCAAGCCGCCGCCGCCAGCTTTTCCGCCTCGGACAGCTCCTCATCGAAAAAAACTGTGTTCAGCGCCAAATGCACCGCCGTGTTCCGCGCGTGACAATAGGCCACAATCTGCGGAAGCTCCTCAACGGTGAAATTCTGGGCCGCGCGACGGGCATTCCAATGCCCGACGCCCAAATAAACAGCGGCGGCGCCGCAACGCACCGCCGCCGTCAACGCCTCCGGCGACCCAGCCGGAGCCAAAATTTCCACAGCCCGGCTCATCGGTCGGCCAGCCGCCGCTGCAGCTCCTCATTTTCCTTTTTCAGCCGCTCTACCTCGCGGCGCAGGCTGTCTGCCTCCACACGGGAGCGATTGTTGTCGTCAAAAAAGGATTTCAGCTGCTTGCGCAGATTGTCCGCCGCCTGCACAGCCTTTTGCGCCTCGTCCGCCTCGATGAGCGCGGTCATCACCGTTGCCATCACCAGCGAGGTGCGGTCGCTTCCATTCATGAGATTGCGAATCCGCGCATCCACCTTCGCTCCCAGCTCCTGCATATAGCCCGGCGCTTCATCGGTCGTCACAGCATAATCCGTGCCGCAGATATTCAAAGTCACCTTCTGCATATTTTCCATTTGAATCCATCCTTTCCCACAGCCTTCGACAACATTATACCCGATTCCCGTCAACGGGTCAAGGGGGTTGTCGTTTATGGCTGTTTTCCGTTCGTTTGGCGCTCCTTTTGCCGTTTGATTACCTTCAGGCGGGAAAAATCCTCCCGCTCCTTTTCCTCCAGCGCCTCGGTGATGTCCCGAATGGTCTCCTGGAACTGGGGAAGCTTGATATTTTTCAGCGCGTTGGCGCGCTTTTGCGTCTTGCAGATGGCATTGGCCAGCAGATACACACTACTTCCGATTTCCGCCAGCTCCACAGTCAGCCCCTTCACCCGCTGAAAGCGGTCATAGGCCACATCCAGCAGAGAATTCGTCGGCGAAAGTGGATAGTTGGCGAAGCTTGTGCTGTGCAGACGCACCGCCGGAAGCTCCACCCCCATCACCGAGCGATAATCAATTTCCAACCCTTCCTCCAGCGGGATGTTCTGGATATATTCCTCGCAATAGCCCAGCGTCAAATTCGCCTTCTGCAACGCCGCATAGGCCTCGGCATAGGTGGAGTCGATTCGGCTCTGCACCTCGGCAGCGCGGTCGATAAGGCGCATCATTTCCCGCATGAGAATGTTGCGCTTTCGGTCCATCAAATCATAGCCCAGCTCTGCCAGCTCCAGGCTTTTTTTGGTCGCCATAAGATTTCCCTTTGTGGGGGCGATTTGTGCCATACCGAAGCCCTCCTTTCATTTTCTGTCAGCCCTCTGCCGCCGGTGTATAATATTTCTCCAGCAGGGCGTCGTCGATGCGATCCAGCTGGTTGCGCGGGAGAAGCCGCAACAGCTCCCAGCCCAAATCCAGCGTTTCCTCCATCGAGCGGTCTGAGAAGCCCTGGTTCAAAAACCGCTGTTCAAAGGCGCGTCCAAAGGACAGCATCCGCCGGTCGTCCTCGCTCAGCTCCTCCTCACCAATCACCGAGGACAGCGCGCGCACATCCTGCACCTTCGCATAGCAAGCGAAAAGCTGGTTCGCCAGCGACTGGTGATCCGACCGGGTGAAGCCCTCGCCAATGCCGCTTTTCATCAAGCGGGAAAGAGAGGGCAAAACGCTGATAGGCGGATAAATCCCCTTGCTCTCCAGCCCCCGATCCAGCACAATCTGTCCCTCGGTGATATAGCCGGTCAAGTCGGGAATCGGGTGGGTGATGTCGTCGTTGGGCATGGACAAAATCGGCACCTGCGTCACCGATCCCTTTTTCCCCCGAATCATTCCCGCTCGCTCATACAGGCTGGCCAAATCCGAATATAAATAGCCGGGATAGCCCTTTCGGCCGGGGATTTCCCCCTTGGAGGAGGAAAACTCCCGCACCGCCTCGCAATAGGCGGTCATATCGGTGAGAATCACCAGCACATGCATTTCCAACGTAAACGCCAGATACTCCGCCGCTGTCAAGGCGCAGCGGGGCGTGATGGTGCGCTCCACAATCGGGTCGTTCGCCAGATTCAGGAACATCACAACCCGGTTCAGCGCGCCGGACTCCTCAAACGAACGGCGGAAATAGTCCGCCACGTCGTTTTTCACGCCCATGGCCGCAAAAACAATCGCAAAATCCTCGCCGTCGCCGATGTTCGCCTGCCGCGCCAGCTGTACCGCCAGCTCGTTATGATGCATACCCGAGCCGGAGAAAATCGGAAGCTTCTGACCCCGAATCAGCGTCGTCAGACCATCGATGGCGGAAATGCCGGTATTGATATAGCTGCGGGGCATGATACGGGAAACCGGGTTAATGGGCTTCCCGTTCACATTTTCCCGTCGATGGGGATATACCTCTCCCAAGCCGTCCAGCGGCCGCCCAACGCCGTCAAACACCCGGCCAAGAATTTCCGGGGACAGCGCCAGCTCCATCGGATGGCCGGTGAGAGAAACCTTCGTATTTTGCAGAGAGAGTCCGCGCGTCCCCTCGAAAACCTGCACCACCGCACGCTCGCCCTCCAGCTGCACCACCCGGCCGAGGCGGGAAGCCCCATTTTCGGTACGCAGCTCCACGATTTCCTCGTTCGCCGCATCCCTTATTCCGTCTAACACAACCAAAGGGCCGTTGATTTGGGTAAGCCCTGTATGCTCAATAATCATGTTTCACCCCTCCTCATCCGTCCACCGGGCGAATCGCCGACAGCATTTCATCAATTTCGGTGATATAGCCATCCAACAGCTCCAGTTGTCCGTTGGGCACATCATATTTCATTTTCACCGCCCGGTCGAAGAGGCCGGTCGCCATCAGCCTTGACAGCGGAACCTGGCGGTTCACCAGCCGCAGGGAGGCATGATGCAAATGCAAAATCACCCGCATCATTTTTTTCTGCTTTTCCAGCGTGACGAAGGTGTCATCCGGGTGGAAAGCGTTTTGCTGAAGGAAGCCCACACGAATCACCCGCGCCGTTTCCAGCACCAGCTTCTGGTCATCGGGGAGCACATCGGCGCCAATCAGGCGCACAATGTCCATCAGGCTATCTTCTTCCGCCAAAATCCCGGCCAGCTCCTCCCGCTCCTTCAAAAAGGCAGACCCCAGCCGTTCCTCGTACCAGGGAGCCAGCTCCGTGAGATATTCGCTATAGCTCTTCGTCCAATGAATCGCCGGATAATGGCGGGCATAGGCCAGACTCTTATCCAATGCCCAGAAGCAACGGGTGAACCGCTTGGTGTTCTGGGTCACCGGCTCGGAAAAATCCGATCCCTGGGGCGACACCGCGCCGATCACCGAGACCGACCCTTCTCCGCCGCACAGGGGCTCCATATATCCCGCCCGCTCATAAAACTCGCTCAAGCGGGAGGGCAAATAGGCCGGGAAGCCCTCGTCCGCCGGCATTTCCTCCAAACGGCCGCTGATTTCCCGTAGCGCCTCCGCCCAGCGGGAGGTGGAATCGGCCATGATGGCCGCGTGATACCCCATATCCCGATAATATTCAGCCAGCGTGATCCCGGTATAGATGGACGCCTCCCGCGCCGCCACCGGCATATTGGAGGTGTTGGCGATGAGCACCGTGCGCTCCATCAGAGAACGCCCCGTGCGCGGGTCCACAAGCTCACTGAACTCGCCCAGAACATCCGTCATCTCGTTGCCCCGCTCGCCACAGCCGATATACACGATGATGTCGGCGTCGCACCACTTGGCAATCTGGTGCTGGGTCATGGTTTTTCCCGTTCCGAAGCCGCCGGGAACCGCCGCCGAGCCGCCCTTCGCCAGCGGGAACATAGTGTCGATGATGCGCTGGCCGGTGATCAGCGGCATGGACACCGGCAACCGTTTTTTCACCGGTCGCGGCACCCGAATCGGCCATTTTTGGCAAAGGGTCAGCGTTTTTTCCTCCCCCGTGGCAGTTTTCAACCGCACCACCGGCTCGTTCACCGTATATTCCCCGTCCGCCGCCGTCCAAACCACCTCGCCGCTCATCTGCGGCGGCACAAGACAGCGGTGGGTGATGGAGGCCGTTTCCGGGCAGGTGGCATACACCTGTCCGGGGGACAGGGTGTCCCCCACCTGCACCTGCAGGCTCACCGGCCAGCGCTTTGTCTCGTCCAGCGTCGGCACCTGCACGCCGCGGTCGATGAACGCGCCCTCAGCGGATTCCACCGCCTCCAACGGACGCTGAATTCCGTCGAAAATCGACTGCAAAATACCTGGCCCCAGCGTCACACACAGCGGGCCGCCGGTGCTCACCACCGGCTCACCCACCTGCAAGCCCTGGGTTTCCTCATATACCTGTATGGTTGCACCGGCGGCATCCAGCGCAATCACCTCGCCGATGAGGCGCTGATGGCCCACATAAACCATGTCCATCATGGACAGGTCGGTGCGACCGGCCACGGTCACCACTGGGCCGTTAATCGAATAGACCGTTTTTTCCAACATTCGCGCCCCCTTACAGCACAGCCAGCGCGGCCTGCTCCCGGAACCGGGGCTTCTGCTGCTCCAGCCGGGTTTCCAATGTATCGTCCGCTTCCAGCGCGACCGCAACGCTCTTCATGCGCAGGCCACCCAGGCGAATCGTGTCCGTCTGTTCCACCCGGCAGGGCTTACCAAAGGCTTTTTCTACGGCGGCGGCATATTTTTCGTCCGCCCTACGCAGAAACACCACCGCATCCTCGGTCCCCTCCGGCAACAGCGCCCCCAGCCGGGCCGCCGCTCGCACCAAAAGCGCTTCGTATTCCGCCTTTTCGGTGAAGGCAGCCACCGCCTGCTCCGCGTCGGCAAAAACCTTCTGTTCATAGGCATCCCGCAGGCCGGTCAGCCGATGCCGCGAGGCCGCCCGATAAGCCGAAAGCTCCGCGTCCGCCTGCTGCTTCACCCGGCGAATCGCCTGCTGATACTGCACCCGGTGGCGGTCATGGGTTTCCTGCTCCGCCTCCTGCAGACGCTGGCGGGTATATTCCGCCGCCTCCTGCTCCTTTTGGCGACAGCTTTCTTGCGCCGCCTGGCGCACCGCCTCCAAAAACAGCGGCAGCTTTTCCGTCATATCCTTCATCCCGGCTTTCGCCCCTCTCTGGTCAGAATTTCACGCCGATGGCCTCCCGCACATAGCGGGTGATGCTATCCTTCGACCGACTTCCGTGCCGGTCGGGGATTTCCACAATCAGCGGGCGGGAAACGCCGGTTTTCAGCTCATACACCAACGGGGCGCACAGCTGTGCCAGCCCCTCAGTGATCAAAAGCACGCCCACCGACTCATCGGCAACCGCCCGGCGCAGCTGCTGCTCCACCTCGTCCGGCTCATGCACCACAACGCCATCGATCCCGGCCATGCGCAACCCCATGCGGGTGTCCACATTATCGCTGATCAAAAAGAACTTCATTTTTCTGCCTCACAAAACGCCAAGGCCCTGCAAAATCAGGATGGAAATAACCACACCGTACAGAGCGATGGATTCGCCCAGCGCCACGAAGATCAGCGCCCGGCCGAACATCTTCGGATCCTCGCTGGTGGCGCCGATAGCCGCCGGAGCGCCGGCCGCCACGGCGATACCGCCGCCGATGCCCGCAAGTCCCGTCACAAGACCCGCCGCCAGCAGACCGAGACCCAGCGCCAGCCCGTCCGCAGGCTCCTTTTCCTCCGCCGCTTCCACCGTCGCCGTTTCCGCCGTCGGCGCCGGAGCGCTTTCCGCTGAAACGGTCATCGCCATCATCCCGGATAGCACCAACAGCACACCGGCCGTGGCCAAATTCATGCACACCATTTTTTTCGCCGAGGTGCCCCGGCGCACCTTATAAATCGCGAAGGCCACCGTGGCCGCCAGCACCAGCACAGGGAGAATAAACAGAATCGCTTTCATTGTCATAACCTCCAATATTGTTTTTTCGGTTTCACTGGTTTTTCGGCGCCAGCCGGAAGGGACGGAAGGGCTTTCCGTCTCCCTGATAGAACCGGCTGAACATTTCATAAAAGCCCAGGCGCAGCACCTGAATATAGGTCAGCACGCCCTCGATGCCCATAATCAGGATATTGCCCAGCACCAGCACCAGCACTCGACCCACACCGGCGGCCGGCGCCATGGAATACACCACCAGCATCATCCCGGCGTGCACCAGAACGAAGGCGCCAACCCGCAGGAAGGAAACCGTGTTACTGAAATAGGAAAGCACATATTCAATCAGCTCGAAAAGATTCGCCAGCAGATAATCGCCCCAGCTCTCCGGCTTCCAGTCGGGCTTTTTCTCGGCGACGCCGATGAGAATTTCCTTGAAAAACAGGCAAAGCACACCAATCACCAAAGGCCAGACAAGCCAACCCAAGGGCAAAAACGCCAGCAAATCGCCGGCCATGAATTTAAGAATCAACAGCACAAGGCACAGATAGGTGACGATACCCATGACGCCATTTTCGCTGAACAGCGCGTGTCCCGGCTGTCGTCGCTTCAGGCAGGCGGCCACATTCAACCCCATCGCCACCATAAGCAAAAGCACGCCGATTCCGATAGCCGCCACCAAAATCAGCGTGATATCCTGCATGATTTCGATGGGCTTCTGGATATGCAACACATTTTCATAGAACCCGTCCAGCGCCTCCTCATTTCCGAAAACCGAGCCGAATAGAGTGCCGAACACCGCCGAGGACAGACCGCACCGCAGCAGGATGCCGCCCATACGGCTACGGCTTTTCAGCCAAAGCACAAGTCCCAGCGCCGCCACGCACAGTCCCTGACCCAAATCCGCGAACATGATTCCGAACAACAGCGTATAAATCACCGACAAAAACAGCGTCGGGTCGATGTCGCCATAGCCAGGCAGGCCATACATTTCCACGAATTCCTCGTACGGGCGAACCACCGGGCCGTTTTTCATGCGCGTCGGCGGCTGTGCAGCGGCCAACGGCTTTTCCAGCGTCACATCCACGCTCACGGCCTCGCCGGCCTTCTTTACCGCCGCTTCCTCCTTCATGGGCACCCAGCCGCACAGGAAAAAGAAGTCGCCATGCACCACAGCCTGACTGCGAATTTCATGCAGAGCGTTACGATACAGCAGACGGGAATACATGAAATCGCAGGCCTCCTGCTGATCTTCCCAAAAGCGGCGCAGCTGATCCTCCACCGCCGCCAGCTCCTCCTCCGCCTTTTGCAGACGAAGCTGATATTCTGCAGCCGCCTTTTCCGGGGTCTCGAAGCTATCTGGCAGACGCAGGCGCTGGAAATATAGCGCCGCGAACAGCCGATCCACCTCGTCCACCTTGTTCACCGGCGCAAAATAGACCCCCCAAACCTCCTCGCCCTCACGGGTGCAAGGAAAAAACAGCCAATAGGGGTCCTCGTCGAAGCGGTTCAGCTTATCCACATTTTCCGCGGGCATCCGTCCAAAGCGGAAGCGGATGAATTTCGTCTCATACAGCTCGTTGAGGGGCAAATCCATTTGCACAAAGTGCTGAAGCTCCCAAACCGCTCTAGTGTCCGCCTCCTTTTGAGCCTGCAAAGCGGTTTTGCGATCCTGCAGCTCCTTCATACGATTGGACATGGCCGTCAGCAGGGCTAAATCTACCTGGGCGTCGTCGCGGCTGTCCCGCACCTCGTCCCGATAATGCAGCTCCCGCCCGAAGCCGGCCGCCACCTCCTGCACCGCCGCCAGCCGTTCGGTATACGGATTCGGCTCCGATAACGGAACATAGCCCATGGAGGGGGCGATGAATTTTTCCGCCGCCTCCACCTGCACCCGGCCGTCCAGGCAACAGCGATCAATGAACGAATCCAGCTGATCCAGGCGGCCGGAAACACGCATCATCCACATTTTTTCAATTGCCAAGGCTCTGCTCGCCTCCTTTATCCATACCGATGAGCATTTCGGCAGCGGCCTGCGCCGCTCCATACCGAACGCCCTCGATCAAATGCAACACATTTTTCAGCTCCAACCGGCGCAACGCCCCATAGCACAACAGTCCCTCCGAGGGGAAGGTCGTGCAACGCAGACGGTGCTCACACAGGGAGAACCAATAGCGGTCGATGGCCAGCTCCATATACTCTGCCCCCTGCAGCGTCAATTCGCGCAAGCGCGTGCGGCGGAGCATTTCCTCCATCTGGCGCAGATTTTGCGCCCCGGAAAGGGCGCGCAGCTGTTCCTCAGTCAAAAAACCGCCCTCCAGCGTCACGGCCACCGCCGCTGTCGGCTGGCAGCGGAGCACCGCCAGTCGGTAGAGAATCACCAGATTGTCCAAATCCACCCGCAGGCGCACCAGCTCGGCCACCGCCCTGCGCTCCTCGCTCCGGTCGATTTTTTTCGCCATCTCCAACATTCGGTTCATCCGATATTGCCGCAACGCCCGATCCAGCGCCGTCATATCCATCGAACCAACCGTGCGGGGCAACGCCCGCATCACATTTTCATAAACGGAGCCGGTCAGCGCCCGCGCCCAGGCAGCACCGTCCTCCGCCTGCTCCACCGCAGACCAATCGACCGAGGAATGCTTTTCGAAAAAAGGCGGCTCCGCCGACAGCTCATGGCGAAACCGATCCGCCGCCGCGGACAGCGTCCGTTCCAGCCGATCCACCTCCCAGTCCACCAAATAGGCAAAAGCCAACGGTGAACCGAGTCCATAGGCGAAGCGGGACACATTCGCCAGATGACAGCTTTGCACCTCTCGCAAGCGATCCTCCAGCCGACCCCGGTGCACCGTATTCGGGTCCATCGAGGCCATATAACGCCCATAGGGCGTTTTATCCTTCAAATAGGCCGCCACCTCTCCGGAGGAGGTGCAGGCCAGCATATCCGTCAGCTGGTCCGGCGTCAGGCGGCGGGCATACATCGCCCGTACCTTCGCCAAAAGAGCGTTTTCCGATGCGCTCATCGCGCTCACCCCTGTTCGGTTACACGGGCCGCCAGCATCGAAACCCATTCATCGTGCTTTTCCTCCACACGGGCCGCCATCGCAGACAGCAGCTCCATCTGGCGCGCATCAATGCGGGCTTTTTCCGCGGTCAGACGCCGGTTCTGTTCCTCTTTCGTATAGGCGACCGCCTCGGCCGCGCCGCTTTCATAGGCGGTTTGCAAATCCTGTCGCCGCTGGGCGACGGTCGCCTCCACATTGCGGCGTTTTTCCTCCGCCTGTCGCTCCTGAAGGCGCGCCTGCCGGTCCACCTCCAAAATTGCCTGGATGCTTTGATCTCTCATGCGGATTCCCCCTTTATCCAAAGCCACGCTCATTATACTCTTTCCAACAGCAAAAAACAATATCCGGCAAAGAAAAATTTTTTCGCCGGCAGACAGCATTTTCCATCGAAACCACCTCGAAAACTGCACATCCTATTCCCGGAGGTGACTGTATCATGGAAAACACAAGCAAGCAACCGCAATTTTCCAACCCGGCCGTGCAAAGCCGCTTCAACCGCCTTCCTCTGTCGTTGCAGGAGGGCATCATGCAAAGCGGTCTGGATTTTTCCTCCGTGGAGGAGCTGGACGCCTTTGCCGAGAATTCCCTCATAGAGGAAAAAGCTTCCTCTGCCTCTGCCGAAGGCTGACGCTCCCGGCGCCATCCCCGGCAAAAAACAACAACCCCGGCGGACAGCCACGCCGTCCGCCGGGGAGAATTCTTTCCGCGCTTCGCCGCAGGGATTAGCCCAGCTCAGCGAAATACTTGATGGTACGCACCATCTGGCTCGTGTAGGAGTTCTCGTTGTCGTACCAGGACACGACCTGCACCTGATAGGTGTCTTCGTCGATCTTGGTCACCATGGTCTGGGTGGCATCAAACAGAGAGCCATACCGCATTCCAATCACATCGGAGGAAACGATCTGATCCTCATTGTAGCCAAAGGACTCAGAGGAAGCGGCCTTCATCGCGGCGTTGATACCATCGACGGTCACATCCTTGCCCTTCACGACCGCCACCAGGATGGTGGTGGAGCCGGTGGGAACCGGCACGCGCTGAGCGGAGCCGATGAGCTTTCCGTTCAGCTCCGGAATCACCAGACCGATCGCCTTCGCGGCGCCGGTGGAGTTGGGAACGATGTTCTGGGCACCGGCACGGGCACGGCGCAGGTCACCCTTGCGCTGGGGGCCGTCCAGAATCATCTGGTCGCCGGTATAGGCGTGCACCGTGGTCATGATGCCGCTCTCGATAGACGCATACTCGTTCAAAGTCTTGGCCATGGGAGCCAGGCAGTTGGTAGTGCAGGAGGCAGCAGAAATAATGTTGTCCTCCTTCGTCAGGGTGTTCTCGTTCACGCTGTACACGATGGTGGGCAGATCATTGCCGGCGGGGGCAGAGATAACCACCTTCTTGGCACCGGCGTTGATGTGCGCCTGCGCCTTGTCCTTGGAGCAGTAGAAGCCGGTGCACTCCAGCACCACATCCACGCCCAGCTTGCCCCAGGGGCAATCATTGGCGTCCTTGATCGCGTAGATGACGATCTTCTTGCCGTCGACGGTGATGTAGTTGTCCTCACCCTCACCCTCATGGAAATCCACCGTGTGACCCATAGCCACATAGTTTCCCTGAGCGGTGTCGTACTTCAGCAGATGCGCCAGCATCTTCGCGCTGGTCAGGTCGTTGATGGCCACGACCTCATAGCCCTCGGCGCCGAACATCTGACGGAACGCCAGACGGCCGATGCGGCCGAAACCGTTAATTGCAACTTTGACTGCCATAACAAATTACCTCCGTTTATTTGGTATGCTCCTATTTTACCGCAATTTTTCCCGGATTGCAAGATGTTTGTTACATTCTTAACCAACTTTGGCCGAGTTTCGGTGTTTTACACAAACTTCTCCGAAATCCATACGATTTCGTATCCACTACCACCAAAAAGGAGAGCCTATGAATTCCTATCCCATTTCCGCCGCCTTCCCCGCCGAAAGCGGGCGTCGTCAGGAGCTGGCGGCATTTTTTCTCAGTGCTCCGCCCCTTTCTCAACAGGCCGGCGAGGCGCGCCGGCGCTATCTGGCGCACCTGCGGGAGCTGGGTGCACTGGAGGAGTCCGACATCTGCCGAAACGCCGGAAGCGGCCGCCCGCTGGTAGCGGGCGAACCGGCGGCGCTGGTGCAAGCCCTGCTGACTGCCGCCCAAAAGCTGGCCGCCGGGCTGGGACAGCCGGTGCTGATTTTCCCGGCCAGAGAGGCAGATTTTCGCTTTTTCGCCGAAATCCATCCCCGCATCCTCTGCTTCGGCCTGACGGAGCTGCTAACAACAGCCTGCTGCCTGTCTCCCAAAAGTCCGGTTTGGGTGCGTTTGCAGGAGCAGGCGCGCCGTTTGACGGTTTCCGTTATCGCCGCCGTCCCCTGGGACGATCAAAAAAGCCTCCACATAACACAGGAAAGCGCCAGACTGCACGGCGGCAGACTGACGCTTTGTGACCGCACGGCGACCTTTTCCATTCCCCGTCAGGAAGGCCCCATCGAGGAGGATCGCCTGTATCGCTGTCCCTCCGCCGAGGCACTTCTGGCGGACTCCCTTTCGCCGATTTGGACCGGGTTTTATTCCCGCTTGGTGTCCATAATCAAAAACAGTGGCTCAGAGCCTTCCGCATCCTCCTCCGACGAGGACGCTTCCCCTTCCGCGGCGCCGACGCACTGACCCTTCGCAAGGGCGAACGCCCAGAAAAAGGCCATCAGCCCCAGCACGAAATCCACGCCGCCCGCCAATCCGCTGGCCTGATACGCTTGCGTATCCCCCAGCAGATACATACACAGCCGCACCAGCGGGCCGCCGACGCCGAACATCCCGGCGCCCAGCCCATAAAACACCAGCATCCCCGGACGGGTGCTCCCGATGCCGGAGGCAAAGCGCGCCAGCTTGAACAAAAGCAGAATTTCAAAAACCAGCATCGCAAAATCGAAGAAGCTTTCAGACAGGCGCACCGCGCTGGCATAGGACATTTCATACCGCGCCAGACGGAACCACATCCACACCACCGGAAGGAGCAGCGGGAAAGAGCTCATGCCGATGCGCGTTCCGCCCTCCGAGGCAACCTGGCCGCCAAAGGCGACCAGCGCAACGCCGCCGGCCACCCCGCACAGCAGATACAGCCACAGCAGGGGCAACGCCAGCCCCTCTAGCTGTGCCGTTTCCGGCGCCGGAATTTTTTCGAAAATCCGCCAGCTGAAAAGTTCCCACAGAGAGGAAACCGCCAGCACACCCCCAGCCAGCATCGTCACCAGCGCCACCGGCGCCGTCGCCGAGTCGCATACCTCCACCCGCTCCCGGCACGCACCGCGGCACAGCCACGCCAGCACCGCCAGCACAAGGCAGGGCAAAACAATCAAGCCGGTGCTTAAGGAAAGCAGCCCGGTATCCACATCCAAAAGCATCGGCAGCTGGAGAACCCGCAGCACAATCAACAGAGCCGTCGCTCCCAGCCCCAGCCACGCGGCCAGGATCAGCGTCTCCCCCCGTTTTGTCATTCTCATCGGAATTTTCCCGCCTTTCTCCGTTGCATATCCCTTGTCCCCTCTGCATATATATCCGGCAGATGGACAACCGATGGTCGGTCGAATGGTTTAATGATAATCCGTTTTTCTCCCGAAGTCAAGTAAAAAACAGAAAGGAAGCTTTCTATGCGGGGATATTTTCTTTTGGCGGCCCTTTTGGCGGCGATTCTTCTGCTCCTTCCTCTGGCCGCTCTCCCAAGGGCCACCGAAAAGCCCAACGCCGTCCCGCCGGAGGAAAGCGCCTCCACCCCGGCGGAGGAAGCCGACGAAGGGAGCGGCTTTCGTATTCTTGTGGACGGAGAGGTGGTTTCTCTCCCCGAACGGGAATTTCTCCTGCGCACCCTGGCCTTCGAAATGCCGCCCTCCTATCATTCCGAAGCGCTGAAGGCGCAGGCGGTGGCCGCCTTCACCTATTACGGCCGCCAGCGGCAACGGGCGCGAGCCACCCCCGCCCCGGCGATGAAGGGGGCCGATTTTGTCACTCCCGCTCCGCAATTCCCAGCCCAATATGACGAAAAAAACCTGCGGGAGCGCTGGGGAGAGAATTATGACGCCTATCGAAAGCGGCTGGAAGCCGCCGTGGACGAAGTGCTCGGACAATATCTCACCTATAACGGCGAATGGATCGACGCCTGCTATTTTGCGCTAAGCTGTGGCAACACCGAGGACGCCGAAACGGTTTGGGGCACGGCGGTGCCCTATCTGCGGTCGGTGGCCAGTCCAGGAGACCGGCTGTCGCCCCAGTTCGAAACCGCCGTTTCCTTCACCGCCGCCGAAATGAAGGCGGCGCTGGAAAAAGCCTTTCCGGAGGCGGCGCTGGGAGACAGCCCCGCCGACTGGCTGAAAAGTCCGGTGCGCTCGGCGGCCGGCACGGTAGCTTCCGTCTCCGTGGGCAAAGCCTCTGTTCGGGGAACCGCTCTGCGGCAGGCTCTTTCCCTGCGCTCCGCCAGCTTTACCTTCTCCGTCGATGACAGCGGATTTCATTTCAAGGTTCACGGCTATGGCCACGGCGTCGGCATGAGCCAATACGGCGCAGACTATCTAGCGCGACAGGGCTATGACTATGGAGAAATCCTTTCCTATTATTATACCGGCACCACTTTGGAAAAAACAAAAAATTCGTGAAAAAAAGCGTGTTTTTCGTCATTGACACCAGTTGGTTTTATGTTATTATGTTATAGAAAGAGATGGGATTATACCTTCTACATCTTTCGAAAAAATCGAATCAATAGGAGTGTAAAAAAGTATGCAATACGGAATTCAACTGTACAGTGTGCGCGACCTCTCGGAAAAGGAAAAGAATTTGGAAAAGGCCGTGGCCGAGGTAGCGCGGCTGGGCTATTCCTCGGTGGAATTCGCCGGCTTCTTCGGCCGCACGGCCGACCAGGTGAAGGCCATGCTGGCGGACAACGGGCTGGTTCTCTCCGGAACCCATTCCGGCTTCGGCGATTTGGTGGACAACTATGCGGAAACCGTCGCCTTCCACAAGGCCATCGGCAACTCTCTGTATATCATCCCCGGCATCGACCTTTCCTCCCAGGAGAAGCTAGATTCCTTCGTGGAGAGGGTCAACCCGCTGTCGAAAAAGCTGGCTGCGGAGGGAATCACGCTGGCCTATCACAACCACGCCCACGAATTCATCCCCAACGCCGACGGCTCCCAGATTTATGACCAGCTTCTCTATCGCACGGATTTGAAGCTGGAGGTGGACACCTATTGGGCCTTTGTGGGCATGAAAAATCCCATCTCCCTGCTGAATCGGGTGCGGGAGCGGCTGGTTTGCCTGCATATCAAGGACGGCTCCCCCGACGGCCACGGCACACCGCTGGGCATGGGCGCCGCGCCGGTGGCGGATGTGTATCGCTATGCCATGGAGGAAAAACTGCCGCTGGTGGTGGAAAGCGAAACCTGCAACCCCTCCGGGCTGGCCGAGGCCGAGATTTGCATCCACTATCTCCGCTCCCTGGAAAAATAAACGGTATTTTCAAGGGAAGCCGTCCCTCCGGGCGGCTTCCCCTTTTTTGTAAAGCGGCGTCCTTTTTCCTTTTGTCTTGACGCCTCCGTTTCCCTGTGCTATAATCAAAGAAAAACTTCAGGAGGGATGAATATGCGCAAAAAATGGCTTGCTCCTTTGGTGATTTGCCTGCTGCTTGTGGGCGGAGGCATTTGGCTGTCCCGGCCAAAGACGGTGGACTTTTCCGGAACGGTTTCGCAGGTGCATATCGAAGGCGAAACGGTCTATGTGACCGCCCTCCATTCCACGTACGATTCTCTCTGCAAAATTGCAATCCCGACGGACGCGGTTTGCCGGGACACGGGCAACACGCCCCTGTCGGCCAAGGACATTCAGTCCGGTGACCGGCTTCTCTGCAACTTTGAGAAAGCCGATTCCGAAAGCGAAGTCCGCACGCCAAAGGGAAAAATCACCCTCATCCCCGGTGACCGCGAGAACTGACGGGGACTAAGAAAAACCGGCAAAAAAGCGGCAAAACGGTTTTCTCTGCAAAAACAAAAAAGGACGGCGCAAGAGCCATGGGAAACACCCTGCATCACAATCGAAAAACGAAGAAAAACCGTGCTCTGTGGCTGTTGCTGGCAGTGCTGCTGGCGGTAGCTGTCGCCGGCGGCTCGATTTTTGTCGCCCTGCGCGACCCGGCGAAGCCGGGCAGCAGCGGTGACGCCCCCCTATCCTCCGACATCACAGCCACCACCAAGCGCACCCTGCCTCAAAGCTTCATCGATCGCAACACCTCCTCCAGCCATATCGTGCTGAGCAACATCACCAAGGGAGAGATTCTCTATACCAAGGCCGCCGATGAAAAATGCTATCCGGCCAGCCTGACAAAACTAGTCACGGCGATTGTGGCCGTGGAAAACAGCTCCACGGACGCCGTCGTCACCATCGGCCAGGAGGTGAAGCTGGTGGACCCGGAATCCAGTCTGGCCTATTTGACGGTGGGCACCCGGCTGACCCTCGACCAGCTTTTGAAGGCGCTTCTGCTGCCCTCTGGAAATGATGCGGCCTATGCCATCGCCACCTATATCGGACGGCAAGTCAATCAAAACGAGAATTTGGACGCCCGCTCCGCCATTGCCACCTTTGTGACGAAAATGAACGAAAAGGCGGCGGTGCTGGGGTGCACCAGCACCCATTTCGCCAACCCGGACGGCATCCACGACGCGAGCCACTATACAACCGCCGCCGATATGCTGAAAATCGCCACCTTCGCTCTGCAAAAATCGGAGCTTTCCTCCATCATGTCTCTGGCCAGCACAACAGAGCACCTGCTCTCCGGCCAGACAGTCACATGGAAAAATTCCAACAAGCTCATTCGCAAGGACAACGCCTTCGCCTATGACGGAGCCACCGGAATGAAAACCGGCTCCACCAGCCAGGCGGGCTATTGTCTCATCGCCTCCGCCGTGCGGGAAGGACAAACCTCCGTCGCCGTGGTCATGGGCTCGAAGGCGGAGAGCGGCCGCTGGGAGGACGCCAGCGGGCTGTTGGACATCAGCTTTCAATAAACGCCGGTCACCGGGCCGTTCCCGGTTTTTATACAGAGTAAGCTGGAAAGCGTCAAGTGCCGCCCGGACGGGGAGTTGCCGGGCGGACGAAGGGGTCTTCGCCCTGCGGTTTTTCGGCTGCATCCCGCTGTAAGTTCCCTGCAAAAGAGAACCTCCTTTTGCTTTACAGCTCTATGCGATTCTGTAAAACAAAGGAGGTATTTTTATGTCAACCGTCCCATCCCAAGGAAGCTTCCCCCCCATTCGAAGCCGTGCCTATTGGCGCGCCGCCACCCGCTCCTTCGCCAATCTGCAAATGCTGGTTTTCGCCGCGATGATTGTGGCGTTGCGCGTAGCGGTGAAGCTTTTTCGCGTCCCGCTGGCCGCCGGTCTTTCGTTGTCCTTCGATTGCTATGTCAACGCGCTGGGCAGTGTGGTTTATGGCCCGCTCATGAGCCTGGTCGTGGGCGCTGTCAGCGACACCATTGGATGTATCATCGCACCCAACGGCCCTTATTTCCCGCCCTTCATGCTGGTGGAAATGACCAGCTCCTTCCTGTTCGCCCTGTTTTTCTGGAAAAAGGAGCTGACCCTGCCCCGCATCGTGGCGGCGAAATTCACCGTGAACCTTCTGTGCAATGTCATCATGACCTCCCTGTTCATGAAATGGAGCTATCTGGTATTCTATGGCGTCGAAAAGGCCCAGGGCTACGCCATTATCAATCTGGTGCGCACGGTGAAAAGCCTGGTGATGTTCCCGGTGGAGGCGACGCTCATCGCGCTGGTGCTCCGCGCCGCCGCCCCCGCCCTGCACAGCTTCGGCCTGCTGGTGGGCGAGCCTCCCCGCCTGCGCCAACGGGATGCTTTCGTCATCGTTGGCTTTTTCCTGCTGTCGGTGGCGCTGGTGCTGTTCTATATATTTTTCCTGAAGGACTTTGTCTCCGCCCATAACTGGAAGCTGTTCTAAACCGAATTATCCGCCCCGCCGATGGCCCTTTCTGCCGTCGGCGGGGTTTTCTGCTGCTGTTTTCGGTGTCATTCAAACGAAAGACAGGCTCCGACACATATATGTGTCGGAGCCTGTCTTTTTTCTTTGCATAAAGAGAAAAAGCGTCACCGCCGTCAACGGTCCTTTTCCATCAGCTTGCGGCCCATGAGCACACCCATCACCGAGGCCATCATCAAACCGCGGGTCCAGCCGGAGCTGTCGCCGAGGCAATGCAGGCCCTGAATATTCGTGTCCAAGTCGGCGTCCATCTTCACCTTGTTGGAATAGAACTTCAGCTCCGGGCTATACAGCAGCGTTTCATCGCTGGCGAAGCCGGGCACCACCTTATCCAGCATCTGGATGAATTCGATGATGTTGGTCATCGCCCGATAAGGCATGGCGGCGGTGATGTCTCCCGCCACCGCATCCCGCAGCGTTGGGCGCACATTGCTGTGCGCCAAATCCCGCGCCCAGGTGCGCTTTCCGTCTAGAATGTCGCCATAGCGCTGCACCAAAATATGACCCGCGCCCAGCATATTGGTCAGCTCGCCCACCTTTTGGGCATAGGCGATGGGCTGGTTGAAGGGCTCGGTGAAATTATGGGAAACGAGAATCGCCAGGTTGGTGTTGCTGCTCTTTTTGTCCTTATAGCTGTGGCCGTTGACCACCGCCAGGTCGTTGTCATAGTTCTCTTGCGCCACGAAGCCGCCGGGGTTCTGGCAAAAGGTGCGCACCTTGTTTTTCCAGGGCTTTGGATAGCCAATGAGCTTCGATTCATATAAAGCCCGGTTGACCACCTCCATCACCTCGTTGCGACATTCCACCCGTACGCCGATGTCCACCGTTCCGGGGGCATGGGCGATGTGGTGCTCCGCGCACAGCTTCTCCAGCCAGTCCGCGCCACGCCGACCGGTGGCGATGACGATTTCCCGTCCCTGCTCGGTCCAGCTCTTTTCCTTGTTGCGCAGAGCAACGCCCACGCACGAAGAGCCCTCCAGTAGAATATTTTCGCACTCGGTGTTGAACAGGATTTCCACGCCCCGCTCCAGCAGATGATTTTGAATCGCCAGATACAGCTCCTGCGCCTTCTCCGTGCCCAAATGGCGAATCGGGCAATCCACCAGCTTCAGGCTGGCCTCAATCGCCTTTTTTCGAATGTTCTTGATTTCCTCGTTATCGGTGATTCCTTCCACCTCTGGGGCGGCGCCGAACTCCAAATAAATGCTGTCGGTATAGTCAATCAGCTCCTGAGCCAGCCCCTCACCGATAAGCTCCGGCAAATCGCCGCCCACCTCATAGGACAAGCTCAGCTTTCCGTCGGAAAAAGCGCCGGCGCCCGAAAAGCCGGTGGTGATAGCACAGCTGGGCTTGCAACCGACGCAATGGCCCACCTCCGCCTTCGGACAATGCCGCTTTTCCACGGCCTTTCCTTTTTCCACCAACAAAATGCGGTGCTCTCCGTCGATGCGATAGCCGCGCCGCAGAAGCTCCAACGCTGTGAATATACCGGCCGGACCCGCTCCGACAATGATAATATCGTATGCCATTTCGTTTCGCTCCAATATTTTTTCAACTTTTGCCGGGCTTTCCGGCACACCGGCATTGTACCATATTTCTCCTCCGCTGTCAAATCCCGCGCACACTTTTTTGCCGCATTTTTGAGGGAGCGTACTCTGTTTTTACTGATTTTTTTTGATTTCCTCAATTTTTCCGAATTTTTTCCGATTTTTTCGAAAAAAACGCAGTCGGCGCATTGACACCGACCGCCGGACGCGGTACAATTTACAGAGAATGGATTGCTGTGAGGAGGATGGCCGTGAAAAAGAACCGCATTATCACCATCAGTCGTGAATATGGAAGCGCCGGCGGCGAAATCGGACGCCTTTTGGCGGAAAAGCTGGGCGTTCCCTACTATGACAAGGATTATATTCTCAAAAACGTGGAAATCTCCGGACTGTCCACCGATTTTCTTGAGGAAGAGGAAAACCGATTCATCAGCAGTCTGCTCTTCAGCCTGGCTACCGGCGGCTATCGCCATTCCACCGACCGGCTGATGGCGGATCAGGTGTATCTGGCGGAAAGCAATGCCCTGCATGAGGTGGCACGACAAGGCCCCTGCGTGATCATTGGCCGCTGTGCCGATTATGTGCTCAAAAACGAGTTCGATGTGGTCAGTGTTTTCGTATATGCCGACCCGGCCGAACGCGCCCGTCGGGTGGCAGAGGAATATGGCGTCGAGCCGCGTCGAGCCGACACCGTCATGCGGGAAAAGGATCGCACACGGGCACGCCATTATGAATATTATACCGGACGCAACTGGGGCGACCGGGTGAACTATCATCTGTGCGTCAATAGCGGAAAATTCGGTATCGACGGAGCGGTGCGGCTCATCGCCGACGCTCTGGCACAAACAGAAAGCGAGGAATAACCATGGCATACCACCGTCCCCGCGGCGGACAAAACCGCAACAGCCGCAACCAGAACAACTCGAATCCCGGCCGGGAATTTGCGCCGGAGGAATTTTTCACGCTGGGCGAGCACACCGTCGGACTGAAGCATTATCGCTTCCGCTATAACGGGAAAGTCTACCATATTCTGGAAAGCCGCGCCGCCGATTGGCAGCGGCCGGAAATTCCAGAGGAACAGCCGGAGGAGCAGGAAGGCCGGACGAAGGCCCTCGCCGAGCCGACCGAAGAAGTCGTCGCTGGGACGGCCGTTGTAGAACCGACAGAGGTTCTTCTTTTGGAGGAGACGGAGGCGGCAAAGGCCTATGAGGCATGGAACCGCATCAAACGGCCGGAGCGCTTCGGCCTTTAATCAAAAGCGTCCCCTCTCCCCCCACAAAAGCATCGAAAGGAAAGCACAAATGGCTTTGAAAAAAAATCAGCTCATCGAGCTGGACATTCGGAGCGTCTCCGGAGAAGGAAATGGCATCGGCCGCTATATAGACGACCTGTGCCCGGCGCCGGGCTTTGTGGTGTTTGTTCCCCGCACGGCCATCGGCGACTGCATCCTCTGCCGCATCGTCAAGGTGCAAAAAAACCACGCCTTCGGAAGGCTGGAACAGCTTCTCGTTCCCTCTCCGGACCGGGGAGAAGATGCCAGCGACGGCTGTGCCGCCTTTGCCCGGTGCGGCGGCTGTGTCTGGCGTCATGTGACCTATGAGGCGGAATGTCGCTATAAAGCCGCCTGGGTGCGGGATACCCTGCGGCGCATCGGCGGCGTCGAGCTGGAGCCGTTGCCGCTCATCGGCGCAAAGCGGCCGGAACGCTATCGCAACAAAGCCCAATTTCCCGTGGGCGGCGGTCAAGGCGAGCCGCCGCTCATCGGCTTCTTCGCCCCCCGCAGTCACCGCATCATCCCCATGAACGATTGCCGCCTGCAGCCGGAAAGCTTTCAGCCGGTGCTGGAAGCGGTGGAGGGCTGGATGACCGAAAACGGCGTCGCCCCGTATGATGAGGGTACCCATAGCGGCCTGCTGCGCCATATTTATATTCGCCAGGGCGCCGTCTCCGGCCAGATGATGGTGTGCCTCGTTTGCCGCAACGGAAAGCTTCCGGCTGTGCCCCGACTGATTCGAGCGGTGCGCGACGCAGTGCCGACCCTCGCCAGCCTGTCGGTGAATATCAACCCGGAGAAAACCAATGTCATTCTCGGCAAAAAAAGCTATGTGCTCTGGGGAACGGAGGGCATCGAGGACGAGCTATGCGGCCTGCGCTTTCGCCTCTCTCCCCGCTCCTTTTATCAGGTGAACCATGCCCAAACGCAGATCCTCTACGAAAAGGCCGGTGAGGCCGCCGGCCTCACCGGCCGGGAAATTCTGCTGGATTTGTATTGCGGCACCGGCACCATCAGCCTGTCCATGGCCGCCAAGGCCGCCCAGGTCATCGGCGTTGAGGTCGTTTCGGAGGCGGTGGAGGACGCCCGACGCAACGCCAGAGAAAACGGAATAGAAAACGCCCGCTTTCTCTGCGCCGACGCCGCCAAAGCCGCCGAACAGCTGGCCGCTGAGGGCGTGAAGCCGGATGTAATCGTTATCGACCCGCCCCGCAAGGGCTGTGACGAATCCCTCATCGAAACGGTGGCGCAGATGGCGCCCCGGCGGGTGGTTTATGTTTCCTGCGACCCGGCCACGCTGGCGCGGGATTTGGCGCGCTTCGCCCAAAAGGGCTATGCCGTCCAACAGCTTCAGCCGGTGGACCTGTTCCCCCGCACCGCCCACGTTGAGACGGTTGTTAAGTTGGTTAGAAAAAAGCCTGACGCATATATCGACATTACAGTTGATATGGATGAGTTGGATTTGACAGCTTCTGAAGCGAAAGCAACCTATCAGCAAATCAAAGATTACATTTTTGAAAAGCATAATGTAAAAGTATCGTCTTTATACATTGCACAGGTAAAACAGAAATACGGAATCATTGAACGAGAAAATTATAACAAGCCTGCTGATGAAAATGTGAAGCAGCCGAAATGTCCTCCGGAAAAGGATGTTTTGATTGAAGAAGCGTTGAGACATTTTAAGATGATTTCATAATAGCAGACAT
>CAZSTR010000019.1:0-28370 GCA_964609975.1 uncultured Ruminococcus sp. | reverse complement strand
CATAGCCAAGTGGTAAGGCAAGGGTCTGCAAAATCCTGATGCCCCAGTTCAAATCTGGGTGTCGCCTCCAAACAAAAATCCGTTCTCGCAGAGAACGGATTTTTGTTTGGATTATTCATTAGCAAGATCGGATTTTCGTTTGAAAAGAAAAAAGCAGGCTGTGCCCAAGCAAGGGGCACAGCCTGCTCTTTTGCAAACCTTATCCGGCGATTTCCTCAAACATGGCGGAAATCTGGCGGAACATGGCGAAGTCGCTGCCGGTTCCGTTCTCCCGGTTGGAGAGAATCACCAGCGCATAGGTATAGGGGGCTTCCACCAGCGCCATGTCGTGGAAGGAGGCGGTAGCCCAGCCGTATTTTCGTGCCAGCGTATATTTCGAGGTGATCATGGGGTTGGTGGTGGAGGTTAAATAGGTGTGAAACAGACGGCTGTATTCGTTGTCCTCCGCCAAAAAACGATAGGTCTCCTTCATATAAACCAGCGCGTCCTCCACCCGGATGTTGGAATTGGTCAGCAGGCGGATGCCGGCGGTGTCCGAAAGTCCCCACTGGGCGGCGGTTTTCGTGAATTCCTCGGTGCCGAATTCGTTGCGCAGCAGACGCAGGGCGATGTTGTCGCTGTATCGAATGGCATATTCCACAAGGGTATGGATGGTATATTTTCCGCCAATGGGCTGATAGCGAATTTTTCCGGTGCCGCCTGCGTAGAAGCTTTTGGTATACACCAGCTCCTTGTTCAAATCACATTCTCCCCGCGCCGCCTTTTGCAGGATATACAGGCAAAAAGGCTCCTTCATCAGGCTGGCGGCGAAATAGCTTTTTCCGCCGTTGAAAACATAGGTGTAGCCGCTGGAAATGTCGCAGAAGCCTACGGAGACATTTCCGGAATAGCTCTTCAGCTTTTGATTGAGGGCTTGGATTTGTTCGTCGGTGAAGGCAAAGCCGTCCAGGCGCTGCTGGGAGGTGACAAAGGGGCCTCCCTTTGTGGGCGCGACCGTCCTGCGGGTGGTGGTTGTGGTCGATGCGGCGCTGGTCGTGGTGGTTGTGGTGACGGTTGTGGATGTGGTGACAGAGGCGGACGGCAGAGAGACCGTCGGCTCCGAGGAGGGTGGCGTCGGCTCTTCGCCGCAGGCCTGACAAAGCATCAGTAGCACGCTCAAAAAAAGGCAAAATGCAAGCACTCGTTTCATTTTCCGAATCCGCCTCAATTCTTTTCTTTAATCTGTGTCTTTTCGGTTGCCGCATCGACTCCGCAATCCTGATGTATAAGCGGCAACGCTATCTTAGCATAGATTTGCTTGTAAATCAAGTCATACCGCCGTTTCGTCGGATTTTTATGAAAAACCGGTTTTCCTGTTGACAAAAAGAAAAAGCTGTGATACAATCAAATTGTGAATCAAATTCACAATTTGAGGGGGATATGGGTTATGCGTGCTGTTAAAGACGAAGGTCTGCGCGTGCGTGTACGGATGGGCGTGTGCTTGACGCCGGGCGCTCCCAGTGAGCCGGTTTATGGCTTGGTTGCGGAGCGGGGTGACTGCCGTTGGGAATGGCCGGATGTGGATACGGACAGAACTCGCGTGGAGGAGCTGGCGCACAAGCTGGAGGCTGAACAGCCGGCCGCTTGTCATTTGGAGGATATCGTGCGGGATTTCGTTCTGGAGCGGTATCTTCCGGAGGGATAACAAAGCGTGCTCGCGCAGAAAGATGCCGGGCGTGTCGGGAACGGCGCGCCCGGCATTTTTTGTTGCAAAACGGTGAAGGGTGATGTAATATAAGAGGCGAAAGTGGGAGAGAAAGGGCGGAAAAGAAAATGAAGCTGTTGTTTTTGGGCACGGGAGCGGCCGATTGGAGCATGGAGGAGCATAAAAGCCTGCCGGGCTTTCGACGCAATTCGTCGGCGCTGGTGGATGACTGTCTGCTCATCGACCCTGGCCCTCATGTGCCGGATGCGCTGGAAGCCTTCGCAAAAGATGGGGTGGCGGTGCGGTATGTTTTGAACACCCATCGCCATTCCGACCACTATGCGGCGCAAACGATGGAGCATCTGGAGAACGCGGCCTTTGTTCCCATGGCGGCCGGCGAAACGAAAAGCGTGGGGCCGTATACGGTATGTGCGGTGCGGGCGAACCACGGAACCTGCCCTGAAGTGGTGCATTTTCTCATTTCCGACGGAGAGAAAACGCTGTTTTACGGACTGGATGGTGCCTGGCTTTTGTATGATGAGGTGGCGGCCATTCAGAAAAGTGGTGTGGACTTTGCGGTGCTGGATGGGACGATTGGAAATGCTCCGGGCGATTATCGGATTTTCGAGCATAACAATCTGGCTATGGTGCTGGAGATGCGGAAAACGCTAGCGCCCTATGTGAAACGCTTTTGTATCAGCCATATGGCGCGCACTCTGCATGGTACCCAGCAGGAGCTGGAGGCGTATATGCAGAGGCAGGGTGTCGAGGTGGCCTTCGACGGCTACGAGACGGAAATATAAAGGAACCAAAAAAAGAAAGCAGTGTGGATGATGCTGTGGGGCCGAGGAAGGAGCTCCGCCTCGGTCTCACGGCTTTTATACTCCCGCAAAATAACCGGGCTTTTTTTTCGTTTTGGGATTGCAATAACGGACGCGATTTGCTATAATAAGAAGTATAATAGACAAGAGGAGATCCTGTATGACAACTGTGATTTCAGCCCAGGAGCTGGAACAGCAACAACCGTTTAAGGAACGGGTTTTTCATTTTTATGCCGAGTTGAAGGGGAATCAGGCGCCGTTGGCCTGCGTGCGCACCTTCGGATGTCAGCAAAATGTTTCCGATTCGGAAAAAATCAAGGGGATGCTGGAGGAAATGGGCTTCGGCTTCACCGAGGAGCCGGACGAAGCGGATTTCATCCTGTTTAACACCTGCGCGGTGCGGGAGCACGCCTCCGACCGGGTTTTCGGAAATGTGGGAGCGCTCAAGCGCCTCAAAACCCAGAAGCCCCATGTGCTGATTGCGGTTTGCGGCTGTATGGTTCAGCAGGAGCATGTGGCCGAAAAATTTCGGGAAAGCTATCCCTTTGTGGGACTTGTTTTCGGAACTCATGTGATTCATCGCCTACCGGAGCTGATGTGGCAGGCCCTTCAAGGTGGCCGCCAGCTTTCGGTGACGCCGAAAAGCGACGGCGTGATTGCCGAGGGCCTGCGCACTCATCGAGATGGCTCCTTCAAGGCATGGCTGCCAATCATGTATGGGTGCAACAACTTTTGCACCTATTGCGTTGTGCCCTATGTGAGAGGTCGGGAGCGCAGTCGGGAGCCGGAGCAGATCTTGAACGAGGCGCGGGAGCTGATCGCCGCGGGCTATAAGGAGATCACGCTGTTAGGACAGAATGTGAATTCCTATGGAAAAGGGGAAAGCCATGGCGTCACCTTTGCGGAGCTGCTGCGGCGCATAAACGACCTGCCCGGCGAGTTCACGATTCATTTCATGACCTCTCATCCGAAGGATGCGACCCATGAGCTCTTCGACACCATTGCCGCCTGCCGGAAGGTGTCCCATCATTTTCATTTGCCCTTCCAAAGCGGCAACGATCGGGTGCTGCGTGCCATGAACCGCCATTATGACCGGGCGCAATATCTGGAGCTTGTGCGCTATGCCCGGTCGGTGGTGCCGGACATATCCTTCACCAGCGATGTGATTGTGGGATTTCCCGGTGAAACGCGGGAGGAGTTCGAGGATACGCTGAGCCTTGTGGAGAAGGTGGGCTTTTCCTCACTGTTTACCTTCATTTATTCCCCGCGGGTTGGCACGCCTGCCGCGTCTATGCCGGATCCCATTTCGGCGGAGACGAAGGTGCAATGGCTTCAGGAGCTGACCGCTCTGCAGGAAAAAATTTCCGGCCAGCGGCTGGCGAAGCTGGTGGGCACCCGTCAGCGGGCGTTGCTGGAGAGCCGGGGGAAGGACGGTCTGGAGGCGCGGCTGGCGGACAACAGCGTTGTGCGCGTGCCCGGCGAGCCGGAATGGATCGGACGATATGCGGAAATTGAAATTGAGGATGCGCGCAGCTGGCTAATGCACGGCCGGATTTGCGCGCTGGAATCGGAATAAAACGAAAAGGAGATGTCCATCATGGAGGATGCAATTTTAAACATGGCGATTGATTTCGCCTATCAGCTGAAGGAGGATGAGCGTTGCCTTGCGTTGCAGAAGGCGCAGGCGGCGGCGGACGCCGATGAGGAGCTGCAGCAGCTCATCGGCGACTTCAATGTCAAGCGCATGAACATCAACCAGGAGGAAACCAAGGCGGAGGCCGAGCAGGATACCGACCGTTTGCGCCGTCTCAACGAGGAAATGCGGACGGTTTATGCTCGCATCATGGAGCGGGAAACCATGCAAGCCTATAACACGGCCCGCAACGAGCTGGACGCGCTGGTGAACAAAATCCAGGCGGCGATTTCGCTGGCAGTGCAGGGACAAGATCCGGCTCTCGCCGCTCAGGAGAGCGGTTGCACTGGCGATTGCAGCAGCTGCGGAGGCGGCTGTAGCCACTGAGAGCCGGGCACGGCGGCTTCGGCGAGCGTTGCGGAAAAAGCAGGGAAAATTTACAGACAAGGATGAAAAGCCATGGCAGAATATACGCCCATGATGAAGCAATATCTGGAAATCAAGGAGGAGAACCCCGGCTCGATTCTCTTTTTCCGTTTGGGTGACTTCTATGAAATGTTCTTTGAAGACGCGAAAATTGCCTCAAAGGAGCTGGAGCTGACCCTCACAGGGAAGGATTGCGGCCAGCCGGAGCGGGCGCCCATGTGCGGTGTTCCCTTCCACAGCTATGAATCCTATGTTGCCCGTCTGGTGGCGAAGGGGTATAAGGTCGCCATTTGTGAGCAGACCGAAGATCCGGCGACGGCGAAGGGCCTTGTCAAACGGGATATCGTGCGGGTGCTGACCCCCGGAACGGTGATCGAGGGAAGTATGCTAGATGAGAGCCGGAACAACTATCTGGCGTCCATTTTCGAGAGCGCAGACGGAAGCGCCTGCGGGCTGTGCTTCTGCGACTGCTCTACGGGTGTGGTGCAGGTGACAGAGCTTTCCGGTGACGAGCTGGGCTTGCGCATCAGCAACGAGCTGGGGCGCTTCAATCCCAGCGAAATTCTGGTTAACGGCCGGATGGCGGAGAACCGAGAGATGCGCGGCTTCGCCGATAATCGGCTTCACGTGCGGCTGGAGCAACGGCCGGAGGAGGAGTTTTTGCCGGCGGCGGCGGACGCCGCCATCGAGGAACAATATCCCGGACAAAGCCTCTCGGAAATGGATTTGGCGGCGCATCCGGCGGCCCGTTGCGCCCTCGGCGCCGCATTGGCCTATCTGAAGCAGACGCAGATGAACGGGCTGGAGCGGCTGGCTATTCCGGCGGTTTATTCCGATACGCAGTATATGAAGCTGGATTTGACGGCACGGCGCAATCTGGAGCTGTTGGAAACCATGCGGGCGAAGGAAAAGCATGGCTCTCTGCTGGGTGTACTGGATCGCACCCATACCGCCATGGGAAAACGGCTCATGCGCCAATGGATCGAACAGCCGCTTATTCGCCTTGCGCCCATCACGCGCCGGCTGGAGGCGGTGGAGGAGCTGTATCGCAACACTCCTATGCGGGAGCAGGTGCAGGAGCAGCTGGTGCGCGTATACGATTTGGAACGCATCATGACCCGGATTGTATACGGAAGCGCCAACGCCCGCGAGCTTCGCTCCCTTCAGCAGACGCTGGAGCAGCTTCCGCCGATTTTGGCGTCGTTGCAGGACGCGCGGTGCGAAATGCTGGCGGCGGTGCGCGCGGATTTGGATCCGCTGGAGGACATTCGCTCCCAGCTGGCGCAGGCGATTGTGGATGAGCCGCCCTTCTCTGTGCGGGAGGGGGGCATGATTCGCCCCGGCTATTTGGCGGAGTTGGATGAATTGCGCACCGATATGACCGACAGCAAGGGCATTATCACGCGGGTCGAGGCGCAGGAAAAGGAAAAAACCGGCATCAAAACACTGAAAGTGGGATACAACCGGGTTTTTGGATATTATATCGAGGTTTCCCGTCTGTATAGTGATCAGGTGCCGGAGCATTATATTCGCAAGCAGACGCTGGCTAACGCTGAGCGCTATATTACTCAGGAGCTGAAGGAGCTGGAAACGCGGGTGCTCACCGCCAAGGAGCGGTCGATAGCGCTGGAATATCAGCTATTTTGCCAGCTGCGCAGTCAGGTGGCCGACCAGCTTCCCCGGATTCAGCGCACCGCGGAGGCGCTGGCGCGGCTGGATGTGCTGGCCTCGCTGGCGGAGGTGGCCATGCGCCAGGGCTATGTACGGCCGGAGGTGGATATGGAAAGCCGTATCTATATTGTGGGGGGACGGCACCCAGTGGTGGAACAGCTCAGCGACGCTCCCTTCGTGCCCAACGATACGCTGTTGGACGCGGGAGAAAACACCGTTTCCATCATCACCGGTCCCAACATGGCCGGAAAATCTACTTATATGCGCCAAACCGCGCTGATTGTGCTGATGGCGCAGATTGGCTCCTTTGTGCCGGCGCAACGGGCGACGATCGGTATTGTGGACAGCATTTTCACCCGCGTCGGAGCCTCGGACGATTTGGCCTCCGGTCAGTCCACCTTCATGGTGGAGATGAGCGAGGTGGCTTCGATTTTGCGTAACGCCACCAAAAACAGCCTCATCATTTTCGACGAAATCGGGCGGGGAACCTCCACCTTCGACGGTATGAGTATTGCCCGTGCGGTGCTGGAATATGTGGCGGACAAGAAAAAGCTGGGGGCGAAAACGCTGTTCGCTACCCATTATCATGAGCTGACCGCCATCGAGGAGGAGCTTCCCTGCGTGAAAAACTATCATGTAGCCGCCAAAAAGCGGGGCGACGACATTACCTTCCTGCGGCGCATCGTCCGCGGACCGGCGGACGACAGCTATGGCATCGAGGTGGCGAAGCTGGCCGGAATTTGCGAGCCGGTGGTGCGCCGGGCGAAGGAGCTTTTGCACCAGGCGGAGGCGGGCGGCTTGCCTGCACCCGCGCCTCAGTCTGCGCCGGTGTGCGAGGAAGCGCAGCTTTCCCTGCTGTCTGCGCAGGATAACCCGCTTGTCCAGCGGCTGAAAGCGCTGGACATCAATGTGCTCACACCCATTGAAGCTATGCAGGAGCTGGCGAAGCTGATACAGGAAGCCGCCGCTTATTGATACCATCGAAGGGAGGCCGTTTTATGGCGAAAATTCAAGTGCTGGACAAGCACACGGCGGAGCTGATTGCCGCTGGTGAGGTTGTGGAGCGTCCCAGCTCGGTCATCAAGGAGCTGATGGAAAACGCTATCGACGCCGGGGCCTCCCGCCTGACGGTGGAAATCCGCGACGGAGGTATCACCTATATGCGGGTGTCCGACGACGGGTGCGGCATGAGCCGCGAGGATGTGCCGACGGCCTTTTTGCGCCATGCTACCAGCAAGGTGCGCACCCCGCAGGATTTGGACGCCATCGCCACGCTGGGCTTTCGCGGGGAGGCGTTGGCCTCCATCGGCGCTGTGGCGCAGGTGGAGCTGACCACCTGCGCCGCGGGCGAGCTGGTGGGCACGCGTTATGTGATACGGGGCGGAGAAAAGCAGGTGCTGGAGGATGTCGGCTGTCCGGAGGGAACAACGCTGGTGATTACCGACCTGTTTTATAACATCCCCGCCCGTATGAAATTTTTGAAAAAGGATGTCAGCGAGGGAAATGCCGTGGCTGGCGTGGTGGAGCGGCTGGCGATGTCTCATCCGGAGGTCGCGGTGAAATTCATCCGCAACGGCCGCACGGAGCTGCAATCCCCCGGAACCGGCGATTCTCTCGCCTGCATCTACGCGGTGCTGGGGAAGGCCTTTGCCGCCGGGCTGATTCCGGTGGATTATTCCATGAACGGCGTCGCGGTGAAGGGCTATATCTGCAAGCCGGAGGCTTGCCGCCAAAACCGCACCATGCAGCATTTTTATGTGAACGGTCGCTATGTGAAGACCCAAACGGCGGCGGTGGCGCTGGAGCGCGCCTATAAGGGCGTGACAATGGTGGGGCGCTTTCCTACCTGCGTGCTGTTTTTGACCTTGCCGCCGGAGACGGTGGACGCCAATGTGCATCCGGCGAAGATCGAGGTGCGCTTCACCAATGAAAAGCCGGTTTTCGACGCGGTATATTTCGGCGTCAAATCGGCCATCGAGGTGGGGGATAACATACGTCGGGTGCTGTTGCGCGAGGAGCGCACCGTGCCTGCGCCTGCGTCGACTGCGCCGCCGGTGCGTCCGGTGGTTTCTCCCGCGGCGGAAAAGCCGACGCTGCCCGTTTTCTCCTCTTCGCCGGTGACGGCGAAGCCGCCCGTTGTGAAGGCGCCCTCCTTCTTGGATTTGTGTGTGGATGATGAGCCGCAGGCGGAGGCCTCCTTGGAGGATGGGACGCTGACGGCTTATCAGCCGACCGCTTTTTCTCTGCCGATGGCAGAGCCGCCCGGCGCCGCAACGAAGTCCCCTTCACCGGAGGCGGTGGTGACCGCCGAAGAAGCTTCGGCGCCGTCGTTGAAGCCGGTTTCTCTGCCGGATGAAAAAACGGCAGAGGAACTGCCGCTGTCTCTGGAGGGGTTGGAAAAGCTGGAGCTTCCGGTACGGCTGATCGGCGAATTTGCGTTCACCTATATTCTCGCCCAAATGGGAGATTCACTGTTTCTCATTGATAAGCACGCGGCTCATGAGCGGATTTTGTATAACCGGCTAGTGGAACAACGGGAAACCAACGGCCAAATGCTGTTAGCGCCCGTTCCGGTGTCGGTTAGTCCGGAGGAACATTCCGCCCTTTTGGAAAACCTGCCGGTGCTGGCGGAGGCGGGCATCGAGCTGGAAGATTTCGGCACAAACACGGTGCTGGTGCGCAGCTTCCCGATGGTGCTGTCCGGCGTGGACATCGACGCCACCGTGCGGGAAATCGCCACCGGCCTGTCTGAGGGCGGCCGGGAGGTCACCTCGACGAAGCTGGAATGGATTTATCATTCCTCCGCCTGCCGGGCGGCCACGAAGGCCGGCGACCATAGCACCCCGGAGGAGCTGTTGATGCTGGCGAAGGCGGTGCTGACCGCGGAGAATGTGCGTTATTGTCCCCATGGGCGGCCGGTGTGCATCGAAATGACAAAGAAAGAACTGGAAAAGCAGTTCGGCCGTCTGCAATAGGGCTGATAAAAACGATAAATGAAAAGGGGGCGGGAAGCCATGCAATATTATCCGGTAATTGCCGGGCCGACCGCCTGCGGAAAAACGGCGGTGGCCGTGGAGCTGGCCCGGCTTTTGCAGGGGGAGGTCGTTTCGGCGGATTCCATGCAAATTTATGCGGGAGTTTCTGTGGGCACTGCCCGCCCCGACGAAAAGGAGCGCGCAGGAATTCCCCATCATTTGCAGGGCTTTCTCCCGCTGAATGAGAAATACAGCGTGGCGCGATATACGGCGGACGCTCGCTGTTGCTTCGCGCAGGTATATGCAAGAGGAAAAATGCCGATTTTGTGCGGCGGAACGGGGTTGTATATTCAGGCCTTTATGGAGAACATCCAATATTTCCCACAGCCGGAAAATCCGGCTGTACGGGAACGACTGCGCCGGGAGGCGGAGGACGGAGCGGATTTGCTGGAGCGGCTGCGGGAGGTTGACCCGGAAACCGCCGCCCGGCTTCACCGAAACGACCGCAATCGAATCATTCGGGCGCTGGAGGTGTATGAAACCACCGGCGACACCATCGCCCATCAGGCGGCGCTTTCCCGCCGGGAGCCGGCGCCGGATCGGGGCTGTCTGTTTGTTCTGCAATATGCAGACCGGGAGCGGCTTTATCGGCGCATCGAGGAGCGCGTCCAGCGGATGCTGGAAAACGGATTGCTGGAGGAGGCGCGGCTGGTGTTGCGGCAGCAGCCGGAGGCCACCGTTCTCCAGGCCATCGGGTATAAGGAACTGTTGCCCTATTTTCGGGGAAGGGTCAGCCTGGAGGAGGCGGTGACGGCGCTGAAAACCGGCACCCGCCATTATGCCAAGCGCCAGCTTTCCTGGTTTCGTCGGCTGGATTATGCCCACCCGATTTATATGGACGATTTTTCCGAGCCGGCGCAGGCGGCGCGGGTGATCGAAGAACAATTTGCGGAATGGAAGGAAAGGAGCGAAGCCGATGAAGCCGACCGATGACCGGGGGAAGGTAAAAAAGCACAAAAGCCGCCAGGGACTTTTGACCTTCGGCGTGGTGGTTTTACTTCTGCTTTATGGAGGGTATCAGCTGTATCGAGGCGTGTTCGCTACCGTGCAGACGGAGCAGGCCTCCTCGTATAGCGTTTATGAATCCATTGATTCGCAGGGGCTTGTGTTTCGCTCGGAGACGGTGATTCCGGCTACTGAGACCGGGGCGGTGTATTATACCATCGAGAACGGCACCCGTGTGGCGAAGGACGGCGTTATCGCCAGCGTTTATGCCAGCGACCAGGATGGCATCACCGAGCAAAAGGTGCAGGCGCTGGAGGAGCAGATTGCCGCTTTGAAGGCGATTCAGGCGGATCGCTCCTATAGTCATTGGAATTTGAACATCATCAACGCCCATATCAGCTCCTCGGTGGCCGATTTGGTGCGCCAGGTGGATGGCGGCGTCATCGGCCTGGCGGTGGAAGAGACGAGGACGAAGCTCATCGCCGCTTTGAGCAAAAAGCAAATCGTCACGGGAACGACGGTGGATTTGAACGGGACGATTGCACAGCTGGAGGCGGAGAAAAAGGCGCTCCAGGCCTCCTATAAAAGGGCGACGAAGGCCGTGAAGGCGCCGGTGGCGGGATATTTCGCCGACGAAACCGATGGGTATGAGGCGCTTTTGGCGAATGTGGACCCGACGAAACTGACGGCTGCCGATCTGGAAAGCTATTTGTTCATGGAGCCGTCCACGCCCCAGCCCTCCAACGGAAAAATCGTCAGCGGCTATGAATGGTATTTCGCCTGCTTTGTGTCCGATTCGTATTATAATGTGCTCACCGAGGGGAAAGAGCTGGCGTTGCGGATGTCCTTCGTGACCGATGAGGAAATCCCGGTGACGGTGGCCGCCGGAATTCGGGGCGAAAATGGGAAAATGGGCGTGGTGTTCCGCTGTGCCTATATGTCTGAGGCTCTGTCCACCATTCGCCGAGAGACGGTACAGATTTTGCTGGTGAAGCACACCGGGCTAAAGGTGCCCAAGCGGGCCATCGTCATCGACGACCAGCAGCAGGCGGGCGTCTATATCCGATATGGAAACACCGTTTCCTTCCGGAAAATCGACCAGCTGTATAGCGAGCCGGCGGATTATGTGATTTGTAAGGAAACGGACGAGTCCGGCTATCTGCGGCTGTATGACGACATTATTGTCGGCGGGAGGGGTATGTATGACGGAAAAATCATTCGATAGCGCTGTGCAGGATGCGCTGGCGCGCATCGAGGAGCGCATCGAGAACGCCTGCGTACGCGCCGGACGGAGCCGAGAGGATGTGCGGCTGATGGCGGTGACGAAAACGGTGGAGGCGGAGCGCATCAACTGTGCGTTGGAGGCCGGCGTTTCTTTCATCGGTGAAAACCGTGTGCAGGAGTTTTTGGCGAAAAAGCAGGCCCTTTTGCCCGGACGGGCAGAAATTCACCTTATCGGCCATTTGCAGTCCAACAAGGTGAATTCCATCGTCGGACAGGTAGATATGATTCAGTCGGTGGACAGCGAAGCCCTCGCTCGAAAAATTTCCCGCCGGTCGGAGGAGCTGGGAATCGTGACGCGGGTTTTGGCGGAGGTGAACATCGGCGGTGAGGAGGCGAAATCCGGAATCACCCCCGAAGGGCTTGAGGAGCTTCTCGGCCAAATGGCGCTTTTGCCGGGAATTTCGGTGGAAGGCTTGATGACCGTTCCGCCAATTTCGGAAAAAGAATCGGAAAAAAGAGCATTTTTTTCAAAAATGTACCAACTACAGGTTGACATGAGGGCCAAAAATATAGATAATATAGATATGCGGATCTTGTCCATGGGAATGTCCGACGATTTCGAGGAGGCCATTCTGGAGGGGGCAACGCTGGTTCGCATCGGCTCGGCCATTTTCGGCCGCCGACAGTATGTGTAAGCAATGAATATTTTTTTGGAGGTTTGAGCTATGCGGTTTTTTGAGCGTTTTTTGAGTGACGAGGATCCGGAGGAGAACGAGGAGGAATTTGGCCGGGAGGAAACCTTCGTGACCAAAAGCGCACCCGATGCCCCTGCGGAGACGAAGCGTGGAAACAAGGTGGTGAACATCCATGCCACGGCACAGCTGCAGGTGGTTTTGGTGAAGCCGGAGCGCTTCGATGACGCCAGCGCTGTGGCCGACCACCTCAATGCGAAGCGTACGGTGGTGCTGAATCTGGAATCCGCCAACAAGGATGTGGCGCGCCGGATTTTGGACTTCCTCAGCGGCGTGGCCTATGCCAACGACGGACAAATCAAGAAGGTGGCGAACTGCACCTTCATCATCACCCCCTATAATGTGGGGCTGATGGGCGATTTGCTGGACGAGCTGGAAAACAATGGGCTGTATTTCTGATCCCTTTGAACAAAACGGGCTGATAGCCCGCGCCGAGGATACGCTGCGTCTGTGTGACAGGCGCGGCGCCCCTTGTTTTCTCGGCTTTCTGGATGAGGGCGAGCAGGCGGCGTTGCTTCCCTGGCTGAAGAAGCAGACGGGGGTGGAATGGATGCTGTTTGGCGGATTTCCGGAGGCGGAGCGAAAGCTTTTGGGCGTTTTTCCGGAATATATCCCGCCGGAGGGTGATTTGTTTCCGCTGACGGCCTGCGCCTTTCATCACCGAAAGGAGCGACGGCTGACCCATCGGGATGTGCTGGGAACGCTGTTGTCCGCCGGAATTCGCCGGGAGACGGTGGGAGATATTCTCTGCGCTGAGGGGCTTTGTTTGGCCTTTTTGCGCGAGGAGATTGTTCTCTTTGTGCAGGAGCAGATTGGAAAAATCGGCGGCGAGGGCGGCCGATGGGAAATCGGGTATACCGACGCTCTTCCGGCGGCGCACAGCTTTGTTTCTCTGCGGGAAACAGTGGCCTCGCCCCGTCTGGACGGAATTTTGAAGGCGCTTTTGCATATTTCCCGCGACGAGGCGGCGCGGCTGATCACCGAAGGGGCGGTGCAGGTGGATCACCGGCCGGCTTCCTCGGTGAGCGCACAGTTAGATGCCCCCTGCGTGCTTTCGGTGCGGGGCTTTGGGCGCTTTGCGCTGGATCGGCTGGGGCCGGTGACCCGAAAAGGACGGTTAAACATAGAGGCAAGAAAATACATCTGACGGAAGGATGAGACAATCGTGGCGATGATGAAGGAACAGGGAACAGAGGCGAACGCTTTGTTGACCGTGGAGGATATTCAGCGGGTGCAGTTTTCCAAGAGCTTCGGCGGCTATCGCACCGACGAGGTGGATGAATTTTTGGATCGCTGTGCGGAAACGGTGGACATTTTGACGAGCACCCATGCGGCGGATGAGCAGAAAATGCAGGTGCTGGCCGAGTCCATTGTGGATTATCGTGAGCGGGAGGACAGCATCCGCACGGCGCTGTTGGATGCGCGGCGGATGAGCGACACCATCCTGGAGGAGGCTCGCCAAAAGGCGGAGCAGATTTTGGCCGATGCCGGCGAGGAAGCTGCCCATGTGCGGGAAACGGCGCAGGCGACCATCGAGGCGGAAAAGGCGGAGATGGTGCGGGTGCGCAATGAGGTGGCCGCCTTCAAGGCGCGGCTGATGTCCATTTATCGGGAGCATTTGACCCTGATTGGGGTTTTGGAGGATGCGCCGGCGGAGTCGGCCCCTGCGACAGAGCCAGAAAAGGCCGAAAAAGCGGAACCGACAGAAAAGACGGAGAAAACGGAGGAAGCGGCGGAGAGCGCTGCTGTGCCTGCGGTGGAGGAGCCGGCCGCGCCCGCCGAGGTCGAGGCGGAGACTTTGTTCGCTTCGGAGGCTGAGCCGGAGACCGTTGCCGTACCCCGATTTGATTTGTCCCGGTTTTCGTTGGAGGATGAATGAGAGAAGAACCGGAGCCGTCGCGCCCTGCGCGGGATAGCTCCGGTTCGCTTTTTTGGAGGAAAGCTATGGTTTGGATGATCGCCCTTGTTTTGGGGCTTGTTGGGCTGGATCAATGGACGAAATGGCTGGCGTTGACTCATTTTCAGGGCGGCGCGGGGCTTCCCCTTTGGCCGGGTGTATTTGAGCTGCAATATTGCGAAAACCGCGGTGTGGCCTTTGGTATGCTCCAGGGACAGCGGTGGATTTTTATCCCGCTGACGCTGGTGGTGGTGGCGCTGATGCTGGTGCTGCTTGTACGCAGTGTCTGGCGTCATTCCCGCGTGTTTCAGCTGAGTGCGCTGCTGATTATGGCTGGAGGAATCGGGAATTTAATCGACCGGATTTTCCGGGGCTATGTAATTGATTTTCTTTATTTCAAGCTCATAGATTTTCCGATTTTTAACGGTGCCGATTGCTATGTGACGGTGGGCGCGGTTTTGCTATTCGTTTTTTTCCTTTTCCTGTGGAAAGAGGAGGAGGAGACGCCGTTGCGTACGGCGCTTTTCGGCATCGGTGGCAGAAAGGCAGGAAATCCGCATGGAGACACAGACGAAAACTGAGCCGGTGGGCGCAGAGCAGGCGGGTATGCGGCTGGATGCCTTTGTGGCCGAAAAAGCCGGCGTCAGCCGCTCCGCCGCCCAAGGCTGGATTGAGCAGGAGCTTGTGCTGGTCGATGGGAAGCCGGCAGCCAAAAATCGCCGTCTGCGGGAAGGCGAGGCGGTGTCGGTAACCGTGCCGGAGCCGGTGGAATATGCGGCACAGCCGGAAAACATCCCGCTGGATATTGTGTATGAGGATCGGGATTTGCTGGTTGTGAACAAGCCCCAGGGAATGGTGGTGCATCCGGCGGCGGGGCATTATGAGGGAACGCTGGTCAATGCACTGTTGGCACATTGTGCCGGCGAGCTTTCCGGAATCAATGGCGTGTTGCGGCCGGGAATCGTCCATCGTATCGACAAGGACACCAGCGGCCTGCTGATTGTGGCGAAAAACGATATCGCTCACCGCGGGCTTGCCGAGCAGATAAAGGTGCATAGCTTTACACGGGTGTATGAGGCGGTGGCGATGGGCTCCTTTGCGGATGTGTGCGGAACGGTGCATACACAACTGGGGCGGCACCCGACTCACCGAAAGAAAATGGCGATTTTGCCCGCCGGCGGGAAGGAGGCCATCACCCATTATCGGGTGCTGGAAACTTTTCCGGGGAACGGGCGGCGCGGCGCCTATACCCATCTGCGCTTACAGCTGGAAACCGGGCGTACCCATCAAATTCGGGTGCATATGGCCGGCTTGGGACATCCACTGGCGGGAGACCCTCTGTATGGCCCGGCGCGGATGCCGTGGGAATGTGGGGCGCTTGCGGGTCAATGCCTCCATGCGAAGGAAATCGAATTCATACACCCGGTCACCGGCGAAAAGCTGTATTTCGACAGCCCCCTGCCGGATTATTTCACGGGTTTTTTGCACCGACTTGAAAAGGACAGATGAGATGAGAAAAGCCCCCGGCAGAGCCGGGGGCTTTTGTTGTTGAAGGCTTTATTTTTTGAAGCTGTCCTTGAGGGAAACAGAGCGGTTGAACACCAAATGACCGGGCGCGCTGTCCTTGTTGTCCACGCAGAAATAGCCCAAACGCATAAACTGGAAGGAAGCGGGGGCTTCGGCGTCGGCCAGTGCCGCCTCCAGTTTGCAATCGGTGAGCGTCTCCAGCGAGTAGGGAGCGAGGCAGTCCAAAAAATCCTTGTCACCGGCATCCGGGTCCGGGTCGGCGAACAGGTTGGAATACAGCCGCACCTCTGCCTCCACAGCCGTGGCGGCGTCCACCCAGTGGATGGTGCTTTTTACCTTGCGTCCGTCGGCGGTGTTGCCGCCCTTGCTTTCGGGGTCATATTCGGCGAAAACCTCGACGACATGGCCGTTTTCATCCTTCACACAGCCGGTGCAACGGATCACATAGGCGGATTTCAGCCGCACCTCGTTTCCGGGGAACAGGCGGAAATAGCCCTTCACCGGCTCTTCCATGAAATCCTCCTGCTCAATCCAGAGATGCTTGGAAAAGGTGACCTTGCGGGTTCCCTCCTCCGGTTTCGCTGGGTTGTTTTCCACCTCGAACACATCCTGGGCGTCCTCCGGATAGTTGGTCAGGGTGAGCCGCACCGGACGCAGAATCGCCATGGCACGGCGGGCATTTTCGTTGAGATCCTCCCGCAGGCAGGCTTCCAGCAGAGCCACCTCCACGGTGTTCGGCACCTTGGCGACGCCGATTTTTTCGCAGAAGGTGCGCACGGAGCCGGGAGTGTAGCCCCGGCGGCGCAGACCGCACAGCGTCGGCATCCGGGGGTCATCCCAGCCGGATACATAGCCCTCCTCCACCAGCTTGCGTAGCTTCCGCTTGGACATAACGGTATAGTTGATGCCCAGCCGCGCGAACTCAATCTGGCGGGGATTTGCGTCGATTTCCACATGCTCCACCACCCAGTTATATAGCGGGCGATGATCCTCGAACTCCAGCGAGCAGAGGGAGTGGGTGATGTTTTCCATCATATCCTCGATGGGATGGGCGAAATCGTACATGGGATAGATGCACCATTTGTTGCCCTGGCGATGATGAGGGCAGTGGTTTATGCGATAAATCACCGGGTCGCGCATATTGAAGTTTCCGCTGGCCAGGTCGATTTTCGCCCGCAGTGTCATGGCGCCGTCCTCGAAGTCTCCGGCGCGCATTTGCGCGAACAGCCGGAGGCTTTCCTCGATGGGGCGGTCGCGATAGGGGCTGACCGCCGGATGAGTCAAATCGCCTCTGTTTTCCCGCATTTCCTCCGGCGTCAGCTGGCAGACATAGGCCAGCCCCTTTTGGATGAGCTTCACCGCCTGGTCATACATGACCTCGAAATAGTCCGAGGCATAATAGAACCGGTCTTCCCAGTCGAAGCCCAGCCAGTGAATGTCCTCCTGGATGGCGTCCACAAACTCCTCGTCCTCCTTGGTGGGGTTGGTGTCGTCCATACGCAGGTTACACTGGCCGCCGTATTTCAGCGCTGTGCCGAAATCAATGCACAGCGCCTTTGCGTGGCCGATGTGCAAATAGCCGTTGGGCTCAGGGGGAAAGCGGGTGTGTACGGCCTTTCCGTAGCACCGGCCGCCCTCCTGCAGCTCCTCGTCGATGATCGCGTGAATGAAATTGGTGGAATTTTCAGCCATATTTGTCACCTCATATAAATCCGTCGGTTTTTCGCCATTTTCGCCGTTTTTCCATTTTACGTTCAGGCCAGGCGGTCGATGGCCGCGTTCAGCCGTGCTGTCACTCGCTTCTGTCCCAGCTGTTGCATGATGGAGCACAGGTCGGGGGTGTTGCGCCGCCCGGTGACAGCGATCCGGATGACCGTGCTCACATCGCCCACATGGCCCTTGAAGGCGGCAGGGTCTTTCTTATAGGCCTTTACATCCGGGCTGAAGCCGTGCTTTTCGCAAAGGCCGCGAACGGTTTCGAACCACGCGTCCTTGTCCTCGCTGGGATTATAAACGGCGCGATAGTCCTGCAAAATGGCCTTCGCGTCCGCAGGGCAGATGTGCTCCGGAAGCTCCAGCGCATTCTCATAGGTTTCCTCAAAGAAATAGCTCACATAATCCGGCACATCGCTCCAGCGGGCGATGTCCTTGCGGGGCTTTGCGTTGCCACGGTCGATGGCGAAAACGCCGGTGGCATAGCCTCGATCCCGCGCCAGCAGCGCGGCGAAATCTGGGGAATATTCGGCGGCCCAGGCCTCCACCTGTTGCTCCACCGCCGCCGCATCCATGCGGGCGATGACCATTTTGCTGACATCGTTGAGCTTGTCCAAATCGAACAGCGCGCCGGAAACGCTCATTTTTTTCAGATTGAATTTGAAATCGAAGCGGTCCGCGGTGGGATTCGCCCGCCGCCAATCCTCGAAATCGCTGTTGGCGACGGTGAACAGATATTCCAAAACGCTGTCTGCCGGATAGCCCTGCTGAGCATAAAAATGCATAGCTGCCTGGGGGTCCTTCCGCTTAGAGAGCTTCCGCTTTTTGCCGTCCTCCTCCACCATGATGGGGCTGACATGGGCATATTTCGGGGGCTTGAAGCCCAGGGCCTTGAACAGCTGTAAATGCTTCGGAACGGAGGAAATCCATTCGTCGCCGCGAATCACATGGGTCGTGCGCATGAGATGGTCATCCACCGCATGGGCAAAATGATAGGTGGGAATTCCGTCGGATTTCAGCAGGACAATGTCCTCGTCGTTTTCCGGCATTTCGATGGTTCCCTTGATCATGTCATCGAATTTTATGCGGTTTTCCTCTCTTCCCGGCGAGCGCAGACGCACAACATAGCTTTCGCCCGACTCCACGCGGCGCAACGCCTCCTCCGGATCCAGTGACCGGCACCGGGCAAAGGGTCCGTAATAGCCGGTGCGCAGCTTTTGTACCTCCTGCTCCTGGCGCGCCTGCTCCCGCGCTTCCTCGGTGCAGAAGCAGGGATAGGCGAGGTTCTGTTCCACAAGCCGCTTCACATAAGCTTGATAAATTTCTGCACGGGCGCTTTGCTGATAAGGGCCATAGTCTCCCTTCACCTGTCCCGGCGCAACGAAGCCCTCGTCGATGGTCAGGCCGAAGTCGCCCATGCCCTTGAGAATGTCGTCTGCGCCACCCTCCACCTCGCGCTTTTTGTCGGTATCCTCCAGTCGGAAATAAAACACGCCGTTGGTGGCGTTGGCGGTCAGCCGATTAACCAGTGAGGTGAAAAAGGTTCCGAGATGGAGATAGCCGGTAGGAGAGGGGGCGATGCGGGTGACCCGTGCGCCCTCCGGAAGAGAGCGGGGCGGGTAAAGCGCTTCATAATCCTCCGGCGTTTTGGTGATATGCGGAAACATCCGCGCTGCTAATTCATCGTAGACAGACATAACAATCCTCCTGAAAATAACTTCACGCATACATTTTACATTTATCAGTTGAAAAAGTCAATGCAAGTGTGGTAATATAAAGGGAGAAATTTTTCGCAGAAGCCGTTTTTTGCGGAAATGAAGCAAAAAGGAGAGAGAAAAATGGAAAATCAGGTGACCACTCCCCGAAAAAATCGGGTTTTGAGCTTGATTCAGCCCACCGGCGTGCCCACCCTCGGAAACTATCTGGGTGCCTTGCGCAACTGGGTGGGGATGCAGGATGAGTTCGAATGTGTCTATGGAGTGGCCGATTTGCACGCGGTGACGGTGCGCCAGGAGCCGGCAAAATTTCGCCAGCAGATTATGGAAAGCTTTGCGCTACTGTTGGCGATCGGCCTCGACCCCCAAAAAAGCCTTTTGTTTGTGCAATCGCAGGTGCCGGCGCACACCGAGCTGATGTGGCTGCTTTCCTGCTGCACCCAGTTCGGGGAGCTGTCCCGCATGACCCAGTTCAAGGATAAGTCCGCCAAGCACGCGGACAACATCAATCTGGGGCTGTTCGCCTATCCCACGCTGATGGCGGCGGACATTTTGCTGTATCAGCCGGAATTTGTGCCCGTGGGCGCCGACCAAAAGCAGCATTGCGAGCTGACCCGGAACATCGCCGAGCGCTTCAATGGTCTTTATGGCGAAACCTTTGTTGTGCCGGAGCCGTATATTATGAAATCTGGCGCGCGGGTGCGCTCTTTGCAGGACCCCACAAAGAAAATGTCGAAATCGGACGAAAATGTCAACGGGTTTATCTCGCTGAAGGATGACCGGAACACAATTTTGCGCAAATTCAAGCGGGCTGTCACGGACAGCGAGGCGCAGGTGCGCTATGAGGAAGGCAAGGACGGCATCAACAACCTGATGGAGATCTATGCCGCCGTCACCGGAAAAACCTATGAGACCATCGAGCGGGAGTTCGACGGCCAGGGCTATGGCGTGTTTAAGGAGGCCGTCGGTGAGGCGGTCGCGGCGGAGCTTGCGCCCATACAGGAGCGTTTGACGACTCTGCTGGGGGATAAGGCTCAGCTGGAGGCGCTCATGAAGGAGGGCGCCGCCCACGCCGCTTATATCGCCAACAAAACTCTGCGCAAGGTGCAGAAAAAAATGGGCTATTTACAGCTGAAATAAGGCGTCTCAAACGCCGGCTCCGTCGAAAAGGGGAATCATTCCCGTTCCGCTGCTTTCCCGTTCCTGAATATACCCATCGGTGATGCCAAGCTCCTCCATATAGCGCCAGAGCTTTTCACATTCCCGCTTCGTCAGGGGGCGTTGCAGCTCCGGCCGGTCGGACAGGTCGCCCATGGGCGTATATTGGAACATCAGGCTGACCCAGAGGGCGTCCTTGTGCTCCGCAAGCCAGCGAAGCACCGCCATGGTTTCGGCGGTGTGCCCTGGCAGAGCCAAATGGCGTACTAGCGTACCGCGGCGCATTTGTCCCCGTTCGTCCAGCTGCACCGGGCCGGTTTGCCGGACCATTTCCAAAATCGCCGGCTCGGCAAAGGTGAAATAATCCGCAGCTCCCGACAGCGCCTTCGCCAGCTCCCCGTGGATATATTTCAAATCGGGCAGATAGATATCCACATAACCCTCCAGCGCGCGCAGGGTTTCTACGCGCTCATAGCCCCCGGAGTTCCAAATCACCGGAACGGACGGGCGATATAGGTTCAGCGCCTGTAACACCCCGTGGGCATAATGGGTCGGGTTGACCAGGTCGATGTTTTCGGCGCCCGCCTGCTCCAGCTGGCAGAAAATTTCCGCCAGCCGCTCCGGAGAGACGGCATTTCCCCGGTCGCGATGGCTGATTTCCTCGTTTTGACAAAAGCGACAGCGCAGAGAACAGCCGGAGAAAAACACGGCGCCGGAGGCCTTTCCAAGGCATGGCTCCTCGCCGAAATGGAGCGCCGCGCGGGCAAGCTTTGGAAAAGCGGGCATTCGGCAAAAGCCCTCGCCGACGGTTTCGGTGCGTAGTGCGCCGCATCGGCGCGGACATTGGTTGCAAATCAAGGTGTTCAATCCCCCTAAAAAGAGTATCAAGGAGTGGTTTTTCCGTATGAAGGCGGTTTCATGGAATGTCAACGGCCTGCGGGCCTGTGTGGGCAAGGGCTTTACGGAGTATGTGGAGCAAAACCCGGCGGATTTCATCTGCTTGCAGGAAACGAAGCTGCAGGCGGGACAGCTGGAGATTCTTCTGCCGCCCGGCCCGGAGGGGAGGGCGTATCGGGGCTTTTGGAGCTATGCTCTGCGCAAGGGATACAGCGGAACGGCCATTTTCACGCCCCATGAGCCGCTTTCGGTGCAATACGGGCTTGGAATTCCCGCCTTCGACGCCGAGGGGCGCGCCATCACGCTGGAATATGCGGATTTTTATCTGGTGAATGTTTATTCGCCCAACGCTCAGCAGGAACTGGCGCGCATCGACTTTCGGCTGGAATGGGAGCGGGCGTTGCGGGCGCATCTCTGCGCGCTCGACCGGAAAAAGCCGGTGGTCCTTTGCGGCGATTTGAATGTGGCGCATGAGGAAATCGACCTGAAAAACCCGAAAACCAATCGGGGAAACGCCGGCTTCAGCGACGAGGAGCGGGGCGCGTTTTTGGAGCTGTTGGCCGCCGGCTTCACCGACAGCTTTCGCCAGCTCCATCCGGACGCCACCGGCGCCTATAGCTGGTGGTCCTATCGCTATCATGCCCGTCAGAACAACGCCGGATGGCGCATTGATTATTTTGTGGTTTCTAACCGGCTGGCGGAACAGCTCACCGGTGCCGGAATTCAAAGCGAGGTGATGGGCTCCGACCATTGCCCGGTTTGGGTTTCCTGGGAGAGCCGGATATGATTATACCGCCAACGAGACATAAAAGCAAGAAGGAAACACAGCTGCAGGACAGAAAGGGAGAACCGATATGAACGAATCCGTGAAAAAAACGATGGAGGCCTTGCGCCGCAACCGCATGGCGGCGGATTATGTGTCCACTGCCGCTCAGGTGCGGCCTCTGGTGGAATCCATGCTGGAGGAGGGGAACACCGTCGCGGTGGGGGGCTCGGTGACGCTACAGCAAACCGGCGTTTTGGAGCTTCTTCGCTCCGGAAAATACCATTTTCTCGATCGGTATGCTCCCGATTTGACCGAGGAACAGCGGCAGACGATTTTTTGCGCCACCACTGGCGCGGATGTGTTTTGCTGCTCCTCCAACGCCATCACCGAAAACGGAGAGCTGTATAATGTGGACGGCTTTGCAAACCGGGTGGCGGCGCTGGCCTTTGGCCCGAAAAAGGTGATCGTGGTGGCCGGCGTCAACAAAATTGTGCCGGATTTGCCCGCTGCGGTGCGGCGGGTGAAAACGGTGGCGGCGCCGCTCAACGCCCAACGCCTCCATCGGGAAACCTATTGTGCCAAAGCCGGCCATTGTGTGCATCCGGACGGAAGCCTCAACGAGGGGTGCTCCGCGGAGCAGCGAATTTGTTGCAGCGGGCTGGTTTCTGCCCGCCAGCTGGTTGAAAACCGTATTCATGTGATCCTTGTGGACGAAAATCTGGGATATTAAGAGAACGCTCCCCGAAGCGGCCTTTTCTGTGCCGCTTCGAGGAGCGTTTTTTGTTTATAGTGCGCGCATTCGTAAGAACAGCCGTTCCTGGAGCAGAGAAATGACAAAATGCACCACCATGCCGAGGCCGAACATCCAAATGATGACATCCATAGAGAAAATGAGCGCTCCGGTGCGGTATAGTGCATAGAACAGACCATAATAGCCCAGGTTGACGATTAGCGAATTGATGGCGGTATATGCGGTTTTTCCCAAGCCGATGAAAATGCTGTCGAAAATGATTGAGCCAGCGTAGGCCACATAAAACGGCACCAGCTTCACGGTGATGCGGAACACCGCCTCGGCGTTGGCTAAGCCCTCCAAATCCCGATAGAAAATCAGCCACAGAGGCACGGTGACAAGCCACAACAGGGCGGTTGCTCCGGCGATGCAATAATAATTGGAGCGGCGGAGCGCCCGATAGCCCTCTGCACAGTCACGCTTGATGATTTCCGCCAAGGTCGAAATCGGAATTAACAGCCATCCCCAGATGAAATTGTTGGCCACCCAATAATTCCCCTGCTCCGCCACCAGATTTACCATTTTGCAGATCATGATGGCATAAATGAAATTGTCCACGAATTGCTGTGCGCCGGAAAAGACGCCGACGCGACACCATTCTCCCAGGAGGGAAAGGTCGCTTTTTCGAAAGCGCGCGGGACGGATATATTGTTGCCGGAAAAGCAGCCAAAGGCTGACGGCGGCTAACAGTCCGTTGGCAAGGATGTTCGAGGCGGCGACTCCGTATATACCGAAGCGCGGAATGAAAAGCAGGTCGGAGGCGACGGACAGCCCGGTGCGCACGACCAGGAAAATATAGACATTTTTCGCTTTTCCGATAACCACGAACACCACATTGACGAAGCTCGAAACAATCCCAAGCATAAACGCGACGGTTTCGAGGCGCAAATAGCGGCTCGCGACAGGCAAATCCACCTCACCGGGATTCATCATGCCCACCAGTGCTTCTCCATAAAACAGAACGCCTACAGAAAAGAGAGCATACAGAACGAAAACGGCCGTTCCTGTTTTGAACACGCCGTGTGAGAAGGCGGCGGGGTCTTTAGACAGCGCCTTGTTCAAAATAGAATATAGTGGCACAATCAAAAATGCCCGCAGGGTTTCGTCGATCAGGTCGAACCATTCCATCTGGCCAATCACATCGAAGGCGGACGGCTGAGTTACGGCGGAAATGATGCCCGTTTTGACGGTTTGGTATATGGCCGGAACCAGCGACAATGCACAGAGCGCGAAAAACAGCTGCCAATTAAAAAGCTTTAATTGTTTCCATGGATTTTTCATACAATCACCCCTCCTGAGGAAAAGTGTAACACAAACGATCGCAAAAAACTATATGTAAATTGCATATAAATGAGCGAGAAGAATTTGCATTGCAGGAGCAGTATATGCTTTTTGGCGCCGGCGGATAGCCCCCAAAGGCAGAAGGAATGCTCAGCGCACCGAAAACAGCGCCTCCGCCGCCCGGATTTCCTCGGTGGTGGGCAGAAGGGGAGGGATGCGGTTTTTCATGCCCAGTGCGGCATATTTGAAGCCGGCATAATTATGGAGGGGCAAAATTTTTACCTTCCGCACATTTTTCAGCGTGGCTGTAAAGGTGGCGATTTTAGCCATTTCCCGGCTGTTATAGCCGGGCGCATAGGGAATACGGATTTCGATGGCTTTGTTTTTCGTGTTGATATAGCGAAGGTTTTCCAAAATCAGCCGGTTGGATCGGCCTGTGCATTGGATATGCACTTGTTCGTCAATGGCCTTGATGTCATGGGGAAAGGTGTCGGTATAGGGGAGAACCCGGTCGATGCTTTCCCGCGGTACAAATCCGCAGGTGTCAACCGCGGTGTGGATTTTCCGTTCCTTCAAAGCGCGGAGCAGGGTGGCGCAGAACTTCGCCTGACACAGACATTCGCCGCCGGAGAGGGTGACGCCGCCGCTTGCGTCATAAAACGCTTCGTCCTCAATGAGTGCGGCCAGCAGGGTATCCACGGTGTGCTTTTTGCCGTATATCTTCAGTGCTTCGCCCAGGCAGACCCTTTCACATTCGCCGCAGGCGGAACAGTGCCCCCGCAGGAGGGTATGTGTTCCCTCTTTGAGCCGGTGTGCGCCTCTTTTGCAGACGACGAGGCATTCGCCGCAGCCGATGCACTTGTTTTCATAATATCCGATGACCGGCTCAAAGGAGAGAGTCTCCGGATTATGGCACCACAGGCAACGCAGGGAACAGCCCTTGAAAAAGACGGTGTGCGGATGCCGTCCCCGTCATGAACGGCCATTCTTTTGATGTCGGTGATCTACGCTTCCATATTCAACACTCCTTCGATGCGGTCCAAGCAAATCAATACGGTGCTTTTCCCCGGACGCCCACATGGCCCAAAAAGGTCAGTCCGGCGTTTTTATCCCGGCGGTCTGCGCCATAGCTTGCGGTTGTGATGGCGAGATATTCCAGGTTTTTTCCGGCGAAGGTACAGCTCGCCGGTATTGTCGCGGGCAGGGAAAGGGTTCCGCGAACCGCGAAGCGGACGGGGTCAATCACTGCCACACAGCCCTTCCCCCAGCAGACCGCATAAATCTCGCCGTTTTCTGCCACGCAAAGTCCGTCCACGCCGGGGACGGAAACATCCCGTCCGGTGGACTTGATGTTTCCGGAAAACTTAAAAAAGTGATATTCTTTGAGAATTTCGGTGTCGCTGTCGGTGTGATAAAACCGGCTTTCGTCCGGCGACCAGTCCAGACCATTGGAAAGGCGCAGTCCGTCCAGCAGAGGGCGCACCTGACCCCGCCCGTCGATGGAATACAGCTTTCCGTCCGTTTCGTCGGAAAGCCCCAGCCTTTTTTTGCTTTGTGGTCCCACATAAATCCGCCCGTCTGGGCCAACCTTCATGTCGTTGGCGTGCCGGATGGTATAGCGGCTTCGGTCATGTAGCCGGCCGTCGATTTTATCCACGGAAATTATTGGCGGGAGACAATCCGGGTGTTTCAGCTGGCGTCTCTGTGCCATATCAGCGCGGTGCATTTGTCCAACTGCTTTGTGAAGGTCTTTGCGATGCCGCCGATGCAATATGTCAACCAGCTTCGAATGAACCGTGCCGCAGAGCTGCTCGCATCGCAAATGTATACCGTCAGCGAGGCCTGCTTTTTGTCCGGCTTCCATGACGAAAGCTATTTTTGCAGAGAATTCAAGAAAAAGTTCGATGTGACCTCCAGCGAATATAAAAAGGGCCGCCGCGAAAGCAGATGATGCTCGGTGGGAGCTGTCACGAAACCAGAAGAGAAGAAGCGAAAAATCCCATTCTCCTTGGAGAACGGGATTTTTCTGTTTTTCGCGAAGCATTTGTTCACGCAGATGTGAGGGTATGCCTTGCGGCATAGTGAAGCTCAAGTGTGCCACTTACGCCCGCAGGCGCTTCACGCAACGAAGGTGTGCATATCGCGCCCAAGGGCGCGCTTAATTGGGAAAAGCACGCCGAAGCGTGCTTTTTCCTGGCTGGGCTGGGTGGAGTTGAACCACCACGGCGTGAGTCAAAGTCACGTGTCCTACCGCTAGACTACAGCCCAATATATTGCTTCCAATGCCATAAAAATATACCACAATCGGCAGGTTCTGTCAAGGAAAATTTATCTACGGTGTTTTTTGTCACGTTTTTGTCCAATTTTTTCGCATATTCTGCGGCTGTTCCGTTGGTTTTTTCGAAAAAAAAGAAATATTCCGCTTTTTTTCATTTTTTTCAAAAAAACAGTAGCCAAAATGCAAAAAATCTGTTATACTGTTTTGTGGCTTCCGGTCGAAAACGGACAAGCCTCTGTTTTCGGTCGCGAAAAAACAATTTTTTTGGAGGTAAAAGTAGTATGAGTCACAAGTATGTCTACATGTTCAGCGAAGGCAACGCTACCATGCGTGAGCTGCTGGGCGGTAAAGGTGCGAACCTGGCCGAAATGACCAACATTGGTCTGCCGGTTCCCCAGGGCTTCACCATTTCCACCGAAGCCTGCACCAAGTACTATGATGACGGCCGCAAGATCAGTGAAGAGATTATGGCCGAAATCATGGCGAATGTGGAAAAGATGGAGGAAATCAACGGCAAAAAGTTCGGCGACCTGAATAACCCGCTGCTGGTTTCTGTGCGTTCCGGTGCCCGTGCTTCCATGCCCGGCATGATGGATACCATTCTGAACCTGGGTCTGAACGACAAGGTGGTTGCCGCCATGATCGCCGGCAACCCGGATCCCAAGTTCGAGCGCTTCGTGTATGACTCCTATCGTCGGTTCATCCAGATGTTCTCCGATGTGGTTATGGAAGTCGGTAAGAAGTATTTTGAGCAGCTCATCGACGCCATGAAGGAGCGCAAGGGCGTGACCTTTGATGTGGAGCTGACCGCTGCCGATCTGAAGGAGCTGGCGGAGGAATTCAAGGCGGAATATAAGAAGCAGCTGGGTCAGGACTTCCCCTCCGACCCCGTGGAGCAGCTGAAGCTGGCCATCGAGGCTGTGTTCCGTTCCTGGGACAACCCCCGCGCCAATGTGTATCGTCGCGACAACGACATCCCCTATTCCTGGGGTACCGCTGTCAACGTCATGCCCATGGTTTTCGGCAACCTGAACGACAACTCCGGCACTGGCGTTGCCTTCACCCGTGACCCCGGCACCGGCGAGAAGCAGTTGATGGGCGAGTTCCTGGTGAACGCCCAGGGCGAGGATGTTGTGGCCGGCGTGCGTACTCCCATGCCCATCTCCCAGATGGCGCAGCAGTTCCCGGAAGCCTATGACGAATTCGTGAAGGTTTGCAGCCTGCTGGAAAACCACTATCGCGATATGCAGGATATGGAGTTCACCGTCGAGAACGGCAAGCTGTATATGCTCCAGTGCCGTAACGGCAAGCGTACTGCCAAGGCTGCGCTGAAAATCGCCTGCGATTTGGTGGCCGAGGGTATGCGCACCGAGCAGGAAGCGGTTCTGATGATCGATCCCCGCAACCTGGACACTTTGCTCCATCCCCAGTTTGATTCCAAGGCTTTGAAGGCCGCCACGCCTCTGGGTAAGGGCTTGGGCGCTTCGCCCGGCGCCGCCTGCGGCAAGGTTGTTTTCACCGCTGACGATGCGGAGAGCTGGAATGAGCGCGGTGAGAAGGTTATTCTGGTTCGTCTGGAGACCTCTCCGGAGGACATCACCGGCATGAAGGCCGCTCAGGGCATCCTGACCGTGCGCGGCGGCATGACCTCTCACGCGGCCGTTGTGGCGCGTGGCATGGGCACCTGCTGTGTCTCCGGCTGCGGTGATATCAAGATGGACGAGGAAAACAAGAAGTTCGAGCTGGGCGGAAAGGTGTTCCATGAGGGCGATGTGATTTCCATCGACGGCTCCACCGGTAACATCTATGGCGAAGCCATCCCCACCGTGGATGCGGAAATCGTCGGTGAGTTCAAGACCGTTATGGATTGGGCGGACAAGTATCGCCGCCTGAAGGTGCGCACCAATGCTGATACCCCCCGCGATGCCAAGAAGGCGCGCGAGCTGGGTGCCGAGGGCATCGGTCTGTGCCGTACCGAGCATATGTTCTTCGAGGCGGATCGTATCGCGGCCTTCCGTGAGATGATCTGCGCCGACACCGTCGAGGAGCGAGAGACCGCTTTGGAGAAAATCCTGCCTTATCAGCAGAGCGATTTTGAGGCTCTGTATGAGGCTCTGGAGGGTAACCCGGTTTGCATCCGTTTCCTGGATCCCCCGC